>CANLQR010000442.1 GCA_947492135.1 Deltaproteobacteria bacterium | reverse complement strand
CGACGGTTCGCCTGGAAGTCAAAGAACAGGCGCGTGCAAAACACGCCGGTGAAGATCGACGTCGCGATGCCGATGAGCAGCGTGACGGCGAACCCGCGAATCGGGCCCGAGCCGTACTGCCACAGCACGAGCCCCGCGATCGCAGTGGTCAGCTGAGAGTCGAGGATACTGGTGAACGCGCGGTCGTAGCCGGCGTCAATCGCCGCGCGGGCCGTGTAGCCCTCGCGGATCAGCTCTCGGATGCGTTCGTAGATGATGACGTTGGCGTCGACTGCCATACCCAGGGTCAGCACGACCCCGGCGATGCCCGGCAACGTCAGCGTGGCGCGGAAGAACGCCATCGCGGCGAGCATCAGCACCACGTTCATCACCAATGCGATGTTGGCAACCCAACCGCTGCGGCGATAGTAGATGCCCATGAACGCGACCACGGAGAACAGACCGATGGCAAACGCCTTGGCGCCCTGGTCGACCGCGTCGAAGCCGAGGTCGGCACCGACCCGCATCTCCGATTCTTTCTGCAGGCGAGCCGGCAGAGAGCCACTCTTGAGCACCTTGGTCAGGTCGTTGGCGGCCTCGCGTGCGGACTGGCCGGGCGACGAGCCCAGCGAGATGCGGACGTTGCCACCGGGGATGCGCTCGTTGAACACCGGGTCCGAGCGCACCTGCTCGTCGAGGATGATCGCCATCTTGCGGCCGACGTTGCTGCCGGACATTTCCTCGAACAAGTCGGCACCGACGCGGTCGAGCTTGACGTTGACCTCGGGCTGACCGCTTTGCTGATCGAAGCCGACCGATGCGCTGACGATGCTCTCGCCAGTGACCTCGGCCCGAGCCTTGATGACGTAGGTGCGGTAGAGACTCTCGGCGGGTTGTCCGCGGCGGGTGACCACCGGCGCCGGCCCATACGCCATCTTCATGTCCGGCGGCAGGCGCCACTCGGGCGGCAGGCCAGCGAAGAAGTTCTCCAGCGTCTGCAGATCCTTGGAGAACAGCGCGAAGGGCTCGCGCACCATCACGCCACCCTCGCGTCCGTAGTCGGACTCGATGTTGACCGAGATGCCCATGCCCTGGGTGATCTTCCCGGACTCGTAGAGTGCGCGCAGGTAGGGCTTGCCGGTGTCGCGGAACTTGGTCTCGTCGTCGACGAGGTGCATCCGCAAGACCGCTTGGCGCTCGATGATCTTGAGCAGGCGGTGGAACTCGCTGGCGCCCGCGAGGATCTGGTCGCGTGCGCGATCGGTGAGCCCGAGCACCGCCACGGCCGGGTCGGGCTGCGTGACGTCTGCTGGGAGGATCGACAGCTCGGCGGGGAGCCGGTCGTCGATGATTGTCCCATCCTCGGTGAGCTTGCCGGCAAAGGCCTGGTTGAGCAGCGCCATGGCGTCGCCCCCGGGCACGGTGATCTTGAACTGGCCGGCTTGCTCGCGGACCTCGGCGGTCGATACCTGGGCCGCACCGGCCGCAGCAAGCAGCTGGCTGACGCGTGCGGCGGCGTCGGCTGCAGCCGCGCGCAGCTCGGTGTTCTCGTCGGCGAGACCCGGCAGCTCGATCACGATCTGGCGGTTTTTGGGATAGATGTTCGGCTCGGCCACGCCCATCGCGTCGACCCGCTTGCTGACGGTCTCGAGCGCGTTGGCCACCGCCGCCTTGCGGTTCTCGGCGATGGCAGCCTCGGGCATGCGCAGGCGGATGACGTTGGCGGGCTGGTCGTCCTCCGGATCCATCCGGTCGAGGACCCCGTAGGTCACGGCCATCACGTCGTCGGTCGCCAAGGCGACATCGTCGACCGTGGGCAACGCGATGAGCAGCGTGTCGACGCCGTCACGGGTGACCTCGACCTTGAGGTCCTTCTTTTCGCGGAACCCGATCTCGAGCTCGGCAGCGATCTGATCGAGCTTGTTCTCGATGGCCTCATCGACCGCGACGGAGTACTCCAGATGGAGGCCGCCTTGGAGGTCGAGGCCGAGCTGGAACTTGCGCGTGAATGTCGACGCAATGAACCCTGGGAGGCTCTCTGCGGGCAAAAACGACGGGAGCACCGCCATCGTCGCCGTGACGATCAACGCGAACAGCGCGAGGGCTTTGAGTCGGAGGAATCGACGCATCTTATAATGGCCTGTCTCGAGGGTACGCCGGGGTCGCTTTTAGCGCGCGTCGCCGCGCGCCGCCTCGGTGTCTTCCTTTTCTTTCGCGTCTTTTTCTTCGGACTTCTTGGGCGCCGCCGCCTTCTCGTCCTTGAGCGCAGCCTCGGCGGCGTCGACGATGTCCTTGCGCAGGACCCGGATCTTCACCTTGTCGGCGATCTCGACCACCGCGATCTTGGGATCGTCGAGGTTGGAGATGCGCCCGAGGATGCCGCCGCCGATGACGACCTGGTCACCCTTGCTCAACGACTCCACGCGCTTTTTTCGATCTTTTTCCTGCCGGCTCATCGGACGCAGCACGATGAAGTAGACCACCGCGAACATCAGCACGATGGGCAAGACACCGCTGAGCGCGGACCCTGCACCTTCGGCGAGCAGCGGCCCAGCAAAGGCAGTGACGAGGTTCGTTGCGGCGAGGGTCATGGGCGGTACGCTGGAGCGAGAGTAGAGGACGCGCTGCGCTGATCTGACAGCGCCACGGCCGGTGAGGGCCGGTTCCCCGGGGCGGCAGGCGTAGCAAGGGCACGCCGGGGGGTCAAGGCGGCCGGCCGGGGGCGAGCGGCTCGGCCACCGCGTAGGCGAGCCCCGCGGCTCGACCCCCGCGGCGTGGGCGTGAGCGGCCGTGGATGGGCGCCAGCGGGCTCGCAGCCCGAAGTTGGGCCGACGCAGCCCCCACCGAGGAGGCCACCGTTGGCGCGGGGACTCACACGTCGGCGCCGGCGGTCATCAGCCCCGGCGTGAGACTCGCGCGGACCCGATCTCGCTCGGCCGGGTAGTCCCCGCGGCGCAGCGCGGCGCGCAGGCGCCCGACCAGTGCATGAAAAAACCACAGATTGTGGAGGCTCGCGAGCCGGCCGAACAGCGGATCGTTCTGACCATGGAGGTGGCGCAGGTACCCGCGCGAGAACCGGCGGCAGGTCGGACACCCGCACTCGGGGTCAACCGGCCGCACGTCGTCGCGCCACTGCGTGCGGCGAATGTTCATGCGCCCGGCCATCGTGAACAGCTGGCCGTTGCGCGCGTTGCGGGTCGGCAACACGCAGTCGAACATGTCGACACCTGCATCGATCGCCGCGATCAGATCCTCGGGCATGCCGATGCCCATCACATATCGCGGCCGGTCGGCCGGCATCCACGGCGCCACGGTGGCCATCGTCGCGTGCATCTGGGCGGGGGTTTCGCCGACCGACAGGCCGCCGAGTGCGAGGCCATCGAACGGCAGCGGCGCCATGCGATCGAGGTGTGCGCGTCGCACCTCGAGATCGACTCCGCCCTGAACGATCCCGAAACACAGCTGACGATCGCCGAGGATCGACGGTCGCAGCGTCGCAGCCAGCTCGGCCCAACGCGTCGTGCGATCCACCGCGCGCTGCAGATCGACGGGACTGGCGTCTGCGGGCGGGCAGTGATCGAGCACCATGCAGATGTCCGATCCGAGCAACGCCTGCACCTCGAGGACGCTCTTGGGCGTCATGCGATGGGCCGAGCCGTCGAAGTGCGTGCGGTAGTCCACCCCGTCGTCGTCGATCCGTTGCAGGCCCCGAAGACTGAAGACCTGGAAGCCACCGCTGTCGGTCAGGATGGCGCGAGACCAACCACTCATGCCGTGCAGACCACCCAGACGAGCGACGCGCTCGGCACCTGGACGATGGGCAAGGTGATACGAGTTGCCGAGCACGACCTGGGATCCGACCCGCGCGAGCTCGTCGGGGTCGATCCCTTTGACGGCGCCGTAGGTCCCGACCGGCATGAAACACGGCGTGTCGACGGGCCCGTGCCCGGTCCACAGCCGGGCGCTACGCGCCTCGCCCGAGCGCGCGAGCACGTCGAACACGGCCGGCGGTCGCGTGATCAGCCCGGAATCATCACAGGAAAGGTTGTTCGCAGGATCGAAGGTCACGGGGCCCTGGTCAGCAACATGCAGTCGCCGTAGCTGTAGAACCGGTAACCCTGCGCGACAGCCTCGACGTATGCCGCGAGCACGCGTTCGGTCCCTCCGAAGGCACACGCGAGCATCAGCAAGCTGCTGCGCGGCAGGTGGAAGTTGGTGAGCAGATGGGTCACCACTTCAAAACGATGACCGGGCACGATGACCAGCTCGGTCTGGGTGCGCGCGGCGACCAGCGGGCGACCGCCGTGGGCGAGGCTCTCCAGCGCGCGCACGACCGTGGTCCCGACCGCGACGATGGGACGGCCTATGGCCCGCGCCTCCTCGATGCGGAGTGCCGCGACTTCGCCGAGTTCGATGCGCTCGGCGCCGACGCGATGGTCGCGGATGTCGGCCGCATCCATCGGCAAGAACGTTCCCGGCCCGACGTGGAGGTGCAGGCGCACGACATCGAGCTGGGCAAGCATCGCCTCGTCGAAGTGAAGCCCCGCGGTCGGGGCCGCGATGCTGCCGTCGCGGTCCGCGTAGATCGTCTGGTAGCGGTCGAGATCGGCGGGCACGGGCCCATCCGGCCGAGCGATGTAGGGCGGCAGTGGGATCTGGCCGTGCGCACGACAAGCCTCGATGAGGTCGCCTGAGAGAATCACGAAGCTGCGTTCGCGACCGTCGCCGCCGTCGTCCTCGCAGCGAACCTCGAGCGCGCCCACGGTCAGGACGTCGCCGCAGCGCAGTCGCTTGCCGCCACGCACCCACGCCTGCACGGAGGCTCCAGGCCCCTGCCCGGCCGCGGGCGCGCACCACAACAACTCGAACGTCCGCGCGTCGCTGCGTTGAACAACCATGCGGGCCGGCACCACGGACGAGGCATTCACCACCACCAGCGCCCGATCGGGAACGTGCTCGGGCAGCGTGCGCGCGACCGTGTGAATCGCAGCGTGGGGCTGGACGATCATCATCCGCGCAGCGCCCCTGACCGCCACGGGATGTTGGGCGACCTGATCGGGGGGCAGCTCGTAGTCGAACGCCTCTGGGCCCACAGCGCGTGCACTGTGGCGCACAATCCCGCCGTCCGCCACACTGGCCCAGACGTGTCGCCCGCCATCCTCTTTGTCGTAGGGCTCGCCAGCGCTGGGGCGCCGGGCCCGGCCCAGTCATCCCCCCCACCGGGGCCCTCCACTGGAGCCGTGGACTACGACGCCAGCGCCGCGACCGTCGACGTGGGCGCGATTCTCGGCGAGCCCAACCGGGCCTATCTGCAGGCTCGCGGGCGCTTGGTCGCACACCCCGACGCAGGCGCAGCGGCGCTGCTCGACCGTATCGACGCCGTGCCTCCGCCCGCGGCGGCGGAGCGCAAGCGACTGTTCGATGTCCTGGCGGAAATCGGCGGGCTCGCCGTCGCCGCACGCATTGCGGACGAACTCCGCCATGCCTGCGCGGCGGAGTCGTCGGACCACGGCAAGTTCATGGCAATCGATCAGTGGCGGCCACTGCTGCGCGATCAGGGTGCGAACGGTCAGACCGCGGTGGCCTCGCTGGTGTCCGATCGAGAGCTCCCCGTGGCCGTTCGTGCGGTCCTGCTCGATGACCTCGTCGACCTGACGCCTGACCAGACCGTGCCCGATCTGCTCGTGCTGGCCGGTCGCGGCCACGTCGAGTTGCGCCGCCAGTTCGCGCGTTCTCTGCGACGTCGCCTCCGTGGCCACCCCGCGCTCCAGACGGCTGTGCTCGCCGCCTTGGACACCGAACTCGAAGCCGCAGATCCGCCCCGGCTGGCCGCAATCATTGGGCTTCGCGCGGCGATCGAAGGTGGAATCGACGACGCCTTCATCGCGCGACTCGCAGCACTGGCGAACGATGAGGCGCGCGCGTTCGGTGTCCGCGTGGCTTCGGTGCGCGCGCTGGTGACCCAGGCAGCGCTACCTGCCGCTCAGACGGCCTTGCTTGCAGTCGCCACAGCGGCGCTTCCGATCGAGGAGCAGGCCGACGAGATCCTCGCTTGGCTGGCCTTACCTGCCCTGTCAGCCCAGCAGGCCGGGACGCTGGTGCGGACCCATCGACTCGAACACTCGCAGACCCCACGACTGGTGGGTATCGCATGGGCGCACGTCGAGGTTCGCGGTGATCTATGGCTCGAGCCGGCGCTCGAGGATCCGTGGCCCGAGGTGCGCGCCGCTGCGCTCGCTCGCGTTGCGACACCGTGCTCGCGTCGCATCGTCGCGCGGGTTGGCACGCTGGTCGGCAAGGTGACGGCCGGCGCCGACGCGGACGCCACGGTGCAACGCGCAGCAGTCGACGCCCTCGGTCGATGCGCCGACGATGCTGCGTTCGGCTTGCTTCGCGGGATGTTGGACGATGACAGCGTCGCGCAGGAACTCAGTGCAGAGGCAGCGCGCGAGCTTGCGCGGCACTTTGGCGAGCGCGGCGCGGATGCCGTCGCCAAGCGGCTGGCGGCGCGCCCCGAGCGGGGCTACGCGCGGCGCCTCGCGCAGGCGTTGCGATACTCGAGCACGCCCACCGAGCGCGTCCGAGAGACCCTGTGCGCCTGGACCCGAGAAGGTGGCGAGGTCGGCAGCGCGGCGGCGGCGAGCCTGGCGGTGCTCTACGGCGACGCTGCGAGTTGCGAGGGGTAGCGACGGCTTGCACCGTTGCCGCCCGGTCGACTGCTAGATCCGCGTGAGCAGCGGCTGGGACGCGAGCAGC
>CANLQR010000441.1 GCA_947492135.1 Deltaproteobacteria bacterium | reverse complement strand
CCGCCTCGACCAGCGGGGCGTAGCCGTCGACATCGGTGAGGTACACGGCGATGTCGCGCGGTTGCAGGGTCGGATCGTCGGCCAGCAGCGCGAGCAGCCGGTCGTGCAACACCTCGACCTCGCGCAATCGGGAGTGGCACGAGAACACGGCGATCGAGTCGTCGTCGGCAGCGATGGGCTTGCTGGGCTCGACGTCGCTGGGGGTTGCGGTCGTGCGGGACCCGCGGCGGCGCAGGTGCAGGACGTCGGATTGGAGCGTCCCGAGCAATGTGTTGGTGGAGGGCTCGCGGTACAGCTCGGCTTGCGGCTCCACGTACGCGCACTCGGACTCGAGCAGCCGCTGGAAGTCGCGGCCCAAGGTGCCGAGCGAAGCCAGCAGTGGATGGCCCTCGTCGGGCGCGGGCTGCAGATCCACGGGGGGTGCACGGCGGCGCTGGCTGCGAATCTCGGCCCACCAGCCCATCGACGGCGAGGGCACGAAGAGGTGAACGTCCGTGGCTTCGGCCAGTGGGCCCAGCAGCTGGAGGTACGAAGGTGGCAGGCTCGCGATGCCGAAGAAGCTCACGCGCGGTGGCAGTGCCCCTACGACGCCGTCGCCGACCGGTCGCACCGCGCGTCGCAGTCGATCGACGCAGACCTCCAGCAGCCCCGCAAAGTGATCGCCCCCACGCGTGGCCACGACGTCGCGCCACAGCGTGGCTTGCCAGTCGTCGGCTCCGCCTCCGCGCTGCCAGTGCAGCATCATCTCGGGCCGATGCACCAGATAGCGATCGAACAGCGATGCGATCTTGGCCGCGATCCCGAAGCGCGCCAGGCCGGTGGGATCCTCACGGCAGTAGCGACGCAGTTCGACGAATCCGGGATCGTCGAGCCGACTGTCGAGCTTGGGTAGCACCAGCCACTGCAGCGCGTCGCGCTCGTCGAGCGCGAGGGCGGTCGCGCGCTCGGGCACCAGCCAGGTCATCAACTGCGCGACGAACCGCCGCGGGAAGGGGAACTGTGCCCCTGACCACACGCCGAAGCGCTCGGCCAGCCGCATCGAGAGCCAGCCCGCCATCTTGCGGCCGTTGACCACGACCCACTCGGTCTGCAGCGGCGGCAATGGCCGCTCGGCAACGACATCACCGAGTGCCAGAGCGAGCACGTCGGCACGGTTGCTGCGATGGACGACCAGGGCCAAGGGGGTTGCGCCACGTTGCCGCCCGGGCCACCCACCATGCAAGGCCCCGGGCGAATCACCGGGTAAAAGCTTGCTGGGCCAGTCCGACCTGCCCGCACGGGTCTTCGGCCTGTGCCTGCAGGACCAGGGCGCCGGTTCCAACGCCCACGCGCAGCTGGTCCTCCTCGATGGTTTGCTCATCGATCGGATCGAGTTCGATCACGTCGCCGAGCACCCACGTGCCCACGCCAAAGCTGGGCTCGCCGACGCACGGCGAGATCGCCCACGGGCACTGCTCGGCCCCGAACACCCCGAGCTGGACCAGCACGATGTCATAGCGATCCAGTGCGAGCCCACCGATGCGCACGCCGGCGAACGCGTGGTTTCCCCCTTGGGGGCCAAAGTGTTCGACCGGGCCTTGGCCCGGTGCGAGCGCCACGAAGCCGGAGGTCCCGTCAGCGAGTTCGATCGTCAGGGCGCCGTCGAGCTCGCAGCTGGGATCGTGATGGAACGCGCCGCCCTGTGGCGTGCCCTCGGGCGCCGTGGCGGGGCAGCCTGCGGCCAACAACGCCACGACGATCGCGCCCCGACGGCCAGGCAGTGGAGCCCAACGACTTCCAGAGCCGCCGTACGCGTGGTCTCGATCACGTCTCACGGCGACAACGGTACCGCGGCGCAGGCCGACGCGCTGGGCTCGGTCGGATGTGCCCCGATTGCGGCACTCGGGCCGGCTCGTGGGCACCGTGCAGATTGCCCAGGCTTGGCTCGGGGGGCGCGGTTGCGGGAGGCGATTCGACCAATCGCGGGTTGTCGGGCTGCGCTATCCGATCAAAACGCGTAGCGCCGCGAAAAAAACCACCGTCTTGCTATCGCGTCGGTAGTGTCTTGAGCTGAAAAGAGGGACGCCCATGCCACGCCCAACGACGCTCGCGCTGCGGTTCTCGTGTTTCGCCCCGTTGCTCACGCCCGCCGCACTGCTGACGCTGGCGTTTGGGGCGGTTGCCTGCACCAAGGGCGCAACTCTGGGCGAAGGCTTCGGCTCGTATACCGGTCCGAACGGGCAGAGCACCGACGACGGCGGCGACGACGACGGAGAAGCCGACGACGACGATGGTGGCGCGGGGCCTAGTGGGCCGGTCGATGAAGGCGGCGCGGAGGAGCCCGGCACCGACGGTGGTGATCCGCCTGCGGGCGAAGGCGACTGTTGCGTCGGGCACGAGACTCCGGGTTGTGGCGATCCTGTGATCGCGGGATGCGTGTGCGCGCAGGACTCGTTTTGTTGCGACTCGGTGTGGGACGATCTGTGCGCGTCGCTCGTGGTCGAGAACGGCTGCGGGGTCTGTGAAGCGGGCGGTGAAGCCGACACGGGTGGGCCCGCGGACGACGGCGGGGCCGAGGCCGATGGCGGCGTCGAGACCGGCGGTGGCGAAGCCGGTCCAGGGCTCGAGGAGACCGGCGGAGGCGAGGTCGGCGGAGCCGAGGCCGGTGGCGATCTCGGCGACTGCTGCATGGCGCACCCCGACGTGGGCTGCAGTGATGCGACCATCGAAGCCTGCGTGTGCGGCCAGGATGACTATTGCTGCGCAACCGAGTGGGACGACATCTGCGTGGGCGAGGTCGACTCGTTCGGCTGCGGCTCGTGCGGAGGTGGAGGCACCGAGGGTGGAGGCACCGAGGGCGGCGGCACCGAGGGTGGAGGCACCGAAGGCGGCGGCGGCGTGGGTGAGTGCTGCGCGGCGCAGGCGACCCCTGGCTGCGTCGATCCCGTCGTGGAAGCGTGCGTGTGCGCGCAAGACGACTACTGCTGCACCACCGAGTGGGATGACGTGTGCGTGGGCGAGGTCGACTCGCTCGCGTGTGGCGCTTGCGGGGTCCCGCCCGATGATGGTGGGGCCGTCGACTCGGACTGCTGCACGGCCCACGCGGGCACCGGATGCACAGACGCCGCGATCGAAGCGTGCGTGTGCGGCGTGGACGACTACTGCTGCGCAACCGAGTGGGACGACCTGTGCGTGGGCGAGGTCGACAGCCTCGGCTGTGGCACCTGCGCGTGATCGTTCACGGCGGCACCAGGCTCGAGGCCGTTGGCGCCCTCAGACGCGCGCGGCGAGCAGCTTGACGGCGATCTCCTCGAGGAAGCTGGTCTCCTCGGGAGTCTCCTTGCCGTCGGCCATCGCGAGCTCGCGAAGATCGGCGAGCACGCGGCCGCGGGCGTCGGGATCGAAACCGTTGGCGAGCCGCGTGGCACAGCGATGGGCCTCGGCGATTCGCGCCGGCTGGTCGCCCAGTCGCTTGTAGCGCACGACCGTCGCCTTGATTTGATCGGCGACGGAGTCGAGCGACGCCTGGGGCTGCCACGCACGCAGCTTCGTCGCGAGCATGCGCATCTCGTCACCGCTGAGGGTCCCGTCCGTGGCGTGGGCAAACGTAAGGTAGAGCAGGGCTATCGCTTCAAGTCGCGGGTCCATTGCGCGCACCCTACCAAGTTCACGTCACGGTCACCTGCGGCGAACCGCGCCGTCGCGCGCTTGTCGATAGGGACCCGCGTTGGGCTGCTGTGGCTTAGGTCTGCCTACAGCGCCAGATCGATCTCGCGGCCGGTCGCGGGGTCGTGCAGCACGATCCGCTGACCTCGCGCCTTGGCCTGCCGCACCATCTGCAGCAGGCCAAGGGCTTGGGCGACGACCTCGCCCGGCGAACGCGCACCAATCTCGGTCGCCAGCGAGACCAGCAACATCGCGGTCTTGCCGGCGATCTCGATCGCCATCGGCCCCGCTTCGCCCAGCGGTGTTGCGGCCTTGGGATCGAGACTCATCGATCAGTCGCCCTTGATCTCACCGCGGGCAAAGATCGAAGCGACGTAGGTGAGGACGTCGGTGGCCGAGATCTCATCGTAGCCGTAGTTGCGGATGAGGCGCTGCTTGACCACCTCGATCTTCTCTTGGGCTTCCTTGTCGACGATGTTCGACACCAGGCTGGTGAGCTTGATGCTGTCCTTCTGATCCTCGAACAGCTTGAGCTCGAGCGCCTTGTACAGCCGCTCGTTGGTGCGAAAGTCGAACTGCTTGCCTTCGATCGCCAGCGCGCCGATGTAGTTCATGATCTCGCGGCGGAAGTCGTCCTTGCGGCTCTCGGGGATGTCGATCTTGGTCTCGATCGATCGCATCAGCCGCTCGTCGGGCTCCTCGTCCTGGCCGGTGTACGGATTCTTGACCTTCTCGCGCTGGGTGTACGCCTTGACGTTGTCGATGTAGTTGCCGCACAGCCGGGCGATGGCCTCGTCGTCGGCACTGATGGCGCGCTGGACCTCGTTCTTGACGATGTCCTCGTACTCCTGCTTCACCACCGCGAGCAGCTCGGTGTAGCGCTTGCGGTCGTCCTCGTTGGTGATGAGGCTGTGGCTGCGCAGGCCCGAGTCGAGCTCGTTCATGACCATGAACGGATTGATGCTCATCTGCCCGCGGTCGCTGACCAGGCAGTTGGCGATCTTGTCCTGCACGTAGCGGGCGCTGATGCCGTCCATGCCCTCGCGGCTGGCCTCTTTGCGCAGCTCTTTGACGGTGTCCTGGGTGAAGCCCGGCAGGGTCTTGCCATCGTAGAGCTTGAGCTTTTGCAGCAGCGACAGCTGGTGCTTCTTGGGCTCCTCCAGCCGCGTCAGGCACGCCCACATCGCCGCCATCTCGAGGGTGTGCGGCGCGATGAAGCGCCCGCGAACCTTCTTGGGGTTGTAGTCCTTGGTGTAGATCTTGATCTCTTCAGAGAGCTTGGTGATGTACGGGATGTCGATCTTCACCGTACGGTCGCGCAGCGCCTCCATGAAGCGGTTCTCCAGCAGGCGCTGGTATTCGGCCTCGTTGGTGTGGCCGATGATCACCTCGTCGATGTCGGTCTGCGCGAACTTCTTGGGCTTGACCTTTTGTTCCTGGGTCGCGCCGAGCAGGTCGTACAAGAACGCGACGTCGAGCTTGAGGATCTCGACGAACTCGATGATGCCGCGGTTGGCGACGTTGAACTCGCCGTCGAAGTTGAACGCGCGGGGATCCGAGTCGCTGCCGTACTCGGCGATGCGCCGGTAGTTGATCTCGCCGGTGAGCTCGGTCGAGTCCTGGTTTTTCTCGTCTTTGGGCTGGAACGTGCCGATGCCGATGCGATCCTGCTCGCTGATGAGCAACCGCTTGACCCGGATGTGCTTGACGACCTGACCCCAGTCACCTTTGTAGTGCTTGAGCAGGTCGGCAAAGATGTAGCGGCACGCGGGGTTGAGCTCGCCGCGGATGTGCGGGCGATAGCCATCGCGCTCGAGTCCGAGCTCGGTGATTGCGGCCTCGCGCCACTCGGGCGGGATGAGCTTGAGCGGCTCCTCGTGCATCGCCGACGGGAAGATCTCGTTGCCGGCGGTCAGATAGCGGAGTTCCTCGGGGATGACCCACTCGTAGGTGAACAGCGCGCCCTCGGGGGTCCGGCTGTACTCCTCGATGCCCTGCTTGAGCAGGCGGACGATGGTGCTCTTGGCCGATCCCACCGGCCCGTGGAGCAGCAAGATGCGCTTCTCGGTGCCAAAGCGCATCGCCGCGGCCTTGAGGACTGCAACCAATCGCATCAGCGGGATGTCGAGCCCGAAGATCGCGTCGCGTCCGCCGTGGGTCTCGTCGTCGAAGAAGCAGTAGTGCGTGACCTTCTTCTTGTTGTCGACGTACTCCTCGCTGCCGTAGCTGACGATCATGTCGTACAGCCGCTCGTGCGCGGTGCGAGCGATGCGCGGGTTCTTGCGTACGATCTCGAGGTAGTCCTCGAACGACCCGCTCCAGTGCAGGTCCTCGTACTTCTTGTAGTCTTGGAGAGCGGCGATGCGATCGACGAGCTGAGCCATGGTCGTCTCGGGGGTCTGCGGGGGAGAAGGGGGCAAAGAGGTTACCACCGGATCGCGAGCGCGAGGGTGAGGGATTTTTCCAGGCGGGCGCCGAAGCTCGTCATGGGCGCTACAGGCCCACACGCACGCGGGCGCCGGGGCTTTGTGGCATGCTGTTTTTCATGTTTTTCATGCGTTGCCGCTTGTTTTCGTCGGTTGTGGTCCTGGCGCTCGCGGGTTGCCAGAACACCGTGGACACCGCCACTGCCTCGGCGGGGACCTCGGACACGGGAACCACGGCGGCGATGACGGGCACGACGGCGGGCTCGTCGGGCACCAGCACCGAGACCAGCGCGACGACGACCACGGCCGCCGACACGACGTGCGCGGCGCCGTGCGAGTCGACCACCGAGAGCTCCACCACGCAGACCACCGAGGTCGACAGCAGCGGCGCGACCACCAGCGCGGACAGCAGTAGCTCTGCGGCGCAAGAGGAGAGCACGGACACGGGGGTTGATCTGTGCGGAAATGGGGCGATCGATGGCGACGAAGAGTGCGACGACGCGGGTGAGTCCGCGATGTGCAACGCCAACTGCAACTTCTCGATGTGCCCCGACGGCGTCTTGAACGCCACCGCCGGCGAGATCTGTGACGTCGGTGGCGAGTCGCTGAACTGCGACAGCGACTGCACACTGCCTGATTGCGGGGATGGTCTCGTCAACGCGAGCG
>CANLQR010000440.1 GCA_947492135.1 Deltaproteobacteria bacterium | reverse complement strand
CACCTCGACATCGGCGGTGAGATCGTTCGGCGCCGTCGGACATGGCATGAAATGATCCGGTACGCCGCACGATGTCGCGGAGTACGCGACAAGGGCGGCGTTGTCCGGACCCGGAAGGACCCACGCGAACGAGCCGTCCGCACAGCGGCGCGCGTCGGGGTCGCACGGCTGCGCGAGGTCGTCGGCAAAGCACAAGCCGAGGGGCTCACCGTAGCGACACGAGTCGTCTGATTCGAGCACTGCGCCGACAAGGGGCTGCCAGCGGCACCCGGCACCGAGACATTCTGCTTCGTCGCGGAGGTCGTCGCATTGATCGTCCTGCTCGAGGTCGGCGGCCGCGATCTCCCGCACGAGCACGTCGGTGTGCGCGTCGAGATCGTCGGTACAACCGCCGACCGCGAGCAACTCGAGAGCCACGAGGATTACAGTCCGAACGTGCATTGGAGCCCCACACCGATCGTGCATGCGCCGAACTCGTCACGTGAGTTGGTTGCATTCATCATGACGACGGACTGCACGGCTTGGGCCAGCCGCAGCAGGACGAAGATCAGGATGGTGCCGATGACACCGCCACCGAGCTTCCACGCCGCCACACCCGCAACCGCTCCGCGCAACAACTTGCTCATCGCTCGTGTCTCCCGGGCTCGGCATTCCACGCCGCGTGCCAGCGCGGCGCCACCGGGTTCCCGGGCACGTGGCTCGACGGCGGGCGCGCTCGGGTGTGTCGCTAGCGCTCGCGTGAGGCGAGCCGGTACCGGAGACAGCAAGGACCCGATATTGCTCCTCGAGACTCAATTGCCCACGGTGCCGCGCCGTGCGAGGGCCTGCTCGGCGCGCCCGATCGCGTCGTCCGCTCCTACGAGGAGTTCTTCGGCGGCTACCAGGACGAGCCGATCGAGCCGATCAGCCGGACCTTCGAGGAGATCAGCGGCTACGACGAGGTCGTCGTGCTCGAGGACATCCCGTTCGAGAGCCATGGCGAGCACCACATGGTGCCGATCATCGGCAAGGCTCACGTCGGCTACCTGCCCGATCGTCGGGTCGTCGGCATCAGCAAGCTCGCCCGGGTTGTCGAGGTCTACGCCCGCCGCTTGCAGATCCAGGAGAAGATGACGGCGGGGATCGCCAACACGATCCTCCACTCGCCGCAGCCGACCCAGGAGGTCTTCAACTGGGATGATCGGATGGTTCGGCCGCGCCGAGGTCGGACCCGCGTCGATGATTGTCGGGTCGGTGCTTGCCGCCACGATCGGCTTGACGGCAATCGGCGGCGCGCAGTGGATCGAGCTGCGTCACGTCGCGAATGCGCACCGTTGGATCGGATGGACCGCGCTGGCGTGGGTCGTCGCCTTGCCCTGGTCGTTCTTGCCGGGACCCGCCGTCGACAAATCGACGCCGGCCGTCGTCCACTTCGCCCTGTGGAGCTGCGCGGGGGCGCTGATGGCGTACACGCTCGCGCAGGTCACCTGGCAGGCGCGCGCCGGCTCGTCCCGCGAGACCGCGAAGCTGCAGGATTCGTCGGCCGCACGCGCGCGACGGGGCTCGACCGACACCACACGCGATCACGTCCATACCGACTGGACCGCGCTGGAGTGCAGTTCGTCGTCGGTGCGCGCGTCCGCGACCAGCGAGCCCTCGCCCGACGCAAACGCCACACGTGAGCGCCTACGGTCGACGCGTCGCGGCCGGATCCGCGCGACCTTGCCTCCGTTGCTCACGATTCGTCGATCCGTCATGCGGCGCGCCCCGTGCAGCGGCCTCGAGTCCAGAGCAACATGAAAGCGCTCGTCTATCGTGGTCCCGGCAAGCGCGCGTGGGAGGAACGACCCACGCCGAAGGTGAAGCGTCCGACCGATGCCGTGATCAAGATCCTGCACACGACCATCTGCGGGACCGATCTCCACATCCTCAATGGCGACGTTCCCGAGGTCGAAGACGGCCGCATCCTCGGTCACGAAGGCGTGGGCATCGTGGACTCGGTGGGCGACTCGGTCACGACGTTCGTGCCCGGGGACCAGGTGATCATCTCGTGCATCACGTCGTGCGGGAAGTGCCGCAACTGCAGGAGGTCGATGTACTCGCACTGCCTCGACGGCGGTTGGCTGCTCGGTCACACGATCGACGGCACGCAAGCGGAGTACGTTCGGATTCCGCACGCCGACAACAGCCTGTACGCGGTGCCCGAAGGCGCCGACAAAGAAGCGCTGGTGATGCTGAGCGACATCTTGCCGACGGGCTACGAGTGCGGGGTTCTGTCCGGCTGCGTGAAGCCCGGAGACACCGTCGCGATCATCGGCGCTGGACCCATCGGCCTCGCCGCGCTCATGACCGCGAAGCTCTTCTCACCCTCGGAGCTGATCCTCGTCGACCTCGACGAGGACCGCCTCGAGGTCTCGCGCAGGTTCGGTGCGACGCAGGTGATCAACAGCAGCGACGGCAAGGCTTCGGCGCGCATCATGCAGCTGACCCGTGACCGCGGGGTCGACGTCGCGATCGAGGCCGTCGGAATCCGTGCGAGCTTCGACATCTGTCAGGAGACCGTCGCGGCAGGTGGCCATCTCGCGAACATCGGTGTCCACGGCAAGAGCGTCGAGCTCCATCTCGAGAAGCTCTGGTCGCAGAACATCACGCTCACGACGCGACTGGTCGACACGTCGACGACGCCGATGCTGCTCCAATCGGTCTTGACGAGCAAGCTGCGACCCGAACAGCTCATCACGCACCGGTTCGCGCTGGCGGACATCGGCGCGGCGTACGACACTTTCGGCAACGCGGGCCAAGAACGGGCGCTGAAGGTCATGCTCGGCGCGTGAGTCGCGGAGCGTCGTTCCAGAGGAACTTTCGCCTTACCGCGTCGATTCTGGCGCTCGGTGCCTGGCGCGCCGCGACTCGCTTGCTACCCCGTGCCGGGAACCAACCCTCCTCGGAGACCTTCGACATGACGCGACTCCACTGTCTCACGGCTGTGCTCGCGCTCGCGAGCGGCGCGTGCGTCGGCATGAATCCAGATTGGGATGCCACCGTGGCCGACTCGGGCGACGCGCAGACGTCGGCCATGAGCGCCGATGGCGTGTTGGATTCCGCGTCGACCGGCGGCGGCCAAAGCGAGAGCGAGAGCGAGAGCGACGGCCAGAGCCAGAGCCAAAGCCAGAGCCAGAGCCAGAGCCAGAGCGACAGCGAACCAGACAGCGACAGCGATCCAGACAGCGACGCCAACGCGGACAGCGGCAGCGACGCCGACAGCGACACGACGGACGTCGAGATGTGCATCGACGGCCCCGCCGGCGCGGGTGCGTGCCCACCCGAATGCATGGACGGCTGTGAGTCCGGCGAGTGCGTGATCCCGTGCATGGGCAAGTCCTGCGAGAACAAGCCGATCGTGTGCCCGCCGGGCTGGCCGTGTCGCATCACATGTGACGGCAAAGATCGCTGCAAGCAAGCCGACGTGACGTGCCCGCCCGATCACGCGTGCGCGCTCGAGTGCACGGGCGAGCATGCGTGCGAGCAGCTCGCGCTGCAGTGCGGCGACGCGCCGTGCACGATGGACTGTCGCGGACCCGGAGCCCCCTGCCAGCAGGCGGAGGTCGCGTGCGGTGCAGCCGATGGCCACGTGACCTGCGACATGCAGCAAGACGAGCCGCCGTCGATCGCGGTCGCGTCTGGTTCGGCGTGTGGTTGCTCGATGGACGGCTGCACCGACGACTGATCGTCGCGGCGTAGCGCATCGGGTTTCGACGAGCAGCGTGCACCGGACGACGACGCCAACTCCGCAACGGCAGCCGACGTCGAGTAGAGCGCGGAGCACCGCGACGGGAGCGCGCGCCTCGAGAACCCCGGTCGTGGCAAGTCGCGACCAGCACCGACACCCTTTGTTTGGCCCATCCGCGCGCCGCGCAGGGTCGCGACTGGCGAGAAGGTTTCCTGCGCGGGCCGTGGCAATCCAGTGACTTACGTTCGGACGAACGTCAAAGTCCCTGGATGCGCTGCGCGGATGGAGGTTTGCCGCAGTCGCCAAATCGCGGGCGCCCAGCATCGCCGGATGCGTCAGACTTGGCGTCCCAGAAGTACTCCAGACCGCCCATGCGTACCGCCCTGCCCCTCCTCGCCCTCATGCTCACCGCCTGCGGCACGCCGGAGAAATCATCGATGTCCGAACGCACCACCGCGCCCTACGGTAGTTGGCCAAGCCCGATCAGTGCCGCGAGCCTGGCCGGGGCTGGCGTCGCGATGAGCGACTTGCGTGTGCTTGGGGGCGACGTCCACTGGCGCGAGAGCCGTCCGAACGAGCGCGGTCGACAGGTGTTGATGCGGCTGCGGGACGGCGAGATCAGCGAACTGACGCCGACCGATTTCAACGTGCGCACCCGGGTGCACGAGTACGGCGGCAATTCGTACGTGGTGTTCGACGGCGGCATCGTGTTCGCCAACTTTGCCGATCAACGACTGTACTTCCAGAGCGAGGGCGCGGCGCCGGTGGCGATCACGCCGGGCGGATTCCAGTACGCCGATGGCAGCGTCGATGCCGCGAGCCGGCGCATGCTGTGGGTTCGCGAGGATCATCGGCCGGAGACCAAAGCGGCGCACGGCGAGGAGCGCAACGAGATCGTCGCGCTGCCGTTACCGCCGGCTGGCGAAAGCGCAGGCGCGGTGCTGGTGACCGGCAGCGATTTTGTCGCGAATCCGCGCATCTCGGCCGACGGCAGCAGGCTGGCATGGATCGAATGGAACCATCCGTCGATGCCGTGGGATCGCACGCGCCTGAAAACCGCCTCGCTCGACGAAGCCGGCGTCCGCGACGTTTCCACCCTGATCGACGATGCGAAGATCGCGGCGCTCGAACCGACTTTCGTCGGCAGCGATCTGTACGCGGTCGCCGATGTCGACGACTGGTGGAACCTGCACCGCTGGCGCGACGGTCAACGCGCCCATGTGGCGCCGATGGAGCGCGAATGGGCGGGCCCCCTGTGGCAAATGGGCGGGCAATCGTATGCCGCCAATTCGCGCGGCGAACTGGTCGCGCGCACCAGTCGTGCGGCGGTGGATGAGATCGGCATCCTCGCGAGCGGCGAGTACCGGCGCCTCGATCTGCCTTACCAAAGCTTCGGCGAACTCGCCTGGCGCGACGACGACAGGATCGTCGCCTTCGCCAACGCCGCCGACGACACCGGCGTGCTGATCGAGATCGATGCGGCCAGCGGCGCGCACCACGTGCTGCATCAACCGTCGACGTTGCCGGTCGAGCGCGCGTATCTGTCGGTACCGCGCGCCATCGAGTTCCCGTCGAAGGCCGGCACGGCGCACGCCTGGTTCTATCCGCCCACGCATCCAACACACCAGGGGCCAGCGGGCGCGAAACCGCCGCTGATCGTCACCATCCACGGCGGGCCCACCTCGGTATCGAAGGCGACGCTGAACCTGTCGCGCCAGTACTGGACCAGCCGCGGCTTCGCGCTGGTCGAGGTCAACTACGGCGGCTCGACCAGCTTCGGTCGCGCCTATCGCGAGCGCCTCGAGGGCCAATGGGGCATCGTAGATGTCGACGACGCGATCGCAGCGGTCGATTACCTGGTCGCGCAAGGGCTCGTCGACGCGGACAAAGTGGCGATTCGCGGTGGCAGCGCAGGCGGCTTCACCACCCTCGCCGCGCTGGCGTTCCACGAACGCTTCAAGGCCGGCACCAATCTGTTCGGCGTTTCCGACATCGCGGGGCTTGCCGCCACCAGCCACAAGTTCGAGCGCAAGTACGACGTGTCACTGGTCGGAGAACCCAACGAGACGCTGTATCGCGCGCGCTCGCCGATCCATCACCTCGACGGGTTCACCGAGCCACTGTTGACCCTGCAAGGCAGCGAAGACAAAGTGGTGCCGCCCGAGCAATCGCGAGCCATCGTCGCAGCATTGGATGCGCGCGGCGTGCCGAACGCCTACATCGAATTCGCCGGCGAGCAACACGGATTTCGCGAGGCCGCCAACATCATTCGCGCGCAGGAAGCGGAGTTGTACTTCTACTCGCAGATCTTTGGCTTCAAGTCGGCGGAAGCGATCGAGCCGGTAGAGATTCGGCACTGGCCGCGGGAAAAGTGATTCCGTGCCTTTGCGCGGGTCGGCCACCGCGCCCACGCCGGGGATCACCGGGCGACGCGGAACGTCAGGTTCCACCGCACCCGGCCGCAGCGCGCGTGCCAGCCATCCTGCAGCGGTTTGACCGCGTGGTAGTGGTGACGCGCCGGGCCGCCCCACACCGCGACGTCGCCGTGCACCAATCGCAGCGCGCGGCTCGGATCGCCGCGCCGCGGCCCACCGAACAGGAACGTCGCCGGCAGCCCCAGTGACACCGACACGATCGGCGCCACGGTGTCGCGCTCGTCGAAGTCGCGGTGCGCCGTCAGCTTGGTCCCCGGCTCGTAGCGGTTGATCAGGCACGCGTCCGGCGCGTACGCGGCGAAGCCCACCGCCGCGGCCGCTTCGCGCGCGAGCGCGGCGAACACCGCTGGCATCGCCGGCCACGGCGCGCCCGAGAGCGGGCACGTGGGGCTGTAGCGATAGCCCGTCGGTTCGCTCGTCCAGCCCACCGCGCCGCAGTTCGTCATCGCCACCGACATGCGGTGGCCGCCGGGCGTGATCATGTGGCGCAGCGGGGCCGCGGCGACGACCGCGTCGATCGCGTCGAGCAGCGCGTCGGCCCGCGCGTGCGCGAAGCCCCGGAGCACCGCAGCCCCGGGCTCGAGCCGCTCGATCGCCCCCGGCTCGGTCGCCGCGGACTCGGCCTCG
>CANLQR010000439.1 GCA_947492135.1 Deltaproteobacteria bacterium | reverse complement strand
GAACATCCAGGCAAGCGACCTGCACCTGTCTGCGAGCGGCGCTGGGGTCTTCGCGGACATCGCCCGCTGGACAACCGGCGACCCGCTGTCCGACATCGACGGTGAGCCACGTGCGGGAGCGGACGGAGTGATGGAGCACGCGGGGGCGGACGTGCCGTGAAGGTGTGGAGCTCCATGGGGGCCGCGCTCTCGCTTGCCAGCCGGGGCGGTTGTGTGGCGGGGGCCGAAGGCGGAGGCACGACGCCGACCGGAACGGAGAGAGCGAGCAGCAGCACCGCGACCACCGCGACCCCAGCAAGCTCGGACGCTACTTGATACGCAAGGGCAGGTTGACGATGGACCGCTGGAACCCAATCCGCCAGGGAGCAAGTGATGTGCTGGTCGTGCCGCGCAGCGCGTTGCTGCCGAATGACCCCGCGAGCGTGGCGTGCTTCATCGAGGATGCGCTCGGGCATCCGGAGGGGCGCGAGGCGTTCGCGCGGTGGCTCGGAGTCTCCGAGGACCGGCTCGAGGAGCCCGAAGTGCGCGCCCAGGCGATGCGAGCGCTGACGCAGGGATACTGGCAGGCGATCGAGGTCGGCCACGTGGTCGAGGCCCGGGGGACCGCGTCAGACACCGAGCAGGACGAGGCCGAAGCCGTGCCGTTGTCGACGCTCCGCGGGCCGGCCACGGATCTGTGGTTCGAGGCCGAGTGCGTCGGCCGCTGGGGCACGTCGCTGGCCGGCGCGACGCTGGAGTTTCGTGCGCCCGATGGGACCGTCACGCGGCAGTATCTCGACGGACAGTCGCGATTGCGCGTCGAGAATCTGAAGTCGGGTGGTATGTGCTCGGTGAAGGTCGTCGCACTTTGCGACGCAACGGATGGTCGCCGCAGGCCGATGGCGCGGGTGTGCAGCGGGCTGCCGCGAACGGCACTCGGCGGGCCCGGGGTCGAGCTCGTGACGCAGCGGCAACATGTCATCGTGGTGGAGGAACCGTATGCAATCAGCTGCTAGACGCGCGGTGATCGTGGTGATCGTGGTGGCGGGGCTGTTCGGGTGTGGTTGCGGAGACTTCGTCGAGCGCGTGCGGGCGCGGCTCGGGGGCGAGGCGGCTCACGGGGACAAAGCCACGGCCAAGCGACCGGGCCCAACGATGGTGGCGTTCGAGATGGTGGCGGGGGTCACAGTGTTCGTGGACGAGCGCGAGATGGGTCGGACACCGCTGGCGGCGTTCGAGTTGAGCGCGGGCGGGCATGAGGTGAGGCTCGAGCATCGCTGCGGCAAGGTAATCGAGTTGATCGACCTGGCGGCCGGCGAGACCACCACATTCACGGACACGACGTTCGGGCTCGAGACCGCGACGCTGCGGCTGACGCTGTCGGCATCGCATGGCCAGACGTTGGCGCCCACGGTGCGGCTGGCGGAGGCGGACAGCTTGGAGGCGCAACAGGAGGCGGAGCATGTGGTGGTCGACGATGCGGTGACGGTGCTGGCCTGCCGTCAACGGTTGAAGATCGGCAGTGGGCATGCGGACGTTGGCGGGTATTGGGAGGACATCACGTTTGTGGCGGGACAGACGGTGTCGCGCACGATCGTGTTGAGGCCGGGGCCCGACATGGTGCGGCTGCCGGGCGGAGACTTTGTGAAGGGAATGCGACCGGAGGATCTAGCGCTGGTCGAAGAAGACGACGAGGACTATCCGCCGTCGGCGGTGAAGCTCGCGGCGTTCGAGCTGGACCGAACCCCGGTGACCGCGGGGCAGTGGACCGCGTGCCGGGTGGCGGGGGGCTGCAAGAGCACCGAATTCGACACGTTCGGCATGCCCGACCCCAAGCATGAAATCTACTGCTCGACCGATCCCTACAACGGACGGCCGGTAAAGAAGGGCGCGACAGAGCATCCGATGAACTGCGCGGCGCGCGTTGAGGCCGAGCGGTACTGCGAGTGGGCCGGCAAGCGATTGCCTAGCATTGACGAGTACGAGTACGCGGCGAGGAGCGGACGTAGTGACTGGAAGTGTCCATGGGGCAGTGGGGCCGGGTTGATGTGCGATCGCCGGGAGGGCCAGGCCGCGGCCGGTGATCCCGAGCAGGTATGCGCCTACCCGAGCGACAACAGCAGCCAAGGGCTCTGTGATCTTGCGTGGCTAAGCGAGTTGGTCGCGGACCCGCGACCACCCGGACAAAGACATTGTGATGACTTTTCGGTCCCCCACTCCCCGTCGGAACGCGAAGGGCCGTTTATGTATGGCGGGCTGGCGCCCTGGATCGTGCCCGACTGCATGAGACACAGCGAGTACTCGGCAGGCGTGACGTTTCGGTGCGCACGCGACGTGTCGCCCCCATGAAGCAGCGCAGCAACCCATGCGCTGCGCAAAGCGGCCGAGGAGACAACGGATGACAATTTATCGATGCCCTGTGCTGCCGTTGAAAGGTGGACCAGCTATCGAGGTGAAGGAGCCGCTGGCATGCATCGACTTCGACGGCGCCGGAAGTCGCATCGGCAGCACCTGCGACAAGAAGTTCAAGTCGCTTGCGACTGGCGTCTCCTACCAGTGCCCGAACGTGAACAAGGGCTGCGCAAAGGGGGCGTTTTTGTATCCCCGCAAGAAGCGCTCGACGGGCGGATTCCACTACCACCAGGGCATCGACATCGGCAACAAGACCGGGCAGCCGATTGTCGCGGTGGTCGGTGGCGAAGTGGTCGGCGTCCACAAAGAAGATGACAACAACGGCTACGGCCGCTCGGTCGTCATCAAGGGGCGCCACCGCGGCAAAGACCTCTACACGCTGTACGGCCACTGCGATAAGATCTTCGTCAACCTCGGCGAGCGCGTGGCCGAGCAGCAGATAATCGCATCTGTCGGCCACAGCGGCAACGCTGGCTCCGCCGCGCCGCATCTGCACTTCGAGTGCTCGAACACGAAGCTGCCCACGAAAGTTGGCGTCGAGACCGTGCTCGGGCAGACCGAAGGCCCATTTCCGCGGATCGACCCGCACCGCGTCCTCGCAGAACTCGGGCCGTGGGGAAGTACGCAGGTGTACTTCCCCAACGGCGCGGAGATCGTCAACGAACAACGGACGAACGCTCGCCACGCGCTGGTCGAGAACTCCGGCCGAGGCGGCTACTTCCCCTTGGGCAGCAACAACAGCTGGCATGGTGGTGTGCATCTCCCCCGCGACTTCAACCAGCGCATCGTGGCCCCCTTCGACGCCGAGATCGTCGCGCTGCGACTCGATCCCAACCCCGCGACGGCGCTGCGCGCCCACGGCCACACCAACTTCATCTTGCTGCGCCATGAGATCTCGGACGAGGCCTTCCGCCGGCTGCAATGGCGCCCCAACACCCCTGGCACGCCCGACGACGAGGCCGACGCAGCGGAGGCCAAGGCCGGTGAGGCGCTCAAAGACTTCGCGGTCGGCTACCCGCTCGCCGGTCCGATCACGCCAAGCCACCCCGATCATGTCACGTGGGTTCGACGCCGGTTGACCAGGATCCGCGAGTACTCGCTCGCGTTGGCAAGCGATGCGCCCCAGGTTCCGGCGGTGTCGATCAGTGGCCCGTACGACGACGAACTCCGCGCCGCAATTCGCGGGTTCCAGCTCGCGTACGTCCCGTATTTTGGCGAGCATCCCGACCAAGCCGAGGGCTATGTCACGGCCAAGGGGGATACCCGCAAGCGCCTGGCCAAGCCCTGTGCCGCGCTGTTCAAGACCAAGAAAAAGCCGCCCAAGGGCACACCGCCGGTCGCGCCCGAGACCGCGACCGTCGGCCGCGAGTGCAGCAACGAGGCTAGCTTGGTGATCAAAGCCAAGCACGCACTGCACGACGCAAACGAAGGTCCATTCTATGCGCCGTCGGACGCCGCAGCATTGGACGATCCCACCGTCGATGAGGCGTTCATCGCCGCCATCGAGGCCTTTCAGGACACGATCGGCTACCCGTACAAGACCAAGGGGAAGCTCTGGCCCGATGGCGTGATGACCGTCGGCGCGAAGACCTGGACGGCATTGTTCGCGGCCCAACCCGCGCCACCACCGGGCACCGACCCCGCGGCCGACGAGCCGGCGCGACTCGATCCCAAGCGCACGATCTACTCGCTGTTCATGCACCTCAACGCGCTGCCGCTCGACGCGGCGACCGCGAAGAGGTTTCCGTGGCTCGGCGAGGTCGCACTGGACCCAACGCCCGAAGAGGAGCAGGACGTCGCGGTCCAGCGCGCCGCGAAGACCTCCGGCGACGACGCCGAGCGCTCGCGGGGCATCGGTGCCGACGTTGGCGCACCCGGGGTCGCCAGCGAGCCCGGAGACGTCGAGTGGGTCCAACAACGCCTGACTCGTTTCGGGTACTACACGGGCGAGATCGACGGCGTCTATGACGACGAATTGCGCGCTGCGATCGCCGAGTTCCAGCGCAAGCACGTTGCGTACTACAGCCCGACGGCAAGCAAGCCCCAAGACGCGCCGGGCTACGCGAAGGTCGGCGTGGTTTCCAAAAGTGGCAAGATCACCAAGGCGGACACCCACAAGCGACTCAAAGAATCCTACGGCTCGTTGTTCGACGAGACCAAGCCACCGGTCGACGCGGTGTTTGCATTGCGGGCGGCAAAGCGGGGCCCCGACGAACTCGCGACCATCATCACGCGGCCACAGGTGTTGATCGGCGCCGGCCAGCCGCTGTGGGCCTCAGGCCTGGCGCAGGGCCGCGTGGGCGCCAGCGGCGTGGCACTGTACCCGCAGTTCCACTGGGAGCTTTTCGCGGAGCACCCGCTGGTGGAGCCGTGGGAGCAACTCGAAGATCTCGACGACGACCTGACGCTCGACGTGCCTGGCAAGGTTTTCGATCGCATCGAGTACGACGGTCCGCCGGGGTTTGCCAAGGACAACGTGCTGCACCCCGAGGAGGTGCTCGAGTTCTATGCGAGTGGCAAGGCGGTCTTCTTGCGGCAGATGCAGTGCCGCTTTCGCAGCGAGTGGGGTCTGGACATCGCGACTTCGGTCGCGCGACTCGAGGAGCAAGGCTTTGCGACCGATGGCTATGCCGAGCAGATCCGGCCCTACGTGTGGTGGGACGAGGCAAAGCAAGGCGCGGGGGATGCGATGCCGGCATCCAAGCATGTGTGGCACTACAACCCGATCGAGTTTCTGTGGCGGTACGAGCAGGTGCTCGCGACGATGCGGCCCAAGGAAACCCCGGCGCCGGGGTTGGCGGGCAGTGTGGAAGTGCGTCTCACCTACGCCGACCTCACGCCGATGGAGGATGAGCTCGTGCATCTCGCCCACGGTGCGGACGTACTGGGGAGCATGTGGACGGATCTCGAAGGTGTCGCGCAGTTCGCTGGGGTGCCCGCGGGCACGAGCACTGTGTGGCTCGACGGCACCGCAGTGGAGGCCCAAGTCGACGTTACGCAGGGAGCCCACCACGTCGCCATGCTGCGAACCGACGTCGAGTCGCCGATGGTTGCGCCGGGCGCTTTGGACGTGCTGGTGCTCGGGACCGACGCGGATGCGCTTGTGGGCGCTGCGGTTCGTGTGACGCGCAAAGACCTCGAAGTCGGCGCCGTGCTGACGGATGATGTCGGGCGCGCGTGGTTTTCGCTGCCGCAGGGGTACTACGTCGTGTCCGGAGCCGGGACCGATGCTGTCCAGATTACTGTACTTGCGGGAGCGATCACGCATCACGTGTTGCAGCTGGTCGCGGTTGGTCGGGTCGCGGTCGAGCTGCGCGACAGCAACGCCCATCGTCCATCCGCGCGAGTGATCATTCTCGAACCCCGGGGAGGTCCGCCGTTCGGGCGCGAGCAGACCGACGCGGACGGTCACTGCATGTTCGACCTCGTGCCCGAGGGAGAGTACGACCTGTACTTGGAGGACCAGGCCACGATTACCCAACCGGTTGTGGTCACGCGGGACGCGACGACATCGGTGAATCTGCTCGCGCCGGTACCCGACGCGCCGAACCACAGCGACGTCGTTGGTGCGATCGACGTCCTCGTCGTGGATCCACAGGGTACTTTGTCGCAAGGCGCCACGGTGTATTTGCTCGACGACGTGGGGGAGCAAGTCGCCGACACCACGAGCGACCCAGACGGCCGTGCCCAGTTTGATGAGCTCGAACCCGGCGTGTATGGGCTTTCGGGCCCGTTCACCCTTCGCGACGAAGTGGGGATCGCAGTCGACCCCGGCATGCGCCGGTCGGTCATCCTCGAAGTCGAGAGCCGCCATGCACCCAACAACGGGGTCGGCACGCTGGTCGTCGCCGCATGGTTCGAGGGGACGAACCTCGCGTGCGTCGGGCTGTGGGTCAAGCTCGCGCAAGGTGGCACCGTCAAGGAGCAACGCCTGCTTGACGCCAACGGAAACGCGACGTTCGAGGGCGTCGAGATCGGCGACTATCGGATTTTCGTCGAGGGGCGCGAAGCCGAGGCGGTCGAGTGCGCAGCGGTCCAGAACGTCGGTCTCCCGGTGATGATAGTGTTGGCCGCGCCGTAGGGGAGTCGGACGCATGACCAGTCGGGAACGCTTGCATGAGGGGATCGGAGTTCTTGCGAACCTGCATCAGGAGCCGTACTGGAACGGCGTCGCGAATGAGGAGTGGTCACTGTTCTATTTCCGAATTCGGTACTGTGGCGCGCCGACCGGAGCGAACATCCAGGCAAGCGACCTGCACCTGTCTGCGAGCGGCGCTGGGGTCTTCGCGGACATCGCCCGCTGGACAACCGGCGACCCGCTGTCCGACATCGACGGTGAGCCACGTGCGGGAGCGGACGGAGTGATGGAGCACGCGGGGGCGG
>CANLQR010000438.1 GCA_947492135.1 Deltaproteobacteria bacterium | reverse complement strand
CCTCGCGCCGGCCATGCTCGCGGCCCTGGGCCGCCCGGGGCCCGCGTTCTGTGCTGACACCGACCACCCCGAGTTCGCCGCGCTCCGCCGCCGGCTCTTCGACGCCCTCGACGACGCTGTGGTCGACGTGGCCGGCCATGCTGCGCTGGGCCTGGGCGCGCTGGGTCGCGCCGAGATCCTCGCGCGCGCTGCGATATGGATCGAGCTGGATCGCAGCGACGACGACACCCGATGGCTGCACGAGACCGCGGTCATCGCGATGTCCTACGTCGGCGTCGCTGCCCGTGGGCGTGACGCCGCGCTTCATCGACAGGTGATCGACAGGCTTCGCGACGCCTGGCGCAGCCCGCATGTGGACGTCCGATTCCAGGTCGCGCTCGCGCGCGTCGAAGTCGACGATCCCGACGCCGAGACCGACCTCGTCGCCGCGCTCGCCGACGAACCCTCGGCCGACTTGCGCGAGCAGATCGTCAACGCCCTCGCCCATCTGCCGCGCGTCACGGCGGCGACGCTCGATGGGCTCGCTGCGGTCGTGCGCGACGACGCCGACCGCAACGCGGGGATTGGGATGCAAGCCGCGTCGGTGCTCGCCGCCCACGGCCGCGCCGACGGCGTCGCCAGGCTCATCACCGCGCTGGGCCGCCGGCCCGAGCGCGACTCGGCGCTCGAGGTACTGGCCGAGCTCGGCGCGCCCGCAGCCGCGGCGATCGCCTCTGCCGAGGCGGTCTTGCGCCGCTGGTGGAACCCACCGATCACCCGGGTTCGGGCGGCCTACGCGCTGTGCCGGATCGCTCCGCAAGGGACTGCTGCCCACGCGCGGGCCGTTCGGGCCCTGCGCCGCTGGGCCTATCATCCCCGAGGGGCCGTCCGCGAAGCGGTCGCGGATGCCCGCCGGGCACTTGACGGGCCGCGCTCGACTCCACCATAGTCGCCCGCCTCAGCCCCTCCAAAGCGTCCCCTCGGGCGCGCGGGAGGACCGGAAATCGTCATGAATCTCCAACCTGGCATGCTCGCGAAGAAACTCGGGATGACGCAGATTTTCCTCGAGGACGGCACGCGCGTTCCGGTCACCGTGCTTTCTGTGCGCGGCAACACCGTGATCGCCCACCGTACGATGGAACGCGATGGCTACACCGCGCTGCAGGTCGGTTTCGACGAGCAGAAGCCGTCGCGACTCACCAAAGCCGACCTCGGTCGTTTCAAAGCCGCCAACGCCTCACCGCGTCGCTACGTTCGCGAGTTCCGCGTCGACGCCGACGTGCTCGCGAAGTTTCCGGTCGGCAGCGACATCGCCCCCGAGATCTTCGCCGAGGGCCAGTACATCGACGTCTCCGGCACGACCAAGGGCAAGGGCTTCCAAGGCAGCCTCCATCGCTACAAGCTCGGCGGCAAGCCGCGCACCCACGGCACCCACGAGTACTTCCGTCACGGCGGTTCGATCGGCTGCCGTCTGACTCCCGGTCGCGTGCATCCCGGCAAGCGAATGCCCGGCCACGTCGGCAACGTCACCCGGACGACGCAAAACCTCCGGGTCGCGAAGATCATGGCGGCCGAGGGCGTCTTGCTGGTCTGGGGACCGGTCCCGGGCGCCGCCAACAACTACGTGGTGGTCAACGCGGCGCGGAAAGTCTCCGTCCGCCAGATCCACAACGCGGCGAAGAGCGCGAAGAATTGAGTGACGCTGCGACGCCGGGGGTGCTCTTGCCCCTGCGCCGGGCCGTCGCACAGTGACAACGAGGAGCGACGATGGCGGGGCAACGCGGCAAGCTCGACGATCGTTCCTCGCGACAAGACGGCGCCTATCGTGCGGCGAAGGCCTCGGGGTTTGCCGCTCGCGCGGTCTTCAAGCTGCAAGAGATCGATCGTCGATTCCATCTACTCGCGCCGGGCCGGCGCGTGCTCGACCTCGGCAGCTGGCCGGGCTCGTGGATGCAGTACTCCGCACAGCGGGTCGGCGAGAGCGGGTTGGTCGTCGGCTTTGACCTGCGTCCCAGCGAGCTTGCACTGCCGAGCTGGGTTCATTCGCGCATTGCTGACGTGATGACGCTCGACTGCGACGCATTGCTCGCAGAGTTCGGTCACTTCGACGTGGTGCTCAGCGACATGGCGCCGCACACCACCGGAGATCGACTCAGCGATCAGTACCGCAGCGAGCAACTGTGTGAACGCGCGCTGGAGATCGCCCGCGTGACGCTGCGCCGTGGTGGGCACTTCGTGGCCAAGGTATTCCAAGGCGGTGGCTTTCCGGCGCTGATCGGCAGCGTGCGGGCGGCATTCCTGGAGTCCAAACCGGTGCACGCCGAGGCCACGCGCGCCGGCAGCCGCGAGCAATACTTGGTGGGTCGAGGACATCGCACAGGTGGTTCGACGGTGCGTCTGCCGCCGGTCGAACCCAGCGGCTGATCGGCCAAAACGTCGCGTTCAGGGCGTCCGTGTCGACTGCCAAGCCGTGATCTCGGCGAGCAACGCGTCGGACCGCGGGTCGCCCGACGCCACATCGTCCCGCGCCCGCAGGGCGAGCCCGACAGCGGTGGCCCGTAGCTTCGGCTCACTCCACTGAGCCCGAGCAAGTTCGAAACGCGCGCGAGCCCGGAGCCACGGCGCGATCGTGGGGGTCTGCTCGACCATCGCGACCGCACGCGTCAAGGCCTCGGCCGCAAGCCCAGGCGCCTCGAGGCGAAGCTCTGCGCGACCGATCGCGACGAGCAGACGGATCAGCTGCGAGGACGGACGGGCTTGGGGCCCATCGATGACACGCTGGGCCTGGCGCGCGCGCGTCAGGGCATCGGCGGCGCGATCGAACTCGAGCAGAGCCTCGGCCTCGACGAGGTCGGCTCTGGCGTCGTGGCTTGCGGCGAGCGGCGCCGTCGCGCCCCCGCGGGCGCGCGCCGCATACTCGAGGCTCTGCGCCGGATCGCCTCGCGCGATCGCAGCCTCGGCGCGGGCTAAGGCGATGTCGGCCTCGACCCGCGCCTCGAGCGGATGGAGGTCGGCCAGCGCCTGCGCACGATCGAGCGCCCGCTCGGCATCGTCGTATCGTCCCAGCTCGGCGAGCGCCGAGCCGGCTTCGACCAGGAGCGCGACGAGCTCCGAGCCATCGCGGCCGTACGCGAGTTCCCCCGCGGCGAGCGCCCGATCGAGATAGTCGACGGCGCCTCCCAGATCGCCACGCTGTCGCGCCAATGTCCCCAGCCGCGCGAGGATCACCGCCGTGCGCGGATGATCCAGACCCACGGCGTACTCGTGGATGTCGAGCGCACGCCGCAAGAGATCGTCGGCGCGGACGAAATCGCCGTCCGCAGCGACCACGTCGGCAAGCAGCAGCGCGGTCTCGGCAACGCGCGAGTCGTCGGCGCCGTGGGTTCGCTCTTGGACCGCGAGCACCCGCTCGAGCTGAGCGCGAGCCCCTTGAAGATCACCGCGAGCGCGGGCGATCTCGGCCCGACGCCCCGCGAGCGCGACCTCGAGCTCCGGATCACCTCCACAACGGATCAACAGGGCGTCGGCCATCTCGGCCCAGCCTTGCGCCTCGTGCTCGCGGGTCGCATCCGGCCCGAGCACCTCGACCAGCTTCACCGCGGCGTGGGCAGCAACGCGATCGGCTCGGCCGCGCAGCGCAAGCGTGAGTGCCTGGCGCAGGTGCGTCTGGGCATCGTCCGCGGTCCCTTGTGCCCACTCATACTCCGCAAGCGTGATCAGGGACTCGGCATGCACGGGGTCGTATCGGAGCTCGGCAGCACGCACCACGAGATCACGCGCCGCACCGAGACCAACATTGTAGAGCCCGGCCCGATGCAACGCCGCGACGCGAGCGAGTTCCGGCCGAAGTTGGTCGACGGCTGCCGCGGTGGCGGCGTCCTGGGCCGGCGGCACCGGATCGAGCAGCATCTCGATCTGCGAGCACCGGCGCAGCCGGGGCAACCCCTGCACCGCGACCAGCGAACGCTCGACCACGGCCGTCTCGGCGCGCTCGAGCACGTCGACCAGCGCGGAAAATTCGTCGAGGCGTCCGGCCAGACACGACATCCGAGCGTCGAGCACCGCCTCGGACTGGTCGCCTCGCACGTGGGTCGCCTCGCACGCGTCGACATACGCCGCGTTCCAGTCCTTCACATAGGCCTGCAGCTCCGAGCGTAGCGTGGGCCACTGCTCCTCGGCATAACTGAGTCCGGTGGCGGTGAAGCGCTCGCGCAGCCTCTGCTCGCGATCGGCGTTCCACACCCGGGACACATGATTGCGCCCCGCCGCGCACGGCTCGGGCTCGCTGTCGAGCATGAATCCCGCGTAGACGCCGGTCACCGCCGCGGCACCAACTCCCGCCGCGATCGCCCACCATCGCGGGCGCCACGTTCGATCGCGCGCGAGCTCGGTCAGCAACAGGTGCATGCTCGGGTAGCGCCGGTGCGGCTCGAGGGCGAGCGCCCGTGCCAGCACCCGCGCAACCCACGTCGGCACGCCGGCCTTGCTGGGTGGCTCGCGGAGATTGCCCGCCGTCACGTTGTAGGCGAGTGATGCCACGTCTTCACCGGGGAACGGTCGCTGCTTGTAGATCGCTTCCCAGGTCGCCACGGCGAACGAGAACTGATCGCTGCGGGCATCGGCGAGCTGCCCCAGGTGTTGCTCTGGGGCCATGTATGCCGGCGTCCCCATGATCGCCCCGACCGCGGTCACGGTCGACGCCAGTTTGCCGCGAGCGTTGCCGACCTCGCCGGACGCCGGTGGCCCGGTGTCGTCGGGGTTCCCGGCCGCGCGCGCCAGACCGAAGTCGGTCACGACCACGCGCCCGCTGTAGGCGATCATGACGTTGTCGGGTTTGAAGTCGCGATGCACCAGCCCAGCATCGTGGGCAGCCGCGAGCCCTTGCCCGGCGGCCACCAAGACGCCGAGTTCTTGGGTCCACGTCGGACGGCCGTCCGACTCGCGAGCCTCGCCCAGCCACGCCGCCAGGCTACGTCCGTCGATGAACTCCATCGCGACGAATACCTGGTCGTCAAAGGTCCCGACATCGTGGACGACAATGACGTTGCGATGGGACAGCCGGGCCATCGCTTGCGCCTCACGGACCAGCCGAACCCGGCGCGCAGCGGCACGCTCGCCCGTCGCATGGTGGAGTAGCTTCAGCGCGAGCTTGCGATCGAGCTCGGGATCATAGGCAGAGTACACCACGCCCATTCCGCCTTCGCCGACGCGATCGATGACGACATAGCGACCGATCACTTCGCCGCGTACCAACGTCCGCACGCGATCGCCGACGGGCGAAGCATCGGCAGACGTGAGTGTGACATCACGCGGTTCGTCGTCGGCTTTGGGCACTTCTGAGCTGGCCCATCGTACTGCTAGTCTCGTCGCGCGTGCCCAACAACGACCTCGATCTCGGACTCGTGCAGGTCAGCACCGAACAGCTGCGCACACTCTTGCGTGGACTGCATCGAGAGACTCTGGTGTGCCCACTGACACCTGCGGGCCTTGCGGGGCACGGTCTCCAGGATGTGACTGGGGTGATTCTGGGTCAGGTGCGTGGGCTCGAGCTGCCGGGCGTCCGCGCCGTGGTGGTCGCAGTGCTCGCCGAACGCATGGCGGCGATTGACACTGAACATTAGAGCAGCTATGGTCCAAGACCATGGTCGCCATGCGTCTGGTCACCCCTGGCGCCTCGGCTTCGGCCAACGTTCCGCCACTCGATCCGCTGCGTGATGGGCTTGCCGCACGCCTGCTCCCCGGTCGTGTGGTCGAGTGTTCGGGTCCCTCTGGGGGCCCCTGTGCGCGCACCAGCACCGCGGTTGGTTTGTTGCGCCATGTCCAGGCGGCGGGCGACACCGCGGTGTGGATCCAACGCCGCGGAGGCCCGTTGTTTCCACCCGATCTCAGTGCGGCCGGCATCGATCTCGACGCGCTGGTGGTCATCCACGTCGCGACCACACCCGCGCGAGCAGGCTTGTGCAAGGCCGCAGAGCTATTGCTGCGCTCGGGGGCCTTCGGTCTCGTCATCGTCGATCTCGAAGACGACGCCGCCGGTGGCCCAGCCATCTCCGCATGGCTCGGACGCATCCTCGGGCTCGCCCGTCAGCACGACAGTCGGGTCTTGTTGATCACAGAGAAACCCACACACGCCGACTCACTGGGCACGCTGGTAGGACTGCGCATCGAGTCGAAGCGACGACGTGGTCCTCGCGGTGAGTTCGTCGTCGATCACCAGGTGATCAAGAACAAATCTGGCGGGCCATTCGACGTGGCCACCGACTCCTACCGATATCCCGACGGTGTCGGGCCGTGAGAAATCATGGGCAGCCCGCGCGCTTTGGCTTCGCGTAGACTCTGCTAGAACGGAGCGGAGTCGACATGGGCGAGAGCCAGATGCGGTGCATGGGTGGGAGACCACGATCGAGGGGTTGGTGGCTGGCGTTGGGACTCGCCCCCGCTTGCGGGACGACCCGCACCGACGAGGACCCTACGGGCATGCCATCGACGATGGCACCGGCCGACACTGGCGAGGACACCAGCGCCGCGACCGCGAGTTCCGGCACCGACAAGCTCGACATCGGCCCAGGCGGCGAGGCCACCGAGGCCGACGTCGATGGCACCGAGGATTGCCAGCAAGACATCGACATCGTGTTCGTCATGGACGTGTCGACGTCCATGGGACCGGTGTTGTCCACCCTCGCAGACGAGATCCAGGTCGTCGACGACACCATTGCCGCGCTGGGTTTGCCCAATCCGCCCCACTATGGCTTGGTGGTGTTCGTCGATGATGCCGCCATGCTCAACATGGGTGGCCCCTACCCTGACGTG
>CANLQR010000437.1 GCA_947492135.1 Deltaproteobacteria bacterium | reverse complement strand
GCCCCACTGGTGCCGCTCAAGCCCCTGATCGAGCGCCGTCTGCAAGGCACCTCACCGGTGGTGCTCAACCCGGACAATTTCGACGCCTTCAGTGTTCGCTACCGCATCCGGTTCAACGACGAGGAGCCGCTGACCTCATCGGCGCTCAGCTACGACGCGACCTTGGCGACGCTATTTTCCATGTGTACGGTCGCCGCCGATGAGCCCGTCACTGGCGCCGCGATCGCTGCCGGGATGCCACGCCTGGTCGACGCCGACGGCACCCCCGTCGCGTTCTCGGGGTCTGATCTCTCGTTCATCGTCGAGGCCCGCAACGCGCTGGCCACCGGCGACGGCAGCGTCGACCTGCAGGGCGTGAGCGGTGAGCTGCAGTGGGACGTCACCACCGGCGACATCCGAGCCGACGTCTGGGGCTGGAACGTGCTCGACCCCAGCGGAGATGGATCGATGCCGACGGCCGCGCCGACGCGGATCTATTCGCTCAACGACGAACCTGCGACGGATGGTGTGTGGTTCGACATTCCCTAGTCCGGCGCCCGTCACTGGGCTCGGTGCTTGCGATCGTCGCGTGCTCGGCAGCCCCGCAGCATGACCAGGACACGACGTCGGCGGGCGAAACGATGTCGGCGTCCACTTCCGGTTCGAGCACCGCCGACGCCCCGACGGGCGGCTCGACGTCCTTGCCCACCGGTGGTCCGGGCGAGACTTCAACGAGCGGGCCCGCGAGTGACTCGACGACGGACGCCACCCGAGACGGCACCTCGGACTCGACCGGTGGCGAGACCGGCTGCGCACTGTCGGGCTGGGTGGGCACCTGCGGCGACGTCACCGCGTGTCCGCAGGGCGACCTTTCGGTGCTGGGCACTTGCGAGGACGTGCCGGCCATCCAGTGTTGCATCCCCGACGGTGTGTCGTGCTCGGTGTCCGGGGCCCCGGGGCTGTGCCTGCCGAGCGCAACCTGCCCTGCGGGCTTGGAGCTGACGCCGGGATTGTGTCCCGGCGACGCCGAGGTCCAGTGCTGCACCGACCCTGCGCTGGCCTGCGATCCCAACGCTTCGCCGGTGCCCAACGAAGGCCTGACAGAGCAATCGTGGGACCCCGCCTGTCCGCTGGGCATGGTCGGCGCCGGTGGATTCTGCGTCGATCGCTATGAGGCGTCGTTGGTGGTGCTCGACAACGACGGCGTCGTGCTCTCCTCCCACTCGCCCTACATCCACCCCCAAGGCAACGTCCGCGCGGTGTCGATCGAGGGCGCGGTCCCGCAGGGCTACGTCGATGGTGACACCGCCGCGCAGGCCTGCGCAGCCGCGGGCAAGCGTTTGTGCACGGACGCAGAGTGGCTACGTGCGTGCCGAGGCCGCGCCGACACCACGTATCCCTACGGTGATCGGGTGCAACCTTCGGTGTGCAACGATGCCCGCGCAATCCATCCGGCGATCGAGTACTTCGGCACCAACGACGCTTCGATATGGTCGCAGCTGGGGAACCCTTGCATCTTGCAGGTGCCCGATGGCGTGCAGACCACCGGGGCTCACCCGGGGTGCGTCAGCGCGGACGGAGTGTTCGACATGGTGGGCAATCTCCACGAGTGGACCGCCGATCCTGCGGGCACGTTTCGTGGCGGATTTTTCGTCGACACCGTCATCAATGGGCCGGGTTGCGCCTACGTGACGACCGCGCATGACACCGGGCACTGGGACTACTCCACGGGAATGCGTTGCTGCGCCGATCCCCTGTGAGCTGCTATGCTCCGCCGCGCAAGGAGACAACGACAATGGATGAAATGGTTCAGCAGCTCGTGCAGAAGGTCGGCCTCGACGAAGAAAAGGCCGCCGCGGTGGTCGCATTCCTCAAGGAAAACGTCGGCAAGATCCCCGAGTGGCTCGGCGGTAGCGACATGCTCGAGTCCCTGAAGGACAAGCTGCCAGGCGGACTCGGCAAGCTGTTCTAGTCGAGTCTCGTGGGTGCCTTCGGGGCACGCCGGTGCTTGCTTGTGCGGCCGCTAACGCGGCCGCACGAGTTTGTGGATGACGTTGCGAAAGCGCATGTTGAGCTCGAGGATCGCTTTGTTGCGATCCGCGTCCTTGGCGTCGGGCGTGCGCATGAGCGCGTCTCCGAGTTCGCTGCCGCGCCGATAGCGTTCGACCCACTCTTCATGCACGAGCGTCTGTTTGCGCGCATCGAGCGACTCGAGCTCGGAGACGAATCCCTGGAACTCGACGAGCGTCGTCTCGTACACAACCGGGGCGATCGGAGTGGGCGACGGGGGCGCGGCAGCTTCACGCGCGCCTGCGGCCGACTTGCTCGCGTCGTCGCTCAGGCGACGGCCAGCCGAAGCCGAGCCGGTTTTGCCCTTGTCGCCGGTGGCTCGTGCCCGCGGCGTCCGTGGGCTGGCCTCCCCGGCCGCGGGGGCCTGCTTGGGGTCCGGCCGCGAGGCGACCAGGACGGCATACCCGACGAGCCCAACCGCGAGGGCGGCGACGCCAATGCGCACGACCTTCTGCACCGGCATGGCATAACATGGAACCCCAGCACGGTGCCCATGGACGCATCCAACATCTTCGGCAAGATTCTCGACGGCGAGGTCCCATGCCATCGGGTCTATGAGGACGATCATACCCTGGCGTTTCTCGACATCTTTCCGCTGTCGTTCGGGCACACCCTCGTGATCCCGAAGCAGCGCTGTGCATATCTCCACGAGCTCTCCGACGACAGCGCAGCAGCGATCGGCCGGGTACTGCCGCGGATCGCCCGCGCGGTGCTGCAGGCCACCGGGGCGACCGCGTACAACCTGTTGCAGAACAACGGGGCCGCCGCACATCAGGCGGTGTTCCACGTGCACTTTCACATCATCCCCCGCGTCGGCGACGCCGGCCTTGGCGTTGGGTGGCACCCGAGCCCATTGGCCGCCGATGCCGCCGCCGAGCTTTGCGGTCGCATCGTCGACGCGCTCTGACCAGGTCGGTCCCCGCGCGGGCCGTACCTCTCGTGTACACTTTCGGGGAAATCCCATGCATCGACGATCCGTTGCCCTCGCGTGCGCTCTGTTGTTTGCTTGCGGTGACGATCCTTCGCCGGCGAATTCGACCGGCGGCACCGCTGACACCAGCGGGACCGGCGGCGACACCATGGCGATTCCCGACCCCGACGCGGTCGTCGACTGGCCGACGCTGGCCTGCGATCCGCTGGTGCCCGACTACTGTGGCCACCCGTTCCCATCCAACGTGTTCACGGTGGCCGACGCGGCGACGTCCACCGGCCGGCGGGTCGAACTCTCGAACGAGATGATGCCGGTCAGCTACTACGACGTGCAGGCCGATCCAGCGCCGTGGTCACGAGCCGACGGATTCTCGCCCGCGGGCGGCATCATGGTCCACCTCGCCGGCGCGGTCGCGACGGGTCTGCCCAGCGCGAGCAACATCGAGGCCTCGCTCGCGGCCGAGTCGCCCACGATCCTGCTCGATGCCGAGACCGGCGCGCGCGTGCCTCACTTCGCCGAGCTCGATCTCGCGAACGATGACCCCCAGCGGCGGGTCTTGTTTGTCCGGCCCGCGGTGCGGCTGGCCAATGCGCATCGGTATATCGTGGCCGTGCGCAACCTCGTGGACGCCTCCGGCGCCCTGCTTCCGGCGTCCGAGGGATTCTCCGCGCTGCGCGATGGCCAGCCGTCCGACGAGCCCTCGATCGAGAGCCGTCGTCCGCTGTACACCGACATCTTCTCGCAGCTCGACACGGCCGGTGTGACGCGGGCCGAGCTGCAGCTCGCCTGGGACTTCACGACCGCGAGCGACGAGAACCTCGTGACGCCGCTGGTCCACATGCGCGACCAGGCGCTGGCCATGGTCGGGGAGACGCCGGCGTTCACCATCGGCATGGTCGAGACCGAGTTCGACCCACGGATCGCCTTTCGCATCACCGGCACGTTCGACGTTCCGCTGTTCGTCGACCAGCCGGGACCCAACGCGGTGCTGAATCTCGACGACCAGGGCCTGCCGGTCGCAAGCGGCACCTACGCTTTCCCGTTCGAGTTGCTGATCCCACAAAGCGCGAGCACGCAGCCCGCGGGGCTGCTGCATTTCGGCCACGGGCTGCTCCAGAGTCGCACGGAGATCGAGCGCAACGAACTCCTCGAGCTGGCCGAAAACCACGGCTGGGCGATCTTCGCCTCCGATTGGGTCGGACTGGCGTCCCCCGATCAAGCGTTCATCGGCGTGATCCTGCAAAGCGGCAAGATCGAGGACTTCGAGGGGATGTTTGCCCGCCTGCAACAGTCGATGGTCAACGCCTTGGTGCTTGATCGCGTGGTCGCCCAAGGCATCGCAGCCGATCCGATGTTCACCGGCCTGCTCGACCCGTCGCTCCGCGGCTACTACGGAATCAGCCTCGGCGGCATCATGGGCGCGCTGTACATGAGCCTCAGCCAGGACACGACCCGCGGTGTCCTCGAGGTGATGGGATCGCCCTGGAGCCTTTTCCTCACCCGCAGCGTCCAGTTCGACTCGTTCTTCACGATCGCCAAGTCGACCTATGAGGACCCGCGCGACATCCAGTTCGTGCTCGGGCTGGTGCAGATGCTGTGGGACCGAGTCGAGCCCAATGGCTTTATCACGCACCTGCGAGACGAGCCCCTGCCCGACACCCCGGCCCACGAGGTCCTGATGCGTGCGGCTGTCGGTGATCACTCGGTGGCGAACATCGCGTCGCACGCCCTTGCCCGCAGCCTCGGGGTCCCGGTGGTCGAGGCCGGCGGCGGCGAGATTTGGGGCCTCGATCCGGTCGCCGAACCACCCGCTGGCAGCGCCTACATCGAGTACGACTTCGGCCTGCCGCCGGCGCCGGATTGCACACTACCGCTACGTCTGTGCAACGACCCGCACGGCTCGATCCGGCAGCTACCCGAGGCCGCCGAACAGCTCGATCATTTCTTGCGCACCGGCGAAGCGCGAAATTTCTGCCCAGGCGGGGTCTGCACCTTCCCGCAAGAGGGTTGCGACCCAGCGCCCGGTCCTGACCTGTGCGATGGCTAGCAGCCTGCGCCGGCCGGGCCTTTTCGGCGTACGATTCAACAGGAGTCGAAATGCCCGTGTCTTTGCGTCGCTGGTTCTGGGTTCCCGCAGTGGTGCTGACGCTGGGCTGCCCGGGTAACCCCACCGAGGCCAACAGTGCAGGCTCGATCGGCTCATCCGCGACCACTGGAACAGTCGACACTTCATCGATCACGGCGGGCTCGGGCAGCGCAGAAACCCAGGGCACCGGTGGCGACACCGAAGACCCACCGGACTCGTGCGGCGACAGCGTGCTGGATCAGGGCGAGGAATGCGACCTCGGGTCGGAGAACGGCAACGGCGGCCCGTGTCGCGACACTTGCCAGCAAAATGTGTGCGGTGATGCCTATCACGGGCCCGGCGAGGCCTGTGACGACGGCAATGGCGTCGACGGCGACGGGTGCAACTCCAACTGCGCCCCCGCCTCGTGTGGTGATGGCGTGCTCGATCGAGATCTCGGCGAGCAGTGCGACGACGAGAACCTCGTCGATGCCGACGGCTGTTCTTCGACCTGCCAGCTACCGGTCTGTGGCGACATGATGCTCAGCGGCAGCGAGGACTGCGAGTTCGGAGTCCCCATTCGTATCGGGTGCTCCGATCTGAACATGATGTTCGACGCAGGCGAACTGCAGTGCACGGGCGACTGCCACTTCAGCACCAGCGCCTGCAGCGACTGTGGCGACGGCAACCTCGGCGGTGCCGAGCAGTGCGACGGTGCCGACTTGGACAACGAGACGTGCACGACCCTCGGCTACGGCGGAGGCGAACTCACCTGCGACCAGCGGACCTGCGAGCTGGACGCCACGGGGTGCACGACCTGCGGCAACGGCACCATCGACGGCGAGGACGCGTGTGATGGCGGTGATCTCGACGGTCAGACCTGCGAGAGCCTCGGCCAAGGACCTGGGGCCCTTGCATGCAGCGCGGTTTGCGTCTTCGACCTGTCGGACTGCAGCAACTGTGGCAACGGCGGCGTCGATCGGGGCGAGGATTGCGACGGTGCGATGCTCCCGCAGTCGCAGTGTTCCCAGCTCCCCGAGGGCTATGATCAGGGCGCACTGAGCTGCAGCGGATGTCAGTACGGCACCGCGAACTGCTGTTTCGACGACCTCGGCGATGGCTGCTCGGACGACGACGAGTGCTGCGGGGCGCTCGACTGCGATGCCGAATCCTCGGTTTGCTGCACGAACGCACTCGGTGACGCGTGCAGCAGCGACGAGGCCTGCTGCGGTGACCTCAACTGCGAAGGCAACGCTTGCTGCACGATCCAACTCGGCGACGCCTGCAGCGACGACAACGACTGCTGCGGCGACCTCAACTGCAATCTCGGCGACGGCAACGTCTGCTGCACCGATCTGATCAACGCCGAGTGCGACGGCGATGCCAACAACAACGATACGCAGTGCTGCGGCAACCTCGTCTGTAGCAACCAGGACCGTTGCTGCCTGCCCGCCGGCGCCAGCTGTGTGGATGGGAACACCAACGACAGTTGGTGTTGCTCCGGCAACTGCAACAACGGCAGCAACAACTGCGCTTGACGCCTCGGTCTAGCCCCAGCGGCGCGCACGGGGGATCATTCTAGATCGAGAGTCACCAGATCGTGCATGTCCTTGCCGGTCTCCAGCGTCACGACCTTTTCCTCGGATCTCTCGGTCTTCTCGCCGAAGTCGCGGGTGATGGTCGCGTAGACCTTGGTTCGCGCGCTCGCACGATTGGTGTCGGACGCGAAGTACTTCGCCCGCACCTGATAC
>CANLQR010000436.1 GCA_947492135.1 Deltaproteobacteria bacterium | reverse complement strand
GCCGCGGTCGATCTTCCGACGCTCGCCAAGAGCGCACTGGACATGCTCTTGGACCTCCACGAGGAGGAGAAGAACGAGGAGGCCAGGATCCTGCTGCTGCGTGCGGCGGAGCGTCATCCCACCGATGCCACCGTGCTGCGCTACGTCTCGACGATGTACCTCGAGGGTGATGACCCGGCCATGGCGCGCGACTACCTGGAGAAGCTCCTCGCGCTCCCCCGTCGGACCCTCGACGACGATGCGTACGCGCGTCGTGGCCGCTTGACGCTCGACATCGATGACTTCGAGGAGCGCTATGACGCGGCGATCGAGCAGGTTCGCTCGAGCGACGCCAAGCAACAGGTCGAGGCCGCGAAGTTCCTGCGCGAGGCCATCGCCCGGGATCCCCGTTTCTGGCAGCCGCATCTCATGCTCGCGCTCGCCGTGCGCGAGGCTGAGGGCGATGATGCAGCCCTCGCCCACCTGGGCAACGCGGTTCGGCTGCGGCCCAACGATGCCGAGATCCGCAACCTGTTGGTGGCCATCTACCGCAAGCAGGGGCGACCCCGCGATGCCGTCGAGCACCTTCGCGCGGTGGTGGCGCTCAATCCACGCGAGATCGATCCGGTGATCCTGCTCGCCGCCACCTTGCGCGATGCGAACATGTTCGAGGAGGCCCGCCAGGTCTGCCGCGCGGCGCTGCAGATGCTGCCCAACCACCCCGAGTTCACGCGGATCCTCGGTGGACTGCCCGCCGCGCCCGCGGGCGAAGACGACGACGCCGAGACCTGAACCTCGAGCCACCCGGCGCGAGGAGCCGACCGCAGATCCACGCCGTAGCGTCCCCGATGGGGCCAAGGGACGGCCTCGACGGGCTTGGGCGGGCGCGGGGGGCTATACTCCCCGCACCCAGTTCTAGGCCCGAATGCGCGACGAGTCCCCACGCGCTGCGATGCTGGTCGCAGTCATCGTAGCGTCTGTGCTGATGCACGTGGTGCTGTGGCCGGTCGGCGACCAGGTGCTCGGCTGGGCGTGGAAGGGCGGCCTGCCGCCGACCCAGAGCGTCACGAGCATGATGGAAGTCTCGTTGCTCGACCCTGCGGACGAGGACGAAACGCCCGAACCGGACGAGCCCGACCGGCCCGAAGTTCCACCCGGCAAGCTGGTTCAACTCGATCGCGTGACCGACGAGCGACCGCCCGAGCGTGTCACGCCCAACGTCTCGGAGTTCGACAATCGTGCGGCGACGCCCACGCGTGCACCCAACGTCCACCCCCAGCCCGGTGCCCCAGCAGCGACACCGGGTACCGAGGGCGCCAACGGCAAGGCCGAAACCGCGCCCGATCCCGCCGAGCCCCAAGCTTTGCCGCTGCTTCCCGGTGCCACAGACAGCCCCGAACCCGGTGCCGACGACGACCCGCTCGATGCCGATGCGCTCGGCGAGCTCACCAAGCCCGGTCGCGCCCCGCCGCCCGCACTCTTGGGCTCACCCGGCACACGCAAGGCGCTGCGTGACGCGATCGGCCGTCCCGGCTCGCACGACGACATCGACGATGCCGAGCAGGACGATGAGACCTCCGTCGACTCGAAACGGTGGAAGTACGCGTCGTTCTTCAATCGCGTGCGCAACTCGATCTCGCAGCATTGGCACCCCGAGGTGGTCCATGCGGCCAACGATCCCGACGGCCGACGATTCGGCACCAAGACCCGGCGAACCCGGCTGATCATCTCGCTCAATCCCGACGGCAGCCTCAACCGCGTTCGGCTCGACAACGAGAGCGGCGTCGACTACCTCGACGAGGAGGCGATTCATGCCGTGCGTACCGGCGCTCCGTTTGCGAATCCGCCACCAGGACTGGTCGACCCGTCGACGGGGCTCATCGAGTTCGGGTTCGGGTTCATCTTCGAATTCGGCGGCTCGAATCGGATCTTCCGATATCAGCGCTAGCCGGCTCCCGCAGCTATAGTGCGGCCATGGATCGCCCGCAGCTTCTACCGCCCGACGAGCTCGCCCACGCACTGGCCGCGCTGCCCGATTGGACGGTCGCGGACGGCAAGCTGCACCGGAGCTTTCGGTTCGCCGATTTCGTCGCGGCCTTCTCGTTCATGACGCGCGTCGCCTTCGCGGCCGAGCGCCTCGAGCATCACCCAGATTGGACCAACGTCTGGTCGCGCGTCGACGTTTCGCTGTGGACGCACGACCGCGGCGGCATCACGTCGCTCGACCTCGAGCTGGCGCGAGCGATGGACCTCGCCGCCCTGCCCGCGTGAGGATCGAGCGCCCGCGGCGCCCGCGATGGCTCGGCGCTCGACTACAACGCCGCGTCGGCGAGAATCGCCGCATGGAGATTCGGCGACCGCGTCAGGGCCTCGGGCGGGGCTGCGACCCAGGCGATCGCGTGATCGTCATCGAGTCGTCGTTCGACCACCAGCGCGACATTCTCACCGTTGCGCCGCAGGTGGTAGGCGCGCAACTGCTCGACGGTGCCGCCGTGGGTGGTGAACCTCCGCGCGAAGGCCACAGGAACCTGGGTTGGCAGCGCGTCGAACTCCCGACGCAGACCCGGATCGAGCACCATAGGCAACGGTTCGTCGCCTCGAGGTTTACCGATCTGCAGCGACACCAGGTCACCCGTGCGCAGCGCGAGCGTGTCGACGAACCCTGCCGCGATCCGCAGCGGCAGGTGATTCTCGCGGCGGGCTTCGGTGGCGACGAGGTTCGACGGCAACCGGACACGCACGGATCCGACGACCGTCTCGACCCGACGCACCACCAAGAACGCCTCGGCATCCTCACGCACCAGCTGCAGCGCGCCCAGTGAAAACGGCACCAACGTCGCCAAGCCGAGCCACGCCACCGCGCGTGAAATCCCCCCGGATGCGGGCACGAGGCCGACGAGCGTGACGCCCCACAGTGCGGCCACCCAAACCCCGACCAACGGCACGTCCAGCGCGAACACCCCGCCCAGCGCACCGCCGATCTGGATTGCCAGCACGATCGCGAGAGGAATGAGCAGGCCTCGACGCAAGCCGGCCGACAGACCCGGAGTCCGCGCGCGGGGCAGCAGCATCAGCGCGCCACTGGCCACCGCCACGGCCAGCAGCGAGGCCCCGGACGCCGGACCCGACGCCCCCGGCAGACTCACCGACACCACCATCGCCAAGGCGCCACCGCCAAGCGACACTGCGAGCAACCGACCGCGTCCGAGCACGCGCTCGATCACTCGACCGCCGACCCAGACCGCGTAGGCGTCGATGATCGCCGCCAAGGGCTGGCCGGCGAGCACGGCAGCCACGGGGACCCGCCCCCACGAGCCCGCATGCCACAGCTCAGCGGTGACGGCCCCGAGATCGAGCAGTCCGACCCCACCCCGACCCAAGGCCGTGCGGCACAGCTCGACCGCGAGAATCACCACCGCGAGTGCCGGCGCAAGCCACACCTTGGTGCCGCGGCGGGGCCGCGGTGGGGACTGCAAGAACTCCTCGAGGTGGTGAGCCACGGTCTGGGCGTATCGCGTCAGCTCCGGCGCAAGCTCGACAGGCGCCATTGCTTCGCGGGCCATCGTCGCGCGACTGGCTTCTACGACTCGATCGTCGGCAGCGCTCGCGACCTCGGCCACACGCAGCAGCTCGCGTCGCGCCGCGTCGAGCTGGCCGGCCCGCCCCAACGCGATGCCCCGCAAGAGCGCCGAACTTGCGGCTGACAAGCCCAGCGCGCGCCGCCGGGGCTCGGTCAGGGCCCCCTGTACGGAGCTCGCAGCACCGGCATACGCGAGGAAGGTCAGCCGCGCCTGCGAAACAAAACTGAGCCCCACAGGATCGCCACTCAACGGCCCCTCCTCGAGCGCGCGCAGCAGCACCGCGGCGGTGTCGATTCGACCGGACTCACCGTAGGCACGCAAGAGCCCCAGCGCGAGCGCCGGCCGCAGCGCCGCGTATCGCGGATGGAACTGAGCCTCGTAGTGCGCGATGCCCTCGGCCCAGCGCTGCCCGTAGAACATCATCGAGACGATCTGCTCGTGGATGACCAGCGATTCGCCGCCCTCGGCCTCGACCACCAGCTCGCGAAAATGCGACAGGGCCCGATCCACGCCGTGGGTCTCGAGCAACGCAAGACCGCGAAGAATCTCTTGCTGCCGTCCAAGCCCGGCCCCGGGCATCAGCATGGCCCGCACGCCGCACAACCACACCGCGAGCCCGAGGCGTCCGCGCGAGAACCCCCAGCGCGCGAGCGCCTGCAAGCCCATCGGCAAGACCAGCGCCGCGAAGGCCAGGCCGATCGCGACCACCCCGATGAACCGCGAGGGTTGGACCAACGCGGCCAGGCTCAGCGCGAGCAAGCCCACGAGCCACAGCGCATGGCCGCGCCCCTCGGCGCGCCTCAAGGTGCGAACCAGGGCAAACCCCAGGCAGACCGCACACACCGTCAGTACGTGTTCGAGCACCTTGGACTCGTGTCTCACGGTGGACGCATGCGGCCGGGCGCAGGCGTTCGTTCTTCAGCTGGTGGGCGCCCGCTCGAGATGACCGATCCGACGGAACTTCTCGTAGCGAGCCTCGAGCAGCGCCTCGATCGGCATGCTGCACAACACGTCGAGATGTCGACGCAGGGCCTCGCCGACCGCGGCAGCCGTCTGGGTCAGCCCGCGATGAGCACCACCCGCCGACTCGGGGATGACCTCGTCGCACACGCCCAATCGCAGCAGGTCTGGCGCGGTCAACTTGAGCCCGGTGGCCGCGGCTTGTTCAGCCTCGGCATCCTTCCAAAGGATGGACGCACAGCCGCGTGGGGAAATCACCGAATAGACGGAATGCTCGAGCATCAGGATGCGGTCGGTCAATCCGATTGCCAGCGCCCCACCGGAGCCGCCCTCGCCGATCACGATCGAGAGCGTCGGCGTGCGCAGCCGCGAGAGCATCTCGAGACAGGTGGCGATCGCCTCGGACTGTCCGCGTTCTTCGGCACCAAGCCCAGGATAGGCACCTGCGGTGTCGATGAAGCACACCAGCGGCCGGCCGAACTGCTCGGCCATGCGAAACAGCCGTTGCGACTTTCGGTAGCCCTCGGGCCGCGCCATCCCGAAGTTCCGGTAGAGGTTTTCCTTGGTGTTCCGACCCTTCTGATGGCCCAAGGCGACCACTGCGCGACCGTCGATGCGACACAGGCCGCCGACGATCGCGGGGTCATCCGCGTAGCTCCGATCGCCGCGCAGCTCCATGAACTCGGTCGCAACCTCGCCGAGGTAGTCGAGCGTGAAGGGCCGGTCGGGATGCTTGGCGAGCTGCACCTGCTCCCACGGCGTCAGCGCGGCAAAGCGCTCGCGCTGGAGCTGGCGTGCCTTTTCCTCGAGCCGCTCGATCTCGCCGGCCATGTCTCCGTTGCCGCCCGACAGCAGCTTGAGCTCGGCGATCTTGCCCTCGAGCTCGACGATCGGTCGCTCGAACTCGAGTACTTTACTGGTCATCTAGGGCGTCTCCGTCGGCAGCACAGAACGCCTCGATGGCGTCCCAAGGGCACTCGCTCGGGGTTGCGATCGTGTGAACGACCGCGTCGGGGAACTGATGCCGGAAGTACGTGCGTTGGCGACGCGCGAAGCGGCGGGTCGCGGCAACGATGTCGAACCGGGCCGAGCCGAGGTCGGTTCGGCCCTCGACCAGGTCCAGCATCTGGCGGTAGCCGAGGCTCTGCATCGCTTTGTGCCCTGCATGATAGCCCGCTGCCCGCAGCATCTCTACCTCAGCCCGCCAGCCCGCGGCGAGCATCGCGTCGACGCGACGCTCGATGCGTTGGGCGAGACGCTCGGGCCCGGGGTCGAGCACGACCAACAGCAGCGAGAGGCGCAACACCGGGGGATTCGCGCCGCGCACGACCGACAACGCCTCACCATGACGATCGCACAGCCACAGCGCGCGCAAGGCCCGGGCCAGGTTGGCGGGGTGGATCTGCGCGGCGGTGGGCGCATCGAGGCGCGCGAGCTCGCGCCAGATCGCCCCGGGTGTTTCGTCCTCGGCCTGACGCCAGCGGGCATCGAAGGCATCCCGCGCCGCGTCGCCGACGGGCACGTCGGCACCATCGGGATCGTGGGCCGCCTCACGCGGCGCGCTATGCGTCCAAGCCGTCGAACGCAGATAGAACCCGGAGCCGCCGACGAACACGCACGGTGCGGTCGGCAACAACCGCCACGCAGCCGCCGCATAGTCCCCCGCAGAAAAGCTCGCGTCGGGATCCACCAGATCGATCAGGTGGTGAGGCACCGACCCGAACACCTCCGGGCTCGGCTTGCCGCTGCCGATGTCGAGCCCGCGATAGACCTTCACGGAGTCGCACACCAAGATCTCACGCCCGAGTCGGCGCGCGACCTCGCGGCCAAGCTCGCCTTTGCCGGCGGCGGTCGGACCGACGATTGCGAGTGCGCGGCGCATCGGGTCAGGTTGCCGGCTCGACCAAGTCGATGCCAGTCCAGCGACGCACACCCGGGATATCGTCGATGCCGAGGCCAGACTCGAGCGCCTCGCGCATCAACCGGCGCGCGAACCGGGCCGCGACGTGGCTGCCCGCACACTCGGCCAGCACGTTCACCGCGTCGGCGGGCTCCAGCGCGTCGCGGCGACGCGCCCGCAGGTACGGCAGCACCCGGGCGAGCACGGCCGCGGCATCCACATCATCGACGCACCGCCGGAGTTCTGCGGGGATCGTGCGCACCACCACGGCATGCTCGCCGAACGGGTCGACGACCAAGCCGAGGCGCTCCAGTTCGGCGCGCGCAACCTCGACGAGCGCGACATCTTGCGGCCCGAGCTCGACGACCGCGGGGATCAGAAGC
>CANLQR010000435.1 GCA_947492135.1 Deltaproteobacteria bacterium | reverse complement strand
ACTGGGTCATGGGGCTGGTGTTCGCCCGCGCCGGCTACGTGGTCTTCAACATCAACTATCGACTCGCGCCTCGGCATCCGTTTCCCGCAGGGTTGCAAGATGTGGCGACCGCCTACGCCTGGGTTCTCGATCATGCCCATGAGTATGGTGGCGACGCTTCGCGCCTGGTGCTCGCTGGCGAATCGGCCGGCGCCAACCTCGTGACCGCCGCGACCATCGCCACGGTGCAACGACGCGAAGAACCATGGGCCCGCGCGCTGTTCGACCGCGGGCAGGTGCCGCGCGTCGTGATGCCAGCATGCGGTTTGTTGCAGGTCACCGACCCCGAGCGCTTCTTGCGGCCACCGCACGCGGTGTCGTGGTTCGTGTTCGATCGCCTCCATGAGGTCGCCGACGCGTACCTTACCCAGGCTCCCGCGGATGCCTACAGCCGCGAGCTCGCCGACCCGTTGTGCCTGCTCGAGGGCGCGACCGCGTTCACGCGGCCGCTGCCGGCCTTCTTCGCACCGGTGGGCACGCGAGACCCGGTGATCGCCGACCATCATCGGCTTGCGGCAGCGCTGCGCCGCCGCGGGATCTCGCACGAGGTCCCCGAGTATCGGGGCGAGCCACACGCCTTTCACGCCATGATGTTTCGGGCCAACGCGCGGCAGTGCTGGCGGGACACGTTCCGCTTCCTCGACGGCAAGGTCTAAGCGCCTCGGTCGACGAGGCGGGGTCGCTGTGCTAAGTCCGAGTCGCAGCATGACGACCTCTTCCGCCGCCGTGCCCGGGCGTGCAACGCCAGCAAAGGCGCTGCGGAGCACGATTGGCCTCAAGCTCCTGATGGCGGTGTCGGGGCTGGGACTGGTGGGCTTTGCCGTGGTCCACATGCTCGGGCACCTCCAGATGTTTGGCGGTCGCGACGCTTACAACAGCTATGCCGCCACGCTGCAGGGGCTCGGTGCGATCAAGTGGGTCGCACGCCTTGGTCTGCTTGCCGCGGTGGCCGTGCACATCGGGTGTGGCATCACACTGGCGCGTCGCAACCGCCAGGCTCGGCCGGCGGGTTACGCGGTTCGCCGGTCGCTTCGTGCGACCAGCTACGGCCGCGCGATGTTGCTCACTGGCTTGGTGTTTCTAGCCTTTCTTCTCTATCACCTCGCGCACTTCACGTTGGGGTGGGTCCATCCCCAGCACTTCGCGTCCACCGACTCGTTGGGCCGACCCGACATCTACGGCAACTTCGCCCGCAGCTTCACCAATCCGCTGATCACTGCGGCGTACGTGGTCGCGTCGATCGCGGTCGCGATGCACGCGACCCATGCGACCAGCAGCATGCTGCGCACGCTCGGGCTGTCCCAGGGACGGACACGTCGGATCTGCGAGCTCGCAGGTTCGACGGTGGGCGTCGCGTTGCTATCCGGCTTTGCCAGTGTTCCGATCGCGTGTCTGTTGGGCTTGGTGACGCCATGAAGCTCGACGCGAGGATTCCCTCCGGGCCGCTAGCCGAAAAGTGGGACCGCCACCGCTTCGAGCTCAAGCTCGTCAACCCCGCGAACAAGCGGCGCTTTCGCATCGCCGTGGTCGGCACCGGACTCGCCGGTGCCTCGGCCGCCGCGAGCTTGGCCGAGCTCGGCTACGACGTGGATTGCTTCTGCATTCAGGACAGCCCGCGCAGAGCCCACTCGATCGCGGCGCAGGGCGGAATCAACGCGGCGAAGAACTACCAGAACGACGGCGATAGCATCTGGCGGCTGTTCTACGACACCGTCAAGGGCGGGGATTTTCGGGCGCGTGAAGCCAACGTGTACCGGCTCGCCCAGGTATCGGTCGACATCATCGATCACTGCGTGGCGCAGGGCGTTCCCTTCGCGCGCGAGTATGGCGGCGCGCTCGACAACCGCAGCTTCGGCGGCGCGCAGGTCTCTCGCACCTTCTATGCTCGCGGCCAGACCGGCCAGCAGCTCCTGCTCGGGGCCTACTCGGCGCTGATGCGGATGGTCGACGTGGGCAAAGTGTCGCTGTATCCGCGCCACGAGATGCTCGATCTCGTCGTGGTCGATGGCCACGCCCGTGGCTTGATCACGCGCAATCTGACCACGGGCGAGATTCGCCCTTGGGCCGCGGATGCGGTGGTGCTGTGCACCGGCGGCTACGGCAACGTCTTTTACCTCTCGACCAACGCCAAGGCGTCGAACGTCACCGCGGCGTATCGCTGCTACAAGCGCGGCGCGGGCTTCGCGAATCCGTGCTTCACCCAGATCCACCCCACCTGCATCCCGCAGGGAGGCCCGTATCAATCCAAGCTCACGCTGATGTCGGAGTCGTTGCGCAACGACGGTCGGGTTTGGGTGCCGCGACGGGCCAGCGATTCGGGCCGCCCGGCCGCCGAGATCGCCGAGGCCGATCGCTACTACTACCTCGAGGAGCGCTATCCGAGCTTTGGCAACCTGGTGCCTCGTGACGTGGCGTCGCGCGCTGCGAAGAAGGTCTGCGACGACGGCTTGGGCGTCGGGCCCGAGGTGCTCGGTCAGCGCAACGCGGTGTATCTCGACTTCGCCGCATCGATCGAGCGACTAGGCGCCGGGGTCATCAAGGAGCGCTACGGCAACCTGTTCGACATGTACGAGCGCATCACGGGTGAGAGCCCGTACACCGCGCCGATGCGCATCTATCCCGCGGTGCACTACACCATGGGCGGGCTGTGGGTCGACTACAACCTGATGAGCACGATCCCCGGCCTGCATGTACTCGGGGAGGCGAACTTCTCGGATCACGGCGCCAATCGCCTCGGCGCCAGTGCGCTGATGCAGGGGCTCGCCGACGGCTACTTCGTGATCCCCGCCACGATCGGCCAGTTTCTCGCGAGCCAGCATCGCGGCCCGATCACCACCGCGCACCCAGCGTTTGCCGAGGTCGAGGCTCAGTGCCGCGCCCAGACTGCCCGGCTGCTCGGCCTGCGCGGCAAGCGGCCGGTGGACGACCTTCACCGCGAGCTCGGGCGGATCATGTGGGACCACTGCGGCATGGCCCGCAACGCTGCCGGGCTCGCGCAGGCGATAGGCGAGATCGCGGCGCTACGCGAGCGCTTCTGGCACGAGGCGGCGGTGCCAGGCTCCGCGGACGAGCTCAACCCCTGGCTCGAGCATGCCGGCCGCGTCGTGGACTTCCTCGAGTTCGGCGAGTTGATGTGCAGCGACGCGTTGGTCCGCGACGAGTCGTGTGGCGGTCATTTTCGCGAAGACCACCAGACGCCAGAAGGCGAGGCGATCCGCGATGACGAGCGCTTCTGTCACGCGGCGGTCTGGGAGTACGCGGGGCCCAGCGCGGCACCCGTGCGGCACGTCGAGCCGCTGACCTTCGAGAACGTGAAGCTCGCGACGCGGAGCTACAAGTGAGAGGAGTCTAGCCTGTGCGTGTCAAGCTGAGGATCTGGCGACAATCCGGGCCGACCGACACCAAGGCGGGCCTGCGCGACTACACCGTCGAAACCGACGAACACATGTCGTTCCTCGAGACGCTCGATGTGCTCAACGCCGATCTGATCCGCAAAGGCGAATCGCCGGTGGCGTTCGACCACGACTGCCGCGAGGGCATCTGCGGCGCGTGCTCGCTGGTGATCGATGGTGTCCCGCATGGGCCCCGCGCGGCGACGACCACCTGCCAGATTCACATGCGAGAGTTTCGGGACCAGGCGGTCATCACCGTCGAGCCGTGGCGCGCGAAGGCCTTTCCGGTCATCAAGGATCTGACCGTCGATCGCTCGGCGTTCGACCGGATCATCGCCGCGGGTGGCTACGTTTCCGTGCGAACCGGCGCGGCGCCCGACGCCAACGCGATTCCGATCGGCAAGCGCACCGCCGAGCGCGCCTTTGATTTTGCCGCGTGCATCGGCTGTGGTGCTTGCGTGGCAGCGTGTCCGAACGCGAGTGCGATGCTGTTCGTCGGCGCCAAAGTGGCCCAGCTGGCTTTGCTGCCCCAGGGCCAGGTCGAGCGCGGCTCACGGGCCACGCGGATGGTGGCGCAGATGGACGCGCAGGGCTTCGGTGGTTGCTCCAACCACGGCGAGTGTGAAGCGGTGTGCCCCAAGTCGATCAGCCTGGACGCGATCGCGATGCTCAACGTCGAGACCATGCGCGCGGCCCTGGAGCGAGCCTGACGCGTCGGTGGTGGAGTTCGGCCGCGCCGACTTCACTGCCCGCGCGAAGGACGGTAGGGTTGGCCATGTTCGGCCGGCGGCTTGCCATCGTCTCATCACTGTTGCTCGGGGCTTGTTTCGACGAAGCACCGATGCTCAGCACCGAGACCGATGACAACGTCGGTAGCAGCTCAAGTTCGTCGACCGGGTCCGAGGGGTCGACCGCCGACGCCACCACGGCAGCCGACTCCACCGGGGTGTTGCCAGGCACGACGGTGATGTTCGATCTCATCGAGCACGCCTGCTCTCCCGAGACCACCTGGGAGTCGAAGAGCACCGATGAGACGATCTTGTTGGGGTGCGACCCCCCGGTGGGTTTCGCGGGCATTCGCGAGGAGACTCCGGAAGGCGGTGAAGGGTTCGCGCTTTCGATCCAGCCGCCCAGCGGCGGTCAGGACGTCCGCGGGACCTTCGTCTTCGTCGATGAGAGCACCGTGCCCCATGGCGAATCCGCGTTCTTCCGCACCACCATTAGGTGCACCACACTGATCTCGGACGACCCCTGCGGCCTATCGGTGAGCGTCAGCCTTCCCGATGGCTCGGCCCAAACCCTGGTGTTGGACCAGACCCCGGCCGTCAGCGGCAGTCCGGTGGAGGTGACGGCCCCGGTCACTGGCCTGAAGGACAACGATCGAATCCTGGTGGTCGTGAGCGCTGCCGACGACCATGCGCCCGGGGCCCGTTTGCTGCTGGTGAACCCGCGGATCGAGCCGTAAGCCGACGGACCCAGTCGGGCTCGAGCCGGGGCCTACTCCAGCGGGTAGTCGTCGCGGTCATCGGCGGGCTCGGTGAGCCCGTGCAGCGCGATGAGCCGCACGCAGGTGTTGTAGCGCAGCACCGCGTCGTCGTTGCTGTCGTCGGCCTGCACCGCGTCCGCCTGCAGGTAGCACGCGAGCGCGTCGTGGAGGTGCCCCCACGCGACCGCCCCGGCATGGAAATGGCCGGCGTTGAGCAACGCCACGGCGCGCCGCTCCGCGAGAATGCCGGTGTAGTAGTGGCGCTCGTACTCACTGGTCAACCGCGCGATGGCAGCACGGACGCGCGCCACCTTGTCGCCCTCACCGCCGCCGAACTGGTCGACCAGTGCCAGCACGTAGACCTGCAGCGCCCGCTGCAGGGCAGGCTCGATGGCCAGCACGTCCTGGCAGATGCTCTCGGCGAAGAACGGCTCGTTCAACAGCCGATACCGCTCGGCCTTGTCGAGCGCCCGTGCGATCGAGTCGTGCGAGATCGGCTTGAGGCGGTGCGTCATGGTCGGCAACCGCGCTTTCTCAGCCCGTGAACACCCGGAACATGCGCTTGAGCGGATCGTAGAAGCGGTCCACGACGCGCTCCTTGAGCGGAATGATCGCGTTGTCGGTGATGGTGATGCCCTCGGGGCACACCTTGGTGCAACACTTGGTGATGTTGCAGTAGCCGATGTTGTAGGCGTCCTTGAGCTCGGTGACGCGGTCCTCGGTGTCGAGGGGGTGCATCTCGAGAGCGGCGGTGTGGACGAAGAACCGCGGTCCGATGAACTCGTCGTGCTTGCCGTGGTCGCGCAAGACGTGGCAGACGTCCTGGCACAGGAAACACTCGATGCACTTGCGGAATTCCTGCACCCGATCGACGTCGCGCTGATCCATGCGCCAGGTGCCGTCGGGAGCGTCGGGCTTGCGGGGCTTGAACTTCTTGATGCGCTGCTTGACCTTGAAGTTCCACGAGACGTCGGTGACGAGGTCCTTGATGATGGGAAACGCCATCATCGGCTCGACGGTGATGGGCGCGCCCTCGGGCAGATCCGACAGCCGCGTCATGCACATCAGCCGGGGCATCCCGTTGACCTCGGCGGAACACGAGCCGCACTTGCCGGCCTTGCAGTTCCACCGCACCGCCAGATCTGGCGCTTGGGTCGCCTGGACCTGGTGAATGACGTCGAGCACAACCATGCCCTCGTCCATCGGAGTCTCGTAGGTGCGAAACTCGCCGCCGTTTTTGTCGCCGCGCCAGACCCGAAGAGTGACCGTTTTGCTCATTGGTTGGACTCCGAAAGGCCTACTTGTTCTCTTCGATGACCTGCGCGAGGTCGTCCCGCAAGGCGATGATCTCGACCCGGCGTAGCTCCATCTCGCCGTCGTCGCCCTTGCGCAGCACCGCGTTGTGCTTGGCGAACGCGGGGTCCTTGTCCGGGTAGTCGTCGCGGAAGTGACCGCCTCGGCTCTCCTTGCGATCGGCTGCGGACATCGTGATCGCCTGCGAAACCACCATCAGATTGTCGAGGTCGAGCGCGGTGTGCCAACCCGGGTTGTACTCGCGATTGCTCGCGACCCCGGCGATGTCCGCTCGCTTGCGGAGCTCGGCGATGGCCCCGAGCGCCTCTTGCATCTCGTCTTGGACCCGCACGATACCGACCTTGTCCTGCATCATGTCCTGCAGCTCGTGCTGGATGGTGTAGGGGTTGTTCTTGGGGTCGCGCTCGAACGGCGCGAGCGCCCAGCGGGCCACGTCTTGGACCTGCTGGTCGTGGATCTGCGGGTTGCCGTGCTGCTTGGCGAACGCCGCGGCGTGCTCGCCGGCGCGCTTGCCGAACACCAGGAGGTCGGACAGCGAGTTGCCGCCCAGGCGATTGGCGCCGTGCAAGCCCGCGGCG
>CANLQR010000434.1 GCA_947492135.1 Deltaproteobacteria bacterium | reverse complement strand
GAGCGGCCGCAGACGGTCCCCATCCGGGTCGAGCCCTCGCCGCGCGCGAGGCCCGAGCCCGAGACCCGCCCACTGCGCGGGCGCCCCCCGGTCGGTGCGCCGAAGGTCGGCAAGACCGTCGTGTTCGACGTGCTCGCCGCCGATGCGACGCCGCCCAACGCCGAGGGCAACAACGAGATCGCGTGGTTCATCGGCAGCTCGTCGCCGAATCCCTCGTGGTCACCCGACGGCCACCGCATCGCGCACTACGATGGTCGCTGCGTCAGCATCCACGGCGATGATGGCAGCTTGGTGGGCAAGCTGCGCACGCGGATCTCCAACAGCGAATGTCGAGCGCCCCGCTGGTCACCCAACGGCCGAGAAATCGCGACGAGCCACACCTTCCACGGGCCCGGCGTGGTCTTCGAGCTGACTGGGAAACGCGCTCGCGTCACCGGCGGTCCTGGCTCGAAGCTGATGGGCAACGCGTCGGACGGCCTGTGGTCGCTGTCGTGGCTTCCCGACGGCGAACACCTCGTGGGCCGCATCCATCAGAGCGGCGCCGTGCTGGTCGACGCGCACAAGCGCGGCCGCACGACGCCGCTGGTCACCGGCGAGGCGCCGACGATGGAAGGATTCTTCCCCACGGTCGCACCGACCGGGCGCCACTTCACGCGCGTGCTCGGCGAGTGGAACGGCTCTGGAGATCTCGAGGTCGGATCGCTGCAGCTTGCGGGCGGCACCACCGTCAAGGTCAAGGATCCCTGGGACACCACCGAGCACAAGGGCTTGGCTGGCCAGCGCGCGTTCGTGCTGCCCGGGCCCATCCTCGAACACGAATGGAGCCGCGACGGTGCGCGGATCGTGGCCATCCGAGCCCTGCGTTGGTACGGCGGCTATGGCGACTTCGACTATGGATTCGGTGAGCTCTTGCTCATCGACGTGCCCAGCGGCGAGACCCGGGTGCTGGCCTCGGCCGCGAAGAATCCGAGCCTCTCACCCGATGGCCGCTTCGTCGCCTTCGAGTCGAGCGAGGGCGACATCCGTCTGCTCGAGGTCGCCAAGCCCGAGCTTGGGGTTTGGTCCTTGCATCAAGGCACCGTCGAACCCAAGTGGTCGCCCGCCGGGCATGCCATCTTGACGCTCGACATCGCCAAGCATCAGGGCGTGATCTTGGTGCTCGAGCCAAGTTAGAGCGGGTTTTGGGAGCGTCCTTTTAGGAGCGTGTCTTGGTGAGTACCGAGATTGCGACGCCACACGCCACACGCGAGTCGACCGTCACCTCGGCGCTCGACCTCGTGCTGACGCTGCTGTCGATCGTGGTGCCGCTGGTGTTCACCACCCGCATGCGCAGCTTCGCGGCAGCGAAGCTGACGTTGCTCGAGATCGGCGTGGGCATCGCGCTGGTACTCGCCGGCTTCGCGACCCGCCAGCGCATGGCACCACTGCAGGTCGCCGGCTTCGGCACGGCCGTGCTCGCCCTCACCCTACTCGCGCGCCCTGACCCCGAGGGCCTGGCGGCGGTCGGGGGGTTCGTGGCGCTGTCGGGATTCGCGGTGCTGTTCGCGATGCGCTCGCCGCACTGGTCGGATCGCCGCATCCTTGCGATCGTGGCGATCCCGCTCGCCGTCGGGATCACCTGTTGCGCGGCGCAGGCCTTCGGTGTCGCCGTGCTCGATGCGACGGTCCGCAGCTTCGGTGGCACGCACGGCACGATCGTGGGCACGATCGGCAACCCGGTGGAGAACGCCTGGTGGCTGGTGCTCGGTGTCGTGTTGCTTCACGGACTGGCGCCCCGACGCGCCGCGTGGATCACCGCGGTGCTGGTGGCGCTGATCGTCCTGGACAGCCGCTCTCGCGCGACCGCTGCCGTCGGCGGGCTCGCGGTCGTGCTCGCACTCGCGTGGCACGGAACTGCGTGGGCCCGAGTGGCAGCGGTGGTGGTGCTGCTTGCCGCGGGGCTGGCCTTCGTCGAATGGGGCGGAGTCGAGGCCCTTCGGGGTCGGTGGTTTCTACTCGGAGTCGGTGCAGACATGCTCCGCGACGCAGCGCTCGTGCCCCAGGGCGGCGGTGCCTTCGCCCGCGACTTCCCGGCCGCGCAACAGGCCGCGCTCGCGGTGAGCCCGACGCTCGCGCCGTTCGCATCGGTGCTCGACCACGCCCACTGCGATCTGCTCGAGCTCGCGTACGAGCTGGGTCTACCGGGGATTGCCGGACTTGGCTGGATCGGTCACGCGGTCGTGGTGGCCTGGCGGCGCGACCCTTCACCGCGACGACGCGGCGCGGTGTGGACGCTCGCGGTCGGCGTCGCGCTGGGCGTGTTCGGCTATCCACTGTTCTCGCCCGCGTGCGCCATGACGCTCGCGATCGCGATCGGGCTTGCGCTGGCGCCGTCGGTCGCGGCCGCGTCGATGCCGTCACCGCAACGCACGGCGCCGTCGCGTCCAATGCTGTGGTCGCGGGCCCTGGGTTCGCTCGGCTGGGTCGCCGTCGGTGGGTGTCTGGTGGTGCTCGGTACTCGTCAGGCGGCTGCCGAGCTGGCGATGACAAGCGCGCTCGCATCGCACGACGACGGGGATGACACGGCTGGCCGCTCGCACGCACAACGGGCGGTCGCACTCTTCGCCAGCGCAGACGCATGGTTCTATCTCGGCAACTTCGAGCTCGCCCACGGTGACCTCGAGCTCGCGGCGGCAGCGTACAGGCGATCGCTGGCGCTGCGCCCCCGCGCGCAAGCGGCCGCGAACCTCCGGCGAGCCGGCGGGCGCTAGTCGATCTTGCGATCGGCGAGCCGCATCGTATCGCGCACCATGTCCTCGAATTCGCGGCGGTAGCCACCCGTGTCCGCACCGCGGGCAGCTTTCGCCTGCCGAGCCACGTCGGCAAAGCTGGCGTTGCCCGCGTGCTCCGACTTGCGCAACAGCATGCCGTACTGGGCCACGGCCGCCGCAAAACGGAGGTCCTCGCTGGCGTCCGCAATCGCAAGTGGAACCCCGCGCATCGCCACCTCCTGCAGCTCGCTTCTGGACGCGTCGGCCGGCTTGCTTCGCACCTTCACGGTCATCCATTCGCCGGCCTTGGCCTGCGCAGTGCTGCTGCGTTCGGACTGGTAGCGCAGCTTCGCGTGCGTGGTTGCACTCGAGGCCACGCCGACTGGGACGACCTCGTACAACGCCGTGACACTGTGGCCGGCGCCCATATCACCCGCATCTTTGCGGTCGTCATCGAAGTCCTCGTCGGCGAGTTTGCGGTTCTCGTAGCCGATCAATCGATACGAAGCGACCTTCTCCGGGTTGAACTCGACCTGCAGCTTGGTGTCCTTGGCGACCGTCACCAGCGTCGCGCCGGCTTGCTCGACGAGGACCTTGCGGGCTTCGTGAAGCGAGTCGATGTACGCGTAGTTGCCGTTGCCCTTGTCGGCCAGCAGCTCCATGGTCTCGTCCTGCACGTTGCCCCGGCCAAAGCCCAGCACCGACAAGAACACGCCCGAGCTGCGCTGACGCTCGATCAATCGCGTCAGGTCACCCTCGCTGGTGGTGCCGACGTTGAAGTCGCCGTCGGTCGCGAGAATCACCCGATTGATCCCGCGCTTGGCGAACGACGCACGGGCCAGCGCGTAGGCCTCGCGGATGCCTGCAGCGCCGTTGGTCGATCCGTCTGGCGTGAGTTCGGCGATCGCGTTGCGGATCTTGGCCTTCTCGCGACCCGAGGTCGGCGGCAGGGCCACGCCGGACGCACCCGCATAGACCACGATCGCCACGGTATCCTGCGAGCGCAGCTGATCGACCAGCAACATCATCGATCGCTGGAGCAGCGGGAGCTTGTCGGGCTCGCCCATGGATCCGGACACGTCGATGAGGAACACGAGGTTCCGCTTGGGGACGTCCTTCGCGGCGATCGCCCGGGTCTGCAGGCCGACGCGAGCGAGCACATGGCCAGGGCTCCATGGACACTCGGCGACCTCCCAGTGGACGGCGATGGGGCGCCCCGCGACCGGTGGCGCATAGGCGTACGGAAAGTAGTTGACGAGTTCCTCGATGCGCACCGCGTCGGGTGGAGGAAGCTGACCTTGTCCGATGAAGCGGCGAACGTTGGAGTACGACGCGGTGTCGACATCGGCCGAAAACGTCGACAGCGGATGATCGCCGACGTCGATGAACGCACTCTCGGAGAGGTGGGCGTAGCCCTCGCGGTTCGGCGGTTCGCTGGGTTCGCGGATGCCCCCCAGCGAGACGCCGCCGGCGCTCGACGACTCCACGACCGAGGTGAACTCGCGACTGTGCGCGCTGCCGGTCGGGACATTGCGGAACTCCTCTATGTTGACCTCACGGCCCACTGCCGTGCCCTGGCGGACCGGCGTCGACTTGACGCGCACGACTCGGCGGAACTCGTTGCTCGGATCGACCGAGAAGTTCGCGCGGACTTTGGCGCGTGCAGGGAGCGTGAGCAGCTTCGAGACGTCGGCCTGGCCCGCGAGAACCTGCACCGAATAGGCGCCCGGCGGCAGCCCCTCGAACGAGTAGTGCCCGTTGTCGTCCGTGGTCGTCTCGCGCGCGGCCGTCAAACATGGGCAGGTCAGGACCACCAGCGCGCCCTTCACAGGGTCACGGGTCTTGCTGTGGCGGACGAGCCCTTGGATTTCCGCCCCCTGGGCGAGCTCCGTCGCCCCCTGCACCGGCAAAGCAGCGGTTGGCACAGCCAGCAGCAGGGCGATCTGGAAGAGTCTCGTACAAATGGCCACGTTCACCTCTGGGGGCGCAAACGGAGCGTCGGTGCTCGCATTACAGAAACCAGTGATAGGCTCGTCCGATGCGCTTGTTCTTTTTCTCGGTCGTCGCCCTCGGGCTATGCGGTTGTTTCGACCCCGCTTCCGCTCAGGGCTCGGCTACGGGCGGTGCCGACAGCAGCACGACGGCCTCCGACCCTGGCTGTCCTGATGGCAGCGCGGCGTGCCCCTGCTATGGCAACGGCACCTGCGACTCCGGCCTGGAGTGCAACGCGACCGTGGCGCTTTGCGTGCCCGAGAATTGCGATCCTGGCAGCGAGAGCTGCACGTGCAACGACGGGGTCTGCTTGGTCGGACTCGAGTGCAGCGCAGGGGTGTGCGTGATGCCGTCGGGCACCACCGGGTTGACGTCCGACCCCGCGACCACCGATCCCGCAACCACCGATCCCGCGACCACCGATCCCGTAACCACCGACCCCGCAACCACCGATCCCGCAACCACCGATCCCGCGACCACCGATCCCGCGACCACCGATCCCGCGACCACCGACCCCACTGGAGTCGCGTGTGACGGCGAATGTCCGACTTGCATCAACTGCGCGGTCGGAGACGGCGGTGCCTGTGCCGAGGCCTACGCGGCCTGTGCTCAAGAAAAATCGTGCGTGGCTCTGTTTGCGTCGTGCAATGATGCTGTCGACGACAGCTGCGCGACGTCCTGCTTGGACTACGCTCCCGAGGTCGTCGACTTGTTCATCGCGGTGTACACCTGCCTCAACGACAACGCGCCGTGCCCAGGCTGTGCGCTGTCCTGCTGAGCGCAGGACCGGCGCGAGACGCCCACATTGCGCTCGTGTTACGCCCGGCGGGCCATGCCTTCTCCGCTCCGACGTAGGCTCGATCGCTTCGGGCGCCGCTCACTCGATCGCGTGTTCCAGCAGGCCAAGCGCCTGCCATTCGTCGGTGACCGCATCGCCGCCGAGTACGACAAGATGCTTGCGGAGATCCGCCGCGGTTCCAAGCCCTACGCCGACCTGATGCCGCGCACCACGGCACTGCCGAGCACAGGCCGCGCGCGCGACGAGGTGCTCACTGACATGCGCTCGCTCGCCGATCGCGAGCGCTCGCGCTGGCATGACGGCTTCGTATCGGGCGCCGTCTATCACGGCGACGACGGCCACACCGGGTTTCTGTCCGAGGTCTACGCTGCGTTTTCGCAGACCAATCCACTGCACGCCGATCTTTGGCCCTCGGTGGTCAAGTACGAGGCCGAGATCATCGCGATGACGGCCGACATGCTCGGGGCCGCACAGGTGACCACCGAGGTGCCGGGCCGCGCGAAGGGCAAAGCCCAGTGGTCGGGACCCGTCGTCGGCGTGGTCTCCTCGGGTGGCAGCGAGAGCATCATGCTGGCGATGAAGACCTACCGCGACTGGGCCCGGGCCGAGCGCGGGATCACCCGGCCGCAAGTCATCGCGCCAACGACCGCACACGTCGCCTTCGACAAGGCCGCGCAGTGCTTCGGGCTCCAGCTCGAGCGCATCCCGGTCGGCCCTGATTTCCGTGCCGACGTCGCCGCGACACGCCGGGCGATCGGGCGCAACACGATCTGTCTGGTGGGCTCGGCGCCCGGGTTCCCCCACGGCACCATCGATCCGATCACCCAGCTGTCCGAGCTCGCTCGTGAGCACAAGATTGGGTTTCACACCGACGCCTGCCTCGGTGGTTTCGTGCTCCCGTTTGCCCGTGAGCTCGGGTTCCCGGTGCCCGCGTTCGACTTTGCGTTGCCCGGGGTCACGTCGATCTCCGCCGACACCCACAAGTACGGCTACGCCGCCAAAGGCACCAGCGTCGTGCTGTACCGATCCGCGGGGCTACGCCGCTATCAGTTCTTCACGGCCACCGATTGGCCCGGCGGGATGTACATGTCACCCACGTTCGCCGGCAGTCGCCCAGGCGCGCTGTCGGCCGCATGCTGGGCCGCCCTGGTGTCGGTGGGGCGCAGCGGTTATCTCGACGCGACGGCAAAGATCCTCGCCACCGCGAACACGATCCGCGAAGGCATCGCATCCATCGACGGCCTCGAGGTGCTCGGTGATCCGTTGTGGGTGAT
>CANLQR010000433.1 GCA_947492135.1 Deltaproteobacteria bacterium | reverse complement strand
CGTCACGCTTGATCCAGACGGTCGTATTGGCCGCGTCGAGCCACGGCGCGCGGCCCGGCCGCGGCCGCTCAACGTGGACCAGGAATCGCCGATTATGGGGTTCTTGGGCCCTTTGCGGGCCGTGTTGCCGCCTGTGGCTGCCCTTGGCCGGTGGTGGCGACGCACGCGACGAAATCTCCCTCGCGGTCGCCCTTGCGCCTCGATGGCACAGAGCAATAGAGCGTGTGCTAAGGTCGAATCGCCGTGAAAGCCTGTCCATTTTGCGCGGAACCGATTCAAGACGCGGCCGTGAAGTGCCGATACTGCGGCGAATGGCTCGACGCGAGCCAGCAGCCGGGGGCCACCGCAGCGCCCGCGGTCGCGGCACCGCCACCGGTCGCAGCACCGCGTAGCTCGACGATGGTGGTGGCATCGGGTGCATTGCGCCCGGCCGCGCCGAGAACGGTCGTTGACGCGCCAATCCGAACTGAGACCCGCGACGACGCTGGGCATCCGAGCACGACGACCGTCGATGGCTCGCTGCACCAGCCCGTCGCAGCGACTGTCGCCGAGGCGAACTCCGAGGTACCACGTGCGTGGGCGCCACCACCGTGGCTTTCGGAGGCAAACCCGGCGACACCTTCGGGTTTGGCCGCAACCCAGCCTGCGACCTACGCGACACCCGTACCCGCACCCACGCACACCGTGGTGCCCGCTGCGGTTGCGACGGCCGCACCCGCTCACGCCGCGCCCACGCACGCGCCGTCGACGGCTTCAGAGCCGGTCTCGCTCGCACCGGCGCCGATGCCCGCGACCCGCAGCCCCGAGCCGCAAATCGACGAGGTCGCGCTGCGCATGACTCGGATCAAGGCGAGCGCGGCGGCGATCCGCGAGGCCATCGAGGCCGAGGCCCAGCGGGCCGCGATGGGTGGCCCAGCGACCGCGGCCCCGATGATTCCCGCGCCGGCAGCGATGACCGAAGAACCGCGACCGGCAGCCAACGATGTCGGCTTCGACGATGGGGAGCTCGACGCCGAGCTCGAGGAGGTGCTCGCGGGCCGAGCCACGAGCGTGCCGGACGACTTTGATCTGCCGCCCGCGCCGCGCCGCGCGAATCCAGCAGCCGCCTCGGCGCTCGACCGCGATTTCCTTGGCGGCGACGATGACTTCGACGAAGGTGACGAGTACGCCGATGGTGCGATGGACGGCGGCGCCGCTGTGTTCGCGCCGGCCGCACGACCGATCCCGTGGCGACCGATCTTGATCGGTGCTGCGGTGATGGTGGCGATCGGCGGGTGGGTATTTCGTGCCCAACTGTTCCCGAGCACACCCGCGGTCGATGATACGAACCTCGCGGCCGAGGTTCGTGGTGGCAGCGTGGCGCCAGACGAGAAGAAGCCCGAGGCCAAGGCCGTCGCACCGAAGCCCGCCGCCGAACCGACGGCACCAGGAACGCCAGCCCCCGAGGTCCCCGGTGGAAAACCGGTGACGCCCGAGCTTGCGACCCCGACACCGGTGGTCGCGGGCGTGCCGACGCCTCCGTCCACCCCCGCGCCAATCCCAGCGGCCGCGGCCCCGAGTCCCGGCACCGCCGCACCGACCGCGCCCGTGCCCGGAGTCGCGACTCGGCCAGCCCCCGACGCGGAGACCAGCGCACGTCTCGACGAGGCGCGCTCGTTGTATGTCGCCGCCAAAGGTGGCTCGCAGCGCAAGAAGCTCGCCGAGGCGCGCACGCTGTTACAGGAGATCCTCATCACCGCACCGGCTCAAGCCGACGCGCTGCTGCTGCTATCCCAGATCGAGCTCGAGCTCGGGCACGCCGACGCCGCGCTCGCCACCGCGATCCAGTGCACGCAGGCCGCCGCAGAGATCGCCGACTGCTGGCTGACGATCGGCGTACTTCAACAGGACCGCCGCAAGAAAGCCGACGCCACAGCTGCCTACGAAAAATACCTCGCGCTGGCGCCCGATGGCCGCTACGCGGGCGACGTTCGGTCCCAGCTCAAGCGGCTCAAGAAGTGAGCCCCGAAGACACCGCCTCGCTCGCAGCTCCCGCCACGCGACGAAGTGCCCCAGTGCCGCTAGGACGCGCCCTGCTGCGCCTGTAGCGTCTCGAGTTCGGCGCTCGCCAGCTCCCAGGCCTCGGTCGCGTCGGACAGCGCGTCCGCGTCGCGCTGATACTCCCCAAGCAGCGTGTTGCGGCGCGGCGCGTCGGCATAGACCTCGGCCTTGGCCAGCTCGAGGTTGCGCTCGCGCTGGGCGGCTTCGAGCCGCTCGATCGCGGCCTCGAGCTGCTGTACGCGGGTGCGCAGCGGGCCAAGGGTGCGGTTGCGCTGCCCACGGTGCTCGGCCTCGGTCCGCTTTCTGGCCTTTTCGTCCTCACGCGAACGCGCCGCGGCGGCGGGTTGGCCGGCCCCGGATGCAACGACTGCACCGGGTCGAGCAGCGGGCGCGCGCCCAGCCGATTCGCGCACAGCCTCGGTCTTGCTCGGCTTGCCTGAGCTGCGGGGCTCGGCGACGGATCCACGGTGGCTATCGATGTACTCGTCGAGGGTGCCCGGATAGGTCTCGACGCCGCCGCCTTCCACATTCCAGATCTTGGTCGCGAGACGCCGCACGAAGCTGCGGTTGTGGCTGACGAACACCAAGGTGCCATCGAACGTCGTCAACGCCTCGGCCAAGGCCTCACTCGACGCGAGATCGAGGTGGTTGGTGGGCTCGTCCATCAGCACCAGATTGCCGGGCTCGACCAGCAGTCGGGCCAGCGCAACCCGGGCCCGCTCGCCGCCCGAGAGCACCCCCACCGGCTTGTCGACGTCTTCGTCGTGGAACAAGAACGCGCCGAGCATCGTGCGCAGGCGGGTATTCGAGACATCGCCCCGCGTGTTCACCGTCTCGAGCACGGTGCGGCGCGAATCCAACGTGTCGGCGTGGTGCTGGGCGTAGTAGCCGACCTTGACCTTGTGACCCAGCTGCACGCTGCCGCCATCAGCCGGCAGCTCGTTGGCGATCATCTTGAGCAGCGTCGTCTTGCCGGCACCGTTTTTTCCGATGATCGCGATCCGATCACCGCGGGACACCCGGAGGTCGACGCTGCGCAGCACGACGTGGTCGCCATAGACCTTGCGCAACCCTTCGATCCGCAGCGGTTCGCCGCCCGATCGCTCGCTCACAGGAAAGCGGAATCGCATCGTCTCGCGATGCACGAGGGTCTGGACCTCGTCCATCTTCGCGAGCTGCTTGACGCGACTCTGCACGGCCTTGGCCTTGTTGGCCTGCGCCCGAAATCGCTCGATGAACTGCTCGGCCTTCTCACGCTCGCGAGCTAGGTTGCGAGCCTGGTTCGCCAGGACGATCTCCTCTTCGGCGCGCTGCTTGAGATACGCCTCGTAGTCGCCTCGATACTGGCGAACGCCCTCGGGTTCGAGCGAGACGACGCGTTCGATCTGTTCGTCGAGAAACTCGCGGTCGTGGCAGATCAGCACGAACCCATGCGGGTAGCTGCGCAAGAACTCGCTGAACCACGCGACCGTAGGCAGATCGAGGTGGTTCGTCGGCTCGTCGAGCAGCAGCAACTCGGGCCGCTGAAACAGAAGCGCTGCGAGTGCGGCGCGCATCTTCCAGCCACCCGAGAACTCGCCGAGGTCACGTTCTGCGTCGGCGTTGGCGAACCCGAGACCATCGAGGATCCGCCGGGCCTGGTGCTCGGAGTAGTCCTGCTCGAACGAAGCGATGCGCCCATGGAGCTCGCCGATGACCTCAGCAGCATTGAGGATCCGGTCCTCATCGCCGTCGGCCTCGGCGGCGGCGAACTCCTGCTCGGCGCGTTTGCACTCGGCGTCGAGCTCGGATCGGCCGGGCACCGACTCGAGCACCGACGCGATCAGCGTGCGGCCGCCGACAACGTCGAGATCCTGCGGCAGATAGCCGGTCCGCAGATGCTTGCGGGTGCGAATGGTGCCACCGTCGGGCTTCATATCGCCGGCGAACAAACGCAGCAGGCTGCTCTTGCCCGAACCATTGGGGCCGATGAGGCCAACGCGATCCCCCGCCGCGATCCGCAGGTCGAGGCCGGCGAGGAGTTCCTTCTTGCCGAACGCAAGCGAAACGGATTCGGCGACCACGAGACTCATGGGTTTCTCGTCGCCGAACTAGCACGGCCGGCGGCTGCGTGGCAAACCGGCCGCCGCGGTGCCACACTCGAAGCGACGCCATGCCCGGCTCGATCGACGCAGAGACCCTCGAGCGCATGCGGCGCGGCGTGCCGCTGCGGCGCTCCGCGAGCGGATCCTGGTGGTTCGGAGACGAGTTGGTCACGCATGCAGGGTTGGCGCGCGCGCTCACGCTCGGGCTCGATCTCTCCGATGGCGGCGAGCCGATCGTCCGCCTTGGCCACCAGTTTTGCTATGTGACGCTCGACGACACCCCGCTGCGGGTGATCGCCGCCCGCTGTGATGCGGCGGGTGCCCTGTGGTTACGGCTCGATGACGAGCGTGACGTCCTGCTCGATCCCACGACACTGGTCGAGGACCGCGAGCTGGGGCTGCGGTGTACGGTCGGGTCCAGCGGTCTCGGGCGTCCGCTCGCCGCGCGCTTCGGCAACCGCGCCCAGGCCGAGGTGGCGGAGTGGATTGTCTGGGCCCCTGGGGCCGCGCGACCCACGTTCAAGCTCGGGGATCAGGCGTTCGAGATCCCGGAGGTCTAGGATCGGGCGCCGTCGCTGTCGCGCGCGACCGTGGACAGATCACCGCGACGACGCACGGACGCGCCAGGTGCGTCCGCGCTCGATCTCGAGGTCGACGCGCACCCGCGCGAACGTCAAGTCGACCACCGCGATCGCGACGCGCGTGTTGGCGTCCAGCGGCCCCGGCGACGAGAAGCTGCGCGCGGCGGCTCGCTCGGCGTCGGCGAGCCTGACCTCGCTGGGGCGCAGAACGTCGTCGGAAACCGCCCAGTCGACCGCGCACTCGAGCACCGGGTCAACGCCAGCGCTCAGCGCATTGCGGACCTCGGATCCGAGCGGCGCACGCGAGGCCGTGTCGACGTCGACCACCGCGATCGTCGCGTGGAGATCCGACCCGATGTCGAGTTCGAGCACCAGTGACGGCGCGTTGGCAACGTGCCCGAAGGTCGATGTGAGGCTCTCGGTATCGCTGCGGCCCCGGGTGCTGATCCGCCAACGGCGGGTCCCGGTCTTCTCGACCTGCGCAGGGCTCGGCGCCGGATCGGGCATGCCAATCGTGCGGGTCGTCGCGAGGGTCCACGCGCAGTGGGGCACCGTGCCCAGGAGCCGCGCACGGGTCAACTGGATCGCCGCCGCACCGACATCGCAGGCCAAGAACCGCCGGCCCATCGCCGCTGCGACCACAGCCGTGGTTCCGGCCCCGCTGAACGCATCGACCACGAGGTCACCGGGGTTCGACGACGCGGCGATGATCCGGCGCAAGAGGCTCTCGTTCTTCTGCGTGGCGTAGCCAGTCTTCTCGCGAGAAAAACTCTTGATCTGGATCGAGTCGAGGGCGTCGGTACCACGCAGCGCGAGGTCGCCCGATCCCGCATTCCAGACGTCGTCGACGGCCATCCCCGGGGCCTTCGCAGGCGCACCGCTGCGGCGCACGTAGCCCTCGAGATGCGGCACATAGACCTTGTTGAAGCGCATCCGCTTGGGGTCTTTGGCGTAGAACAAGATCGTGTCGTGATTGCGGATCCAGTTGCGTGCACGGGTCTTGAATCCCGAGACCCAGCCGATCCTCCAGATGATCTCCCGCTGGAACGCCGCCGCACCGAAGACCTCGTCCAGCAGGAGCCGAACCGCGTGTCCCAAGGTCGGATCGACGTGCACATAGAGGCTACCGTGCGGGGTCAACAGCGCATGGATCCGCTCGAGCCGAGGAGCCAGCATCGCCAGGTACGCCGCGGCACCGCCCGGCCAGCGGTCGGTGTAGGCCGGCTGGGCCACCGCGCGCACCAGGCCCGCTTGGTCGCGCGCTCGGATCAGCACCGGGAAGTCACTGCCGGTGGAAAACGGTGGATCGATATAGACGAGATCAACACCGCCGCGATGCTGTGGCAGCCAGGCGTCGAGCGCGTCGAGGTTGTCGCCCCAAACCAGCTCGCCGTGAGGCTCGGCCGGGGAGCCGTGGCGCTCGATCGGCGTCAGCGCGACCGAGCGCGGGGGCACCCGCACGCGGTTTCCATCGCCGTCATACTTGCCGCGCCAGACCAACTCCAGCTCGCCCGACGCATCGTCGGTCACCGAGGCTCCGCGGGGTTGCGTCGACGGTGCCCGGCTCACGGCGGCGACGCACCACCCGCATCAGGCGCGCGCGAGCCCGGCGAACCCGAGAGGCTGCGCACGTACGCGACGAGCACCATCAGCGATGCCTCGGTGAACTCGTCGCGGAACGCCGGCATCGTGGGCGGGCGCCCCATGCGAATGGCCACCGAGATCGCCTCGTCACCCAGCGTGTCGACGATGCGGCGGTTGCTGAGATCGCGGGCTTGGGGTTGCTCTGGCACTGGGCGGCCATCGACGCCATGACACCGCGCGCAGTAGTTCTCGTAGAGCTGCTGGCCGTCGATGGCGCGTTCGGGCCCGACGGTGTCGACGCAACCGCTCACGACGACCGTGATCGCCAGTGCCGCGCGCCAGTGCGAGCCCCGCATGAGCAAGGCCTACCACGACGCCGCGCAGCACGACAGCGCGCGGACGGCGAGAGCGACGCCAAGCCAAGCACGCTTGGGCTGCTACCGCATCTGCAACGATAGCGCGCGAGTGTCGGGCACGAGCACCGGCTGCGGCGGTGGGACCACCGGGTCCTGGGCCGCGGGTCCCGGCTCGACGGCAGGTTCGGTCACCGCCGGGGCAGCAGGCTCGGCCGGCGTGGGCTTGGGGTCCTCGACTGCTGCGGGCACCGGATCGACGCGCT
>CANLQR010000432.1 GCA_947492135.1 Deltaproteobacteria bacterium | reverse complement strand
ACCGAGTCCGACCCCACGGAATCCTCCTCGATCGAGACCTTGGTGACCGAGCCCATCACGCTGATCGAGATGGTGTAGGTCATCTTGCCCGCGAGGTCCGGCTGCGTGCGCAGTGCTTTGTTGTAGCAATGCTGCAGCGCGCTGGTGCGGTGCTTGATCGCCGCCTTGATCGACGTCTTGTCGACGTCGCCGAATACGTCGGTGTTGGTCGCCTTGGTGACACCCGCGATCTTGCGCTCGCTCTTGTCGTCTTTGCGCTCGAGTGCGGGACCCGAGCCGGTCTCGAAGCCTGCGGTCTGGACTGCTGCCCCCGAGGCACTGATCCCGGTACCGCCGGGTACGAAGGGGCTGATGTCACCGCCGTCGGCAAGCACGGTGGTCGTCATGCCCTGGTCGAACAGCTCGCCGAGGTTGTTCTCGGTGCTGTTGATGACGTCGAACACAGTGCCCTCGCCCGGTCCACCGTAGGTCCCGAGCACCCGCGCGACGCCGACCGAGCGGGCCTCGGCCATGGCTTTGTCGGAAAATTTCTGCGGCTTGTCGGTGAGGACCTTGGGCTTTTCCTTGGGCTTTTCCTTCTCGACGGCGTTCTCGTCTTCCTCTTCCTTGGCGAGCTCGTCCTTCTCTTCCTCGGGAGCCGGCTTTTCTTCCTTCTTCTCGACGATCCCCATCGCCGTATGGAATCGCTCGTCGATCGACTCGAGGTCGAGTTCGTCCTTGCGAGGCTGGCAGCCCTCGTAGATGAAGAAGCTGCCGAGCGTGGCCGCGGAACTCGCCATCGTGTACCGATCGAGCTGGGAGAACGCATCGAGGGCACGCGCCGTGAACTCGCTCGGGAACGGAAGCTTGGCGGGAATCGGCTTGGGCGTGGTGAACTGGAACAGGATCGTCGTCTCGCCGATCACAAGCTTGCCCTTGGCCCGAGGGTCGAGCACCACCCGCAGGCGATCCCCACCACCGAGCTGCTGACGTAGCGCTCCGACGGTGATCGCCTTGTTGCCGAGCGACAGCTTGCCGCGCGCCGATGCCGGGAGATCGAGAAAATAGCGACCCTGCCGGAAGTCGAAGATCGTGTGCCGCAGCGGTGCGGTACCACCGAACAACATCACGTCGTTGCGGAAGTCGGTGCCAAAGCTCAGCGCTGCGGCGCGACTCTGATGGACCTCGTCGCAGACCAACCCGTCCTGCACGACTGCAACGCGCAGTACCTTCGTCCGAGCTGGGGGTGCAGGCTTCATCGATTTCGGAGCTTCGTGAGGAACGGAGTCTAGCCCGACCGCCCTTGGCGTGACCCAGGCCCCTGGAACATCAGCATAACTCGGACAGGCTGAAGCACCAATCTGACCCCCCATCTTGCCGCGAAACAGGGTTTTCCGTACACCCCTCCTTCACCTGCGCAGCCCCCGCGACAGATTGTCGCATGGGGCACTTCGTCGGGTCACGTTTATGTGTCGCGGACTACCCCTGACCCACGCCGGGTTCCATCACGACCGACCAAAACAGGCACTCTGGCGGCGGCTGTTCACCCGCGGCCAGCCCCGCCATCCGACAACCTGTGCCCCGCAGCGCATCGAGGGTCGCGACCAGCGCCGACATCGGAATCGACCCCTCGGCATCCACACGCACGATCGGCTCGTACTGCGCGGCACGCAGACGCACGGCGTGCTGCTCGAGCGCCGCGTAGTCGTAGCGCGAGGGATCGAGCAGGTCCTTGCGGTCGTCCGTCAGCGCGATCCGCAGGGGCTCACCCGCGTTGTCGGTCCCTGACAACACGAAGCCATCCTCGGCCACGAACACCCGCAGCTGCTGGGCGGGTTTCCGCGGTGGCTTCTCGGTCTCGCCCCCCTTCGCGTGCATCGGCGGCGAGATCGAGATCGCGCCCATCCGCGCGACCTCCATCGCCAGCAACAACGCCGGGATCAACAGCAGCATGATGTTCATGATCGGCAGCAGATTCGCTTCGGTCTCGGGCTCGTCGGTGGTCTTCTTCGCCATCGGATCGTGGTCCTTCGTGTCCACGATCGACCTCGGGCGATGCTCGAAGTTCCAAACGAAAAAAGCCGAGCCCCCAAAAGGGACCCGGCTCTTCTCAGACGTGCTTGGCGATCGCGGAGCGCTAGCCCCCTTGCTGCACCACGCAGAAGGCGTACTCGCGGAACTCCGCGCGCCCTGCGGTGTACATCACGTCGACGAGGACCGAGAACTTGAGGTTCTGGTCACCGATGAGGATGACGCGACCCTCCCACTCCTCGCCCTTGCCCTCGGCCATCTGCTTGGCCTTGTCAGCCTCTTCGGCCAACAGGTCATACAGCGGGCCGATGAGGTGCCCCTGCAGGGCTGAAGGGTCGATTTCCCCGGTCTCGTCCATCTGGACGACGCGCTTCTCCGCCAGCGTGATCGACTTCTGGCTGACGTAGATCGGAACGCCATCTTGGATGGGCGTGTCAGCCCGAGACAACGGCACCTTCTGTCCCTGCGTCGGCGCAATGACGACCGGGTCGGAGCCGTAGTTCTTGAGCAGATAGACGACGATGATCGTGATGGCGTCCATCAGGGACGTCATACCGAGGATCGCCTTCTCTTCGACAAAACCGCGGCGACTTTGTCGCTTTGCGGCCTTTCGGGCGAGGAACGCTTCATCGGATTCAGCAGACATGCTTCACCCCGCTCCTGCTTCGACGATGGCCTGCCAGAACATGCACTCTGGCGGGACCTCTTCGTTGAGGGTCATGGCTCCGATGAGCTTGCAATCGTTGCCACGCATCGCGTCCATGGTGTTGATCAGGACCTGCATCGGAATGCTGTTCTCCGCACTGATCGTCACGACGTTCTCGTGGGGGAACAGATCCTTGTACTTACGCGCCTCGGCCTGCAGCAACGTGTAGTCGTAGCGGTCGAAGTCTTCGAGCGACGTGCCAGGCTTGGCAAGCGCGATCGTCGGCGAGTTGGAGTCCGCCGATTTACCCGCCTCTGCTCCCGCCTGCTGCCCCGAAGCGCTCACCCGATAGCCGTCTTCCATGATGAAGACCTTCAGGTTCAGCGGCTTCTCCTTCTTCTCGTCCTCCTTGTTGTCATCCGCAGTCGCAGCGAACTTTGGTGGTGACACCGCGATCGCGGCCATGCGAGCGATCTCCATCGCCAGGAGCAAGGCAGGAATCAACAGGAGCATGATGTTCATGACCGTAAGCAGGTTCGCTTCGATCTCTTCTTCCTCAAATTTCTTGCGGCCCATGGTCCTCCTCCTTTCTCAGGTTGAGTCGGCGCCCCGTCGACGTCGACGGGAAGGCGTCACTCACCCATGCCGCACGCGACTTGCGAGGAGGTTCTCGAGCTTCGACGAGTACAGATCGCACTCGTCCGAGACCTTCTTGGCGAGGCTGGAGATGAACATGTGGACCGAGAGCAGTGGGATCGCGACCATCAGGCCGAAGCCGGTGGTGTTGATGGCGATACCGATGCCCTTGGCGAGGGCCGTTGCGCGCTGATCGGCAGCCACCGTGGCTACCGCGCGGAACGCCTGAATCATGCCGTCGATGGTTCCGATGAGGCCGAGCAGCGTCGCGATGTTCGCGACCGCAGGCATCATCGAGAGTCGCTTCGAGATCGCCGGGCTGACCTCGAGGAGCGCCTCTTCCATCGCCGCAGCGATCTCAGCTTCGCTCTTGTTCGCGCGAGTGAGACCCGCCTTGATCACGCGAGCAAGCGCAGCCTTGTCGGCGGCGTTGCACAGCTTGATCGCACGGTCGATGTTGTTGGCCATCACCAGTTTTTGAATCTGGTTGAAAAACTGAGCTCCGTTGATGTTGAAACGGAAGAACAGAAAGATGAAACGCTCGATGGTTACGCCCGCGCCGAGTACGGCAGAGAGCGCGATGAAGTGCATCCAGAACCCGCCGTCCTGGTAGAACTCCGCAAATGGTTGACCGCCCATGACTTGTCGTCCTCCTCCTCGAACGGGGCGAGGCCCCGCTTTGTGCCGGATGCACGTCTGATGAGACCCGGCAGTGGTTTCGCTGTTCAGTGAGTGTGGATTTGCATCTTGCCCGAAATGGGCTGAGGTTGGCGAAAGTTCTCGTCTCGGCTTTTGGCGCCGCAGGCCGAAACCAGAGCGATCGCGTCACCCCGAAGACCCCGAACGTTTTTTCCGTTCGGGGCGAGGTGGCCTTGGGCCACCTCGACACGGATTAGAACAAAGGATCCTGTACGGACTCAAGCACCAAAGGTGAGAAGGTTGCGCCGAGGCGCGCCCAATCGAAATCGACCGACGATCGACGAAGGATGTAGTAGGCGTTGGGCTTCTCGAGCTTGCCTTCGATGAGGAACTCGTCTTCGATGGAGATCGCCTTTTTTCCGCCCTTGGGGGGCTTTGCGGGGCCTTTGGGACCTGACTTGGCGGCCGCCTTCGGCCCGGCGCTGGCGCCCGCTGCTGCGCGCGCCGCCGGTGCAGGGGCGGCGGATTTGGGCGCAGCCGAAACCGGTGGTGAACTCGGCCCCGACGCCGGGTCCGCCGTGGTCGTGGCGCCCTTGGGTCGGACAGGCGTGGGTGCGGGACCCGATTTCGGCGAGGGCTTCGACACGCTCGGTGCATCCGTGGCCGGTGGTGCGTAGGCGTACACGGGCTTGGAGGCGAGCACTGTAGCCAAAAGGATGAGCGATGCCAAGGGAAGATGCGTGCGAGTCCAAGACGATGTGCTAGGCGCGGCTGCGCACCGCAAGAACCAAGCTGCACGCTTGTGAGCGGGCTGCGAGCCACGAGCCGACGCGGCCAATGCAGCGTCAGACGCGTCGTGCGGGCGACTGTGGGTTCGCATCGTCATGTCGTCACCGGAGTCGTCCGCTGCGTGGGTCGTCGAGCGTGCGCGAGTGCGTGAGTGTCCACGCATCGCCGCGGGTTCCCCGCTGCGGAAACGGGATCGTCTGGCGCAGGTGTGCTGCGGCGATCACAGTACGCTGCCGACTTCGGCGCACCTGGTTTCTGAACGGCCGGCTTTTGCGGTGCGGGTGCGGCGGGTTTCGCAGAGGGGGTCGGCGGTTGAGTCGGGGGTGGTGCCGATGGGGGCGACGACTTTGGTGGGGAGACCGGTGGCGAAGGCGACGGTGCGGCCGTCTTCGGGGCCTCGGTGGGCTTGGCGATGGGGGTCGGCGCGACCGGCTTGGCTGCCGGCGACTGCGCCGTCGGCTTGGCGGGAGCCGGCTTGGCGATCGGTGTCGGCGTGGCGGGGGCGGGGCTCGGCGTGACCGGACTCGGCTTGGTGGGGCTCGGCGTGCTCGGGCTCGGCGTGCTCGGGCTCGGTGTGCTTGGTGTGCTTGGGCTCGGCGCCGCAGCGTCGGGCGGAGTCGTCGTCGACGGCTTGCCCCCGGGCTTGGTGGGGGTCAACGGCTTGGTGGGTGCTGGGTTCGCTGGTGGATCGCCCTGCCCCTCGCCGGTCAAACCGCCACCATTGGGTGCCGCGTCGGCGGTCGCCGGCTCGGCGGGGTCATCCACCGTTGCGGGCGGCTTCGGAGCAGGCTCCACGGGCTTCTCGCTGCGGGTCTTCTCGCGCTCGACGCGTCGCTGCTCGCGGTCGATGCCCTTTTTCGCGACGCGGATGTAGTCGTCCGCGCGGGCTTGACTCACCGCAGCGGGACCGAACGCGACCTTCGGGCCCTTCTTCGTACCTGCGGCGCTCGGACCCTCGGGCCCGTCGGCGATCGCCAGCTCGCGGTACTTCGTCAGATATCCGATCGCCTTCTCGAGTCGGGCAGTGGTCTCGAGTCCAGGATACGGCTCGGCGTCGAGATACAGCAGGCCGAGGTTGAAGTAGGCCTCAGGATAGTTGGGTCGGAGCTTGAGAGCGACCTGCAACGACTTTTCGGCGTCTTCGAGCTTGCCGTCGGCGCGCAGCGCAGCGCCAATGTTCACGTGGGCCTTGGCGAACCGAGGATCGAGCTCGAGCGCGTATCCGAAGCACTGCTTGGCCGTCGCGATGTCGCCGGCCTGCATGTATCGCGTGCCGAGGTTGTTCCAGGCCGAAGCGTTCTTCTCGTCGGCTTCGGCGGCCATGCGAAACGCCTGGGTCGCGAGGTTGTCCTGGCCCATCTGCACGTAGGCAAAGCCCTTGAGATTGTGCGCGCGGCTGGTCTCCTGACCCGTGCGGACCTTCTCGTCGACGGCAAGTGCGCTGGAAGTCACGGCCTGCACCAACTCGAACTTCTGTTGTCGATAGTAGGCCTCGCCCATCACCAGCATCGCCTCGACGTTCTGCTCGTGGATCTTCAGGGCTTGGCGACAGTGGTCGATCGCCTCGACGAAGCGACCGCCGGCGAGATGCTTCGCCGCCTGGGCGCTGCGCTCGTGGGAAAGCGCGAGCTTCTTGCGCTCTTCTTCCGGATCGCGGTCGCGCACCGTGGGAACGGGCTTGGCCTTGCCGGCTGCGACCGGGGCGGTCGCGCCCGCCGCCGGCGCCGGGTTCGCGGGATCCCGAGCCTCGAGCCGTTCGAGGGCCGCGGTGTCTCCGTCGTCAGGCACTTCGGTCGACTCCGGCGATTTACAGGCCGGGATCACGCCGAGCGTCACCCCGAGCGTCCATGTCATCCATCTGATTGGGCTACGCATGGCGATCACCTCAGATCCTGGAGCTCGAGCTCGAGCGCGGGTTGGCGGAGCAGCGGGTACTGCTCGGGCTTGTAAATGTTGAGTCGCTCGCGAGCCGACCCGGTCCAGTCGTTGGCGACGCTGAACTCCTTGCTGCGCTTGACGGTCTCTTCGTACAGCGCGATCGCCTTGGTCTCGGCTTGCGCCGCGAACATGTCGACCTGGTCCTTGTAGGCGAACCAAGCCTCGGTGTTGGCCTTGAGCTGCTTGGGCACCGGGGCGGCACGGATGGCGATCGCCCAGGTCTCGAAGGCGTAGCCGCGGCGATACATCGCGGCCA
>CANLQR010000431.1 GCA_947492135.1 Deltaproteobacteria bacterium | reverse complement strand
CTTTTTTTCGGCTAGTCTCACGATGGATGAACCGCCGCACGCTCCGAGACATTCGCCGGTTGTGGTCGCGCCGCCAGGCGCTGCATGGCCTGGGGGCCTTTGGGATCGCCGGCGCGGCCTGTCGCACTGACGACGGCGGTGCACAGGGCACCGAGAGCGGGACCAGCGAGTCCACCGGCGCGATGGCGACGTCCGGTCAGCCTTCGACCAGCTCCGCCGACTCCTCGGACAGCGGGAGCAGCGACGGCAGCAGCTCGACCGGCGACGGCCCGCCGCAGTCCGACTGTGAGTCCGCCGCGACGGCGAGCTTCGAGGAGCTCTTCGGTCCGATCGACCACATCGTCGTGCTGATGATGGAGAACCGCTCGTTCGACCACATGTTCGGAGCGCTGTCGCTGCTCGAGGGCCGACTGGTCGATGGGCTCACCGGACGTGAGAGCAACCCTGCGGGCAACGGCGACGCCGTCGCGGTCTTTGCTCTGGGCAACGTCAATGTCGAGACCGATCCCTCGCACAGCTGGGACGGCTCTCGTGCCCAGTGGAACCAGGGGGCAAACGACGGGTTCGTCACGTCCTTCGCCGGCGAGGGCGCCCCCGACCCCGCGCAGATCATGGGCTACTACGACCGTGCTCGACTGCCCGCGAGCTACGCCCTGGCCGACAGCTACGCGCTGTGCGACCGGTGGTTTGCCTCGGTCATGGGCCCCACCTGGCCCAATCGGTTTCATCTCAACCTGGGCACCTCGCATGGATTGATGACCAACGACCCCGTGAGTGAGCAACCCAGCATCTTCGACCGGCTCGACGACGCAGGCATCAGCAACGTCTACTACAATGCCGGGCTCCCATTCGCGTTCTCCTACGGCAAGACCGAGGGGTTTGGCACGATGTCGGACTTTTTCGAGGCCGCCGCCAAAGGCACTCTGCCGAGCTTCAGCATGGTGGATCCGGTGTTCACCTTCGGCGAGAACATCGGCACCGACGATCACCCACCGTGCGATCCGATGCTGGGTCAGGCGTTCATCGCGTCGGTCTACGCAGCGCTGGCGCAGAGCCCTGCGTGGGACAATACGCTGTTGGTGATCACCTATGATGAACACGGCGGGTTCTTCGACCACGTATCGCCGCCGCAGACCGACGACGAGCGGCCAGAGTTTCGTCAGCTCGGGTTCCGCGTGCCTGCGGTCGTGGTCGGGGCCCGCACGCGGCGCGGCTGCGTGAACTCCACCCAGTTCGATCACGTCTCGGTGGTCGCGACGATCACCCGCAAGTGGGGGTTGGAGCCGCTGTCGTCGCGCGTGATGACCACCAGCGATCTTTCGAGCTGTCTCGATCCCGCCTACATCGACGACCCGCAGCCGCCGATCTCACTGCCCATGCTGAGCGTGCAGCGGCCCCCCAAGGTGCCCGAGGGTGTGCAGCTGGGCGGACACCGCGAGCTCGTCGACCTCGCCGAGGCCCACGGCTGGGATCGCGAGCGTCGCCAACGGCACGCGAGCGAGGCGATCGACGCGGTATTCGCCTGGGGCACCCGCCTGGGTGTGCTGCGGGTCGAACCGGCGCACTAGGGCTCGGCGCTGATCCGAATCGCGCCGGTCTGGGCCATGTCTTGGCCGTTGCCGTCCAGGTACAACGGATTGTGCCATGGTACGAACTGCGCCCAGATGAAATAGCGGCCGGCCTCCCCGAGCTGCTCGACGTCGAGGGTGATCTCGATCTCGCGGTCGAAGCTGGAGTCGGCCCGGATATAGCGCATGTGGTCCTTGCCCTGCAGCGGCGTCACAAAATGCGCATCGTCTTGCGAGTCGTACAACACGTCGACGCGGCGGTCATCGGCGTCGCCCGAGGTCCCGAGGATGAGCAGCACGCGATTGTCCCCATCGACGTACGACGAGACCCTGCCGAACGCACGCAGGTGCAGCGGAGCCCCTGCGACATAGCCACCAACGGTATCCCCCAAGACATGCTCGGCGTCCGCATGGACCACGCGGAGATCGATGAAGTTGCTGCGATCGTGGATGACCACACGCCCGGCCGCGAGGCCATCGAACACCCCGCTGTGGCCGTTGGTCCACACAAACTCGGGAGCCCACACCGAGGTGGTGGGTGACGCCATCTCGGCGTTGGTCGGGTCGCACGGGCCCCCTTCGCAGACGACCTCGTTGAAGTCGTGGACGTCGCTACCACCGACCAGCACCATCGGCCAGCGACCATGCTTGAGCATGCCGACCCATGATCGCTCGATCGGATCCTCGGGCAGCTCGGTCTCGAGTCGGTCGTTCTCGGTGAGATCGTTGAGATCGATGCCGCCGTGGTAGGCACCGTCGTCGAAACGATCGTGACGATTTCCCCCGTTCCACACCTCGAGTCCGTCGAAGTCGAGGCTGGTCCAGTCGTACTCGATCCAGAACGTCGGGGCGCTCTCGTGATTGACGATCGCAAGACCCCCCATCTGGTGAATCAGATCGATCTCCTCCTGGTTGGTCGCAGCCCCATCCACCCATCGCTCACGAAAGACGCCGGGACCAAACCCGACGTCGAGGTCGTAGTCGGTCGCGCCATCGACCACGTCCGGCGCATAGACCGGATGCCCAGGAAATGGGTTGCGCGGCAAGAACCCGAGGTGACCGTCGAACTTGTTCGAAATTTCGCTGCCGACCACGAGCAAGACCGTCGGATCGGACTCGGTGATCGAGCGCGCGACCTCGCGGCCGGTCGCAGCCTGGGCGTCGGCTCCAGCGGCGCACCACGACGCGAAATTTCTCCCACATTCTTCGAGCTCGTTGTTGGTGTGATCGCTGAACACCAGCCAGTGCAGTCGACCCCGCAGGGACCGCGTGCGGCGGTCGGCGAAGTCGAGACCCGAGTCGTTGCTCGCGCCGTTGATCATGCGCTGGTAGTAGTCGTAGACGCTGCCGGCCTCGTCGCCGCGCTCGGAGTGGCGGGTGTGTACGTGAAGATCACCGGAGTACCAGTGGTTTTCCCGCACCGCGACCTCGTAGCGCTGGGTCATCCATGGACCCCACTGACCGTCGTCGAAGGCACCACAGTCGCGCCAGGCTTGCCACCGCACCTCGAGCGCTTGGCAGCCGGGCTCGACCGCGGACAGATCCCAACCGATCTTCGCGGCCTCACGCGGGCTGCCGCCATCGTCGTACTGAAACTCCTCGCCAGGCCCGATCGAGGTGTCGCCGATCTCCAAGCGTGCGCCGACCGGCGCCGACTCGAGCCGCCAGCGCACGCGATCGGTCGAGCACGCGCCGATGTTCGTGCGGACGTCGTAGGTGTAGAAGGTGTCGCCCAGCGCCATCGATGGGGGTGCGGTCGTCCAGCCGTAGCCGTCGGGCAACTCGCCGGGATCGAGGGGACCCGACACCGGCGCCGCGCAGATCGGAGGCGGCATGGGTGGTTCGTCAGGCTCCCCGGTGGTTGCCCCATCGTCGGACGACGAGTCTGACCCCGTCGCCCCCGGACCGATGCTGGCGTCGACCTCGGTGGTGTCCCCGCTTGCGCCGCCCGACGTCGCGCCAGACCCCGCCGCGGTCGCGTCGCCCCCGTCGGCTTCAGGGCTCGAACAGCCCACGGCGCAGACCAGACCCAGCGAGACAACCTTCAGACGCATCACCAGGAACGACGATCGCACGACCCCGTCGGGCGCACCGGGGACCGCACGATAGCTGCCCGCAGACGTCAGATCACCGCGCCAGCACCGTTGTACGCGGGGGCTCCACCGATGTGGGAATGCCGCACACGAATCCGCTCATTCCTTGATTACGTAGGCGGTCGGCGTCCGCGCGTGCGGAAGAGTGCGCAGGCGCACCGACGTGTTCGCAAAGAAACGATCGACACCCTCGCTCTCGCTCCAGCGCGGCGAGGCGTACTCGTCGAAGACCACCACGCCGCCGCGGACGACACGGGGCCACAAGGCGCTCAGGACCGCGAACGTCGGCTCACCGAGATCGAGGTCCATGTGCAGCAGCGAGATGCGAAAGCCGGGGTTTCGCTGGGCGTAGTCCTGCGCCGAAGTTCGCACGTCCCCCGCCACCAACTCGCAGTGGCGAGGGTCGATCCCTGCAGCGACCACCGCCGCGTGCAGTGATTCGGGCGTGGTCCCAACGTGTCCGGTTTCGCGGACGAACGCCGCGACCGCGCGAAGGTCGGTCCCCGACGACTCGGCGAACGCATCGAAGGTGTCGAAACCCACCACCCGTCGTGCCGATCCCGGCGCGTGGATGTGCAGGAACTTCAGCCACGTGAACAGCCCCGCGCCCTTGAAGACCCCGCACTCGACGATGTCGCCCGGCAGCTCGGAGACCATGCGAAACAGGTCGTAGCGGACCAGCAGCTTGCGGAGGCGCTCGACGTCGGAGCCGAGCAACAGCCGATGGTAGGCGTCCCACAGCAGCTGGTCGTCGGCAGTGGTGGGTGTCGACGTCGCCGTCGCAGGCTCGAGCATGGGAGGTCTATGGTGCCCACGGCCGCCGCGCGCCAGCGCGACGGGCGGCCCAAGCACGGCCACTCACACCAGAGCACTCACCTGGGCCACTCACATCGGGAGCACGCTCTCGATGTCCTGATCGGAAACATAGTCCTCCGAGACGATGAGCATCCCCGGAGCGAGCAGCATGTTGACCGGCGTGAAGTTCGACGACCACAGCGTGTCGTAGATGTTCCAGGACGGATCGGAGCCGACCGGAAAGGTCATGCCGTACTGGTCAGCCCACGAGGCGAGTTCGCTGTCCGTAGGCGGCGAGGCGAAGTCGTTTTCCGCGTAGAGGCTGATGATGATGAGACCGCGATCCTTGTACTGCTGATACCTGGCTTCCAGACCGGAAGCCTCTTCGACGCAAACGCCTCACCAAAAGGCGCCTTCTATTATGAGTACGGCCTTGTGGCAGAAGTCGTAGAGGCGCACCTGCTCGCCGAACTGGTCGGTGAACGAGATGTCGTCGATGGTGCCGCCCGGCTGGTTGGTGGCCGCCGCGATGTCGTTCTGGCAGTCACCGATGTCCCAGGCACCCTCGTACGGCGATCCAGGGGGGCCATCGCCCACCTCGCTCGACTCCGCCGCGCCGTCGTCACCCAGGGTATCCGCGCCGTCGTCGTTGGGCGGCGGATCCATCGTCGGATCACTGCCCCCGCCGTCCTCGGCCTCGCCGGGCGATGGACCTGCGCTGGACTCCGCGGCACCGTCGCTGTCGTCCTCGCCTTGGTCCGCGCTGTCGTCGTTGTCCGCGGGGATGTACCACGGCGCCGCCGGTTCGAACTCGGCGGCACACGCAGCGCCGCAGCTCACTGCGGCCAGTCCAACGACGTCCATCGAAATTCGGCGCATTGCGGGAGTCCTGCCGTCACGAGAGTTTCGGCGACGCGCCCAAGAGCAACTCGCGTGCCACTGCAAACCTCGCTCGCGGACTCGAGCATGACACCGCGCCAGCGGGCAACTTGCCCAACCGATGAGCGACAAGCTCAACGGATGTTGCACATTGTGACGCCGCTCGAACTCGGGCAAGGCTGACCGTTGAAGGTGGACGTCGCACACATGAACTCGAGAACGTCGTGGGTTTCGTTGTCCTGGGTCGTGCTCGCTGGACTGTTCGCCGCTTCGTGCGGCTCGGAGTCCAGTGATTCGACCTCAACCACACCATTTACAGGCACCGGCGCCGAGGGGTCCGAAGCGCCGATGGATCGCTGCCTCGGCGACGTCTTCGACGACGACTTCGTGCTCAACGCAGGCGACGGCGAGTCGATGTCGGGATATGCCGAAGCGATCGCCTCGAGCACTGCGGGGATCGTTGCTTGCGGTGCCGGATTTCTCGAGATCGTCGGCGGCTCGAGCACCGATCTCGACGGCACGTGTACTGCGATGGTCGTTGTGGATGACGTCGCGATCGTCGCGCTGCTCTCGGGCGATATCCTTGCCGTGGACCTCAATGGTCCGAGCGTGACCAGCTCGGTCTCGGTTGGTGGATCAGCGCACGGGGTTGCGACCGACGGCACGACCGTCTGGGCCGCTGCGGGCACCGACGGCGTCGTCACCCTCACGCTGTCGGGCAGCAGCCTGCTCGCGGATGGCACGCTGGGCTCGATCGGCGACGCACGCGGCGTGGCGCTGGACGACGCGGGGCTATGGGTGGCCGCCGGCAAGGGCGGGGTCGCGCTGCTCGATCCAAGTTCCGGCGCAAGCCTCGGGACCGCGGCGACCGAGTCGGGAGCGCTAGGCGTCCGTGCGACCAGCCAGGGCGCCGTGGTGCTGCGCGGAGTCAAGGGCTGGGATCTGTTCACAGCGTCAAGCGGCTCGATCGAGCTCTCCTCGAGTCACACGACCACCGGTGCCGTGCTCGATGCGACCGAACGCGACGGTGAGCTAGTCACTGCCGAGGTCCACGCCCTCGTGCGCCACTCGGATGCGGGGATGCGGCAGCAAGAGCGACCGCACTTCGGAGCGCTGGACGCCGGGTGGTTCCGTGCCGTGACCACCCACGACGGCGAACTTTTCGCCGCGATCGGCGACGAAGTTGTCGCAGTGGACGTCAAGGCGACGACCGCCGCCCCCGACGTCATGGTCGACGGCACGACTGTGTACATGTGGGGCGATGCTGGTGAGCGACTCGAGAGTCTCGTGGTGATCGAGAACCTCGGCGACGCGCCGCTGGTGGTTGGGGACATCGAAGCCGATGCGCCGTTCGAGTTCGAGGTCCAGGACGGCGGAGATCCCGTCGATGGTTGTCCCGACGCGGTCGAGATCCCCGCGGGCGGATCGCTGCTGTTCGCGGTGTCCTACACGCCCGACAACGAATCGTTGGTCAGCGGTGAGATCACCCTGCACACCAATGACCCGGACGAGCCCGAGTTGGTGCTCACGATCGACGGCAACCGTGGCGAGCCGGTGGTCGGCAGCGAGGCTGTCGACTTCGATCT
>CANLQR010000430.1 GCA_947492135.1 Deltaproteobacteria bacterium | reverse complement strand
CAGCTATGCCGGCGCGGTGTTCCAGCTGGGGCTCGACGGCGGCACCTTCATGAGCCAGATCGGCCAGTTCGTGCGGTTGCCCGACCTCATGGTCGGGGTGCTCAAGGGCCTGATCTTCGGCTGGATCGTGGCGCTCATCGCCTGTTTCCACGGCTATCGTGCCGCCAAGCGTGACGGCGCCGAGGGCGTGGGCATCGCAACCAACCGCGCCATCGTGCATGGCGCGGTCGTCTGCATCGTGCTCAATCTCGTGATCAGCTGGCTGTTGTACGGCTGATCCTCGCAACCTTCGTCGGCGCGAGCTCGGCTTCACCCGCCGGGGCAGATGGTCTGCAGGCCTCCATCCGGGGTGGCCTCGCAGCTGAAGTCGGCGCAGGGCTCGTCGACCAGGCAGTCGCAGCTCGGGGCGTCGGCACAGGACTCAGGCAGATTCACGCACGTGTAGCTGTTGGGGTAGCCGCCGACGTCCGACGAGGACAACTGGCAGTAGCTGTAGGTCGGGTCGCAAAACTTGAAGCCACACTCGAACAGGCCCTCGGGGGCCTCGCAGTCATTGGCCTCCTGAACGTCGATGCCCAGCTCGGACGCGCCGCAGTCGTTGACGTACACCACGCCGTCGCAGCCGCAGATGGGGTCGCCAGCGCTGGGTGGGCAACCGTCGGGCTTGGCTGTGCAAACCGGGACATCGTAGCGATCGGCACCGCAACTGTTGACTGGCCAGTCGCAGAACTCGTTGGCTTCACACTCGATGTCGCCACAGGGCTCGAGGCCGGTGTCGGTGCCAGTGTCGGTGTTGGTGTCCGTCGTGGTGGTCGATGCGGTGGTCGATGCGGTGGTCGATGCGGTGGTGGACGCCGTGGTGGACGCCGTGGTGGACGCCGTGGTGGACGTCGTGGTCGAGTCCGTCGTGGAGGCCGTCGAGTTCGTGGTGGACACCGTCGTCGTCGCGGTGTCGGTGCCGCCACTGGAGTCGCCGGTGTCGGCGGACCCGTTGGTCTCGGCGTCATCGCCGGCCGGGCACGCTGGCAGGATCGTTGCGAGGGCGAGCAAGGCCAGCGAAGCCAGGGAGGCCACGGAGTCCACGGAGGCCACGGAGGAACGATGCGAAAGGTTCAAGCTATCCATCCCATCAGACTATCAGGCCTGATCGCCCCGGTCGAAGATCCGCCACCCGATCGGCTGCGCAGGCGATTGACGGCCAGCTTGGCAGTGCCTTAGCGTGTCCGAGTGAGGCGACGAGCCGCGCTGATGATCTTTGCGAGCGGCCTGGCCTGCGCCCATGGGGACGAGACGCGTCTCGACGGCGGAACCCAGAACGACTCGGTCGGGACCAGCGGGGTGACGCTCGACACGATCGACCCGACGGTGTTCAGCACGTCGGCGGCCACCGATGTGTCGGTGACCGCCTCGACGACGGGCTCCACGGGCCCCGACGCCGACAGCAGTTCCGAGATCTCTGCAGACTCGACCTCCACGGGCTCTGGCGGCAGTGGTCCCACGGTGGTGATGGTCACGCCCGAGGACGGCGCGATGGGCATCGATCCAGGCACCGCCATCACCGTCGAGTTCTCGGCCGCGATGGATCCCGCCAGCATCACCGCCGCCGACGGCGGATGTCGCGGCGCGATTGCGCTCAGCGACGACGACTTCACCTCTTGCATTGGCCTCGATGCGAGCGTCGTCACCGACCGCGACAACACCAGCTTCACAGTCACGCCTTCCACCCCGTTGAGCTCCGCCCGCAGCTACCGTGTCCGGGTGACGACCGCGGCAACTGCCGACGACAGCACGCCCTTGGCCCAGGAGTTCTCGAGCGAAGGCTTTGTCAGCCGCTACTTCCACACCATCGGTATCGATGGTGTCGACGACTGGAATGGCGACGAAGGCCTGCCGACCTCGACCGATGGACATGTCGGGCGCGTTGCGTGGGACTCCACGTATGTCTACGTCGGGTTGCGGAGTCCGGCAGTGGCGAGCCCCAACGGCGCAGTGTGGGTCGTCTTCTACTTCGGGGGCGCTGGCGGCAGCACCGATGGGGTGCTCTACAACACGCAGTCTCCTGCGCTGCCGTTCGCGGCGCGCTGGCACCTGCGGTGGCGTGCCGACAACCTCTTCACCGATGTCCTCGAGTACGACGGCGCGGCGTGGTCACCGGGCGGCTGGGCGATTGCCGACGGGGACGTGTACCAGCAAGGCGAGTTGCTCGAGCTTCGGGTCGCAAGAGCCGATCTCGACGATCCCGATCAGCTCGAGCTGCATCTGGGCACGCTGCGCGAAGCGGATCTCGATGAGGCCAGCTGGGCAGGTTGCCCCGAGGGCTCGTATGTCGACGGCTACGATCCCGACTACTCGCAGCGCTGGCAGTTCGACCTGACCGGCTCTGCGAGCCCCGCCGAGCACGTGCCGGTGCCGTGAGCAACTCGGAAGATCCAACGGTCGTTCCGTTGCGATCGCAGCGATCCGGTCCCACGACCACGGGCCACGACGTCGCCGACGAGATCGACGCTGGGCCCCTCGCGCGCGGGACCGCATTGGGGCGCTACGTCGTGCTCGACGAACTCGGCGTGGGCGCGATGGGGCGGGTCTACGCCGCGTACGATCCGCGGCTCGACCGCAAGGTCGCGCTGAAGGTGATCCGTAGCCCGCAGGCATCGGCCGCGGACGGTGCTCGGATGGCCGCGCGCTTCCTCGCCGAGGCCCAGGCGCTCGCGCGACTCTCTCATCCCAACGTCGTCGGTGTGCATGACGTCGAGATCGTCGATGGGTCGGTGGTGATCGCGATGGAGTTCGTCGCCGGATCCACTCTGCGCGCGTGGATATCGACCCCGCGGCCCTGGCCCGACGTCCTTGGTGTCTTCATCGCGGCCGGGTCGGGGCTCGCGGCCGCCCACCGTGCGGGCATCGTTCACCGCGACTTCAAGCCCGACAACGTGATGCTCGGCGACGACGGGCGCGCTCGCGTCGTCGATTTCGGCCTCGCGCTGTACGAGGCGCCGGCGTCGGAGCTTCGGGTCGCGTCGAGCACCTCAGGCGACGGTGCCATGGCGCCCGCGGTCACGGTGGGGATCGCGGGAACTCCGGCCTACATGGCGCCGGAGTTGTTCGGCCACGCCGACGCGGACGCGCGCTCGGATCAGTTTTCGTTCTGCGTCGCGCTGTTCGAGGCGCTGTATGGCCAACGTCCCTTTTCGGCGACGTCGGCGGCCAATCTCGTGGCCAATGTGCTCGCGGGCAACATCGTGGTCGCCGACAACGCCGATGACATCCCGACCTGGGTGCATCGGCTGGTGGTGGGCGGACTGGCAGCAGCCCCGGAACAACGGCACCCCGATATGGACACGTTGCTCGCGGCACTCGCGAACGACCCCAGGGGGCGAAGGCGACGGTGGCTGGGGATCGGTGCGGCAACCGTGCTGCTCGCCGCGGGCATCGGCGTGACCTGGCAGGCGGCTCGGCCCAGCGACCCTTGCGTCAGCGCAGGTGCCGAGATCGAGGCGCTCTGGAATGCCGAGGCTCGCAAGCGGGTGGGGGAGGCCTTGCGCGCGACGGGCGTGTCGTGGGCGCAGGCGGCACAAACCGAGGTCGAGCGGCGCCTCGATGCGTTCACCTCGGAAGTCGTGGAGATGTCGCGGGACAACTGTCTGGCGACCTACGTCCGTCGCGAACAGTCGGAGGCGATGCTCGATCTGCGGACCTCGTGCCTCGACGCTCGCCGCCGCGAGCTGGCGGCGACCACCGCGGCATTTGCGGAGGCGGACGTCGACTTCGCACGTGAGGCGGTTCGGATCCTCGGTTCGCTCGGTTCGCCCGAAGCCTGTGCCGACCTCGAGGCCCTACGCGAGGCGCTGGCACCTCCCGCAGACGCCACCGTCCGCGCAGCGGTCGAGGGGCTCCGCGAGACCCTGGCCGAGATCGATGTGACGACCCGGGCGGGCAAGTTCGGCGCTGCATACCCGCAGGCCCTCAGGGTCGTCGAGCAGGCCGAGACGCTCGGTTATCTGCCCCTGGTCGCGGAAGCCAAACACGTGCTTGGCTACTTGCAGGACAAGACTGGCGACTCGACGACGGCCGCGGTCACGCTCACGGACGCGGCCTTGCTCGCGCAGTTGCATCGTCACGACACGGTCGCCGCGTCGGCCATGACGGATGCGGTGTTCGTGCTCGGCTCACAGCTCGCGCGGATCGACGAGGCGTTGATCTGGTCGCGCCACGCGGATGCAGCCGCCGGCCGCACCGGCGACGATCGACTGGTCGCCAAGGCCCTGAACGCGCGCGGCATGGTGCTGCAAACCCGAGGTCGGCCGGTCGAGGCCGAGCAAGCCCTACGCGCTGGTCTCGAGCTGCGCCTGGGCATGTTGGGCGAGCGCCACGTGGACGTGTCGGGGTCGCTGGGCAACCTCGGCGTCGCGCTCGAGGACCAGGGGCGCAACGTCGAGGCCGTGGCGTTGTACTCCCGTGCCCTGGCCATCGACGAAGACCTGCTCGGTGCCGATCATCCGCGGGTCGGCAGCGATCTGGTCAACATGGGCACGTCGCTGCTCGGTTTGGGTCGCCGCGAAGACGCGCTCGCCGCGGCGCGCAGGGCCGAGTCAATTTTTCGGGCCGCGCTCGGGCCCGATCATCCGAACCTCGCTGCCGCCCTGGGCAACATCGCTGCGGCGCTCAACGCCAGCGGCGACCACGAGGGTGCTCGTGCCATCGCGGCTCAGCAGCTTGCGATCAACGAGCGGCGCTTTGGGCTCGGGCACCCCGACGTGGCCCTGGGCCATCACAATCTCGGGGCGATGGACTACGAGCTGGGTGATCTCGACAGCGCTCGCGAGCACTTCACCCGCGCCGCTGCGATCTACACCGCCGCCTACGGAGCGGACCACCCTGAGCTCGCGGGAAGTGTCGCGGCGCTCGGGGAGATCGAGCAATCGGCGGGTCGACATTCACGCGCGCGTGAGCACTTCAACCAGGCGATCGCCATCCTCGACCGCCCGGGCCACGATGCCCGGGCCGAGCTTCCGATCGCGTTTCTCAGTCTGGCCCAGAGCTGTCAGGCGCAGGGCGACCTGGTCGGGGCCGAATCCGCGGCCCGACGGGCGCTAGCGTTGTTCTCGAGTCAACCGCAGTGGGCGCATCGCATCGCGGGCACGCTGTGGAGGCTCGCGCAGATCCGTGAAGCCGCGGGCGATCATCCGGGCGCGTCGGCGCTGGCGCACCAGGCGATCGAGCACTGCACCGACGACGAATGCGCTGACTACCGCCGCCAGCTCGAGCTCGCTGTTCGCGGGCGAGGCCGGGAGGTCGCGCTGGTCAGGGAAGAGCGAACGGAACCTCGACGCTGACCGGGCGACCGGGAGCGGGGATGCTGAACGTGTTCACGGCAGCTCGAACGGTACATCCACACTCACGGACTCTCCGGGAGCCTCGATCGCGAGGCCCTGCGCGAAGCTGCTGAGGCACGTCGCGAGCTCGGTGCGGTAGTTCTCGCGACTCAGCTGTTGAACAGCGGCGCTGATGACCTTGCCCTGGGCGTCGTAGGTGAGCGAAAAGGCGATCTGGGCGCTGTCGGGCTTGTCGGCCAAGTCATTCCAGCACTCACCGCGCATTTTCGAATGCACCTTGCCGATTGCGGCGGTCGCCGCCTTCATTGCCCGTATTCTGGTCTCGGCTGCGGTTGGCGATTGCGGTGGTGCGGGAATGGGATCGCTCGGTGGCGGTGGTTCCTGCTCCGGTCGTGCGCGCGGATCCGCGGCTGCGGGAGGCTCGGTCGGCGATGCGAGAGGCTCCGCCGGGTCCCGCGGCGTGGGTTCGTCGGCGTGACGGCTCGTCGCGCGATCTCGATCGACGAACGGCGACGGTGTCGGGTCGACCTTGTCGACCTTGGCCGATGAGCTCGGGTCGCGTGTGGCCGGCGTTCGGATCGCGAGGTAGGCGGCGATGCTGCCCGCGACCGCTGCCCCGATCGCAACCGTCAGGCCAGTCCGGGACAAGTTCATGGGCAGCTCTCCTGCGAAACCACCGCGGTCGAGAATGTTCTGCGGGACATGAGGATGCTCGATCAGCTGGTGAGGATCACCGCGGCTCGACGCTCAAGGCAGGACAAACGGAACTTCGATCTGCATGACGATCATGCCAGGGGGTGAGACGGTCAGGCTAGCGACTTGCTGCTGCACGCAGCGCGTCACCGCGGAATCTTGTCCTTCGCGACTCTCGGCGACTCCAGACGCAGTCATCTGGCCGGTCGCGGAGAAGCTGAAGTTCAGCATCAGGGGCACACGGGCGGGGCGATCCGGCGCGACGACATCATTCCAGCAAGCCGTGCCGATCTCTCGCTTGCGGCGGTCGAGGGTGGCCACGACCTCGCGAACCACGTCGCTGCGAACCAGCTGAGGATCGCGTGGTGGCGCTGCCTTCTTCTCGGGGGTGGGTGTCATGCTGGGTTGCGACGGCCCTGCCGCCCCGGTCTCGGCGGCACCGGTAGGCCCACAGCCCCACAACGCGATCAGAACCGTACAGCGCCTGCTCCACATGGTCGAACATCAAGGTCGTCAACATCGGGGCCACCTATGGCGTGGCCCCGACGGCTCGAACGATCAGTTGGTGACGATCACCCAGCCGTTGACCCAGTCGTTGTCCGTCAACGCGGTCGCACCGCCATTCCGGACGCAGAACCCGACGGTGTAGTTGGCCGCCGCGAGAGGGCCGGAAGACGCCGCCGCCGGGACCGCACTGCGAGTGGTATCGAACTCCACGGTGGAGTAGTTGAGGTCTGCGAAATTGGTCAGCGCGCCCGCCCCTGCAGTCTGACGGCACAGGCCAACATCGGCCGTCGTGGTTCCGGCAGCGGTGGCCAACGGTGCCTCGGCGCTGCCGAGAATCCGCTGGTTCGCGCCCACCGCCACACTGACGGTCGGACCCGCGAAGACGTACGCAGCAGCGCCGCTCGCGATGTT
>CANLQR010000429.1 GCA_947492135.1 Deltaproteobacteria bacterium | reverse complement strand
GGGGCGGCGTTCGGCGATCTCGCGAACATCCAGGTCCCGCCCGGAAGCTACGACCTCGAGGTGCACGCCGCACCGAGCGACTGCACCGGCACACCCGTGCTCACCCAGTCCAGCGGCGACCTCGGCGCTGGACAGCACTACCTCGTCATCGCCACCGGCGAGCTGATGACCGAAGGTGCCATCCGCGAAGGCCAGGATCTGACCCTTGCAGCGTTCCAGGAGGACTTCGATCTCGAGGCGGCACCCGACGCGGTGTTCCGCGTGGTGCATGCCGCCACGGCGCCCGCGGTGACGGTGGGTGTGCTCAATGCGGACGGCGAGGTGGAAGACGCGACGGTGTTGATCTCGGGACTCGAGTGGCCCAACGCCTCGGACGCGCTCGCGGTTCCGGCAGCCAACTATGCGCTGGGCATCCTCGCGGCCTCGTCGGTGCTTCCGGCTGCGCCCCTGGCCGAGGTGACCGCTCCGCTCAGCGAAGGCCTCCGAGTCTACGCACTTGCGGTCGGCGACCTGGTGCCGAACGTGGGCGACCAGCCGTTCTCCGTCTATGCGGTGGTGACCGCTCCGGGCGCGTGGCTCGCACTGCAGCTCTGATCGGATCGGCTCGAAGTGACGTCCGGGCTCGGCGACCTGCGGTCGCCGGGTCCGGATTTTTCGTTTGGTTCGTAGGCCGCTCGTAGCCTCGGCAGGATCGTGGGACACTGCTTGTCGCCATGTCAGTTGTACGCGCGATCTGGAACGGCACCGTGGTGGCCGAGAGTGACGACACCGTGGTCGTCGAGGGCAATCACTACTTTCCCCCGTCGTCGCTGCGCTCCGAGCACTTTCGCCCGAGCCAGAAACACACGACGTGCGGCTGGAAAGGCGAAGCGAGCTACTACGATGTGGTCGTGGATGGGCAGATCAACGCCGACGCGGCGTGGTTCTACCCGACACCCAAGTCGGCCGCAGAGCACGTCCGCGATCGCGTGGCGTTCTGGAAGGGCGTGCGCGTCGAGTCCTAGGCTCTGTCCGGATTTGGATCTGAGGCTCCAGAGCTACGCGGTGACGTCATCATCGTGCGCTTCGCGGACGACTTCGTCGTGGGCTTCGAGTACCAAGACGAGGCCGAGCGGTTCCTGACCGAGCTACGCGAACGATTCGCGCAGTTCGACCTGGAGCTGCATCCCGACAAGACGCGGCTGATCGAGTTCGGGCGGCTCGCCGCCCGGAATCGGAAGCGGCGAGGCGAAGGGAAGCCGTCGACCTTCGATTTTCTCGGCTTCATGCATGCCTGCGGGCAAAACGTTGGCCCGGAGATTCAAGGTGCTTCGCCACACTGCGCGAAAGCGGTTGCAGGCCAAGCTCGCGGCGGTGGCAGCCACCCTCCGCAAGCGCCTGCACTGGTCTGTCCCGAAGCTCGGGGCATGGCTGGCGTCGGTCGTTCGAGGGCACGTCGGATACTTCGGCGTGCCGGACAACCGCCGAGCGATCAACTCGTTCCGGTTTCAGGTCGGGGGCCACTGGACACGCGCCATGCGGCGCCGCAGCCAAGTGGATCGCACGACTTGGACGCGGATGACGAAACTGATCGCCCGTTGGCTCCCACCCGCGAAGATCTGCCACCCTTGGCCGCACCAGCGGCTCGCCGCCACCACCTACGGCAGGAGCCGGATGCGGTAGTTCTGCTCGTCCGGATCTGTGCGGGGGACGCCCGGCGACGGGCGTCCCTACCGCGATCGCTCGAGGTCTGGGCGGTCGCGGGTGAGGTCGTGCACGCGCGCCATGGCGCCCTGTCCGGCGCTCCGGCAGTCTGCGCGATCCTCGACGAGCCGTCGCGGGCCTTCGCCGTCGAACACGGGCGCGAGGCCCCGCTGCACTCGGTGCACGCGTCGTGGCGGCAGCGGTGCCACGAGGCCCGGTGCCAGTTGGTCGATCGCGATCCACCGCGGGTCGAGGACACGTGGGACATCGCGGTCGACGATCTCGCCGAGCGCTGAGAGAGCGACAGCGATTGGAACGGGGAGCGGGCCGCTCCCCCAAACCGACGGAGTCCGATCATCGACGCGCGGTGGGCCGACGTCAGTCCATCCGGCTCGTGAAGCGCAGTTCCCAGCCGTCGACCATCCCGGCCTTGCCGGTCTTGGTGTCCTCGACGACCAGCGTCCACTTGCCGTTGAGGGACTCGTCGCCGGGATGGGCGATGACGCGATCGATTTCGACGGTGGTGGTGCCGACCGCCGCGGGATCGGTCTTGCCGTCAAACACGACGAACGGCGTGCCTTCGTCCTGCAACGCCGGGATCAGCGTGATCTTGATCTGCTTGGGATCGGGGTGCAAAAGTCGCAGGTTGATCCACGCGTCCTCGGGCACGGTCGCGAGGCCGTAGACGTAGAGGTCGCGCGTGATCTTGCCCTTCTTGGGGAGCTGAATGGTGCGGACCTCGCGGAACTGCCCGAGAACCCATGCGGGGCGGCAGAATCCCTCGTCGAACTGGGTGATGCCCGAACAGATCAGGCCATCTTGCAGCGGACAATCCGCGGCGCTGGTGCAGCGCTGCTCGAGCGCGGGGGAATCCTGACCCAGCGACGAGTTGATGCAGCGTCCGACCTCGCCGGCGGGATGGTTGTCGATCATGCCGCCGCACGGCAGGCCTTCGCAGGCGTCGGCGCTGTGGCAGCTCAGGCCGGGGATGCCGAACGGGACGTCGCAGCCCGGGGCGAATTCGTCGACCGGACGCAGGAGATCGCTGTCGTGGATGACGCCCACCAGCGTGGTGGTACCGTGCTCGAAGATGGCGCCGAACGAGTTGTCGCCCGCGCCGAACTCCAACGCGCGGTAGGGCCGGCCGTTGCCCATCTCGATGAGGTCCACGAGGTTGAGCTCGCCGTTGTCGAACGACGCGAAGGCCTCCTCGACCGTCGCGACCGACTCGAACGCCGACTGCCGCGTGGCGAGGATGATCTGCTCGCGATCGTTCGCATCGAGCTCGGCGATGTCGTCGATGGTCAGCACCGACTCACGCACGATCGCGTTGTTCGGCAGCCGCTCGATGTCACGGAACGAGGTGCCGAAGGCGCAGTCGTACTGCTCGTGCAGCGCCGGACCACAGGGCGCGAGCACCTGCTCGGTGAAGTCCCCGAAGTCGAGGGCGCAGACCGGCTCGTCGGGGAACGACGCACACAGCTCGTCGCGCATCGGTCCGGTCACGTCGCCCTCGAGCGTGCAGACCTCGAGCAGCTCGGTCGGGCGCATCGGCAGCAGCTCGGGGTCGCCATCGGGCTCCCACATTCGCGTGCGGACGCACTCGCGCACGCTCGACTCGACCAGCGGATGACAGCTCGCCGCCGGCGGCTGCTTCGCGCAACACGCGGCGTCGAGCGTCGCGTCGGTGTCGGGATCGCGGCAGGTCGCGCCGTCGAGTTCGGCCCGAGCGCAGGCGAGATCGTCGCTCAACTCACAGCACATCGACGGGGCGAACTGACCCTTGCTCGCGCCGTCGAGCCCAGGATCGCCGAGCCACGCGCACACGCGACCGTTGTCCTGCTCGCGCCAGCCGGCTCCCTCACACAGGTCGGCGCAGCACGCGGTCGACACGAACTGTCCAGTCCCCTCGTCAAAGCAGCGCCGCTGCCCGCCCGGGGCTTCGTTGATCCCGACCGAGGCGGGGCACTCGATGTCCCCGAGTCCATCGGCCTTGCCTCCGGCCCCACCACCCGACTCCGCGTCGGAGGCTGCATTCTGAGCAGTGCAGGCTACCAAGATCGACGGGAAGAACGCTGCGCGCAGGTACGACATGCGGCAGTGTAGTGCGGCATGGGTAGAGGTGGTTCTGTGACAACGCCAGTCCGAACGCGATTCGTGCTCGGTGGCGCCCGCCGCGCCTCACTCGACCGCGGCCGTGGCCACGGCGCCGCGTCGCGTCTTGCCCGCGTCGTCGGTGCAGTCGAGCTCGAGCCGGTCGAGTGCGACCGGCAAGCCCAGCACCCGGCGCGCGACGAGTCGGCCCCCGTGGGGCTGACACCGCACCAACGCACCGTCGCTCACCACCTGCGCGAACACCCGCGGCACGGCGTCGTCGCCGACCACGATCTCCAGCTCACGGCGCACGTCGTCGGCCACCAGCGCGATCACCCACGTCGTCGCGTTGCGACGCTCGTGCAACACGTCGACGTGGCGGCGCACGCCCTTGCCGAACGGGCTGCGCTTGTCTCCGGCGCCCAGGTCGAGCCAGCCCATGGTGACCCGAGCGATCCGTGGCGACGGATCCACGGCGATCCATGCGTCGACGACGATGCGATAGTCGTCGTTCATGTGGAACTCCTGCTCGATCCGCAGCAACTTGTGGTGCGTGCCGTCCCCGAGACCCTCGTCGATCTGCACCGGGCCGCTCTCGGGCCCCATCGCCGGCGGTGAGTCGCCGCCGCAGGCGCCGATCACCGCGAGCACGACCACACGCGCCATCGGCATGTCTCGATCGTGACCGAAATCCGCCACGGGAGCGTGACGACCGTGCGACGTGACCGCGTCGGCGCCCGTTCGTCACCGACCGGTCATCGGCGCGAGAGAGCATCGCACCGATGCGCCGACGGCGATTTCTCGAGCTCGTGGGTACCGCCACCGCAACGTCGGCCTGCGCCCACGACCGGCCGCGCGAGCGGTCAACCGGACCGGCACCCGACCCCTTTCGGCACGGCGTCGCGAGCGGAGATCCCCTGGGCGACCGCGTCGTGGTCTGGACACGCGTGACCGTCGACCACGGCGGCGACGTCGACGTCGAGTGGACCGTCGCCGAGGACGCGGATCTCGCGCGTCCGGTGCGGCACGGTACGTTCACGACCTCGGCCGCGCGCGACCACACGGTGAAGGTCGATGTCCCAGGGCTCGAACCGGGGCGCGTCTACCACTATCGCTTCGCCGCGCTCGGCGTCGACTCGCCCACCGGCCGCACGCGTACGTTGCCAGCGACCAACGTGCAACACGTACAGCTCGGCGTCGTGTCGTGTTCGAACTACCCGCGCGGCCACTTCAACGTGTACGGCGCGCTCGCCAAGCGCGACGATCTCGACGCGATCGTCCACCTGGGCGACTATATCTACGAGTACGCGAACGAGGGCTACGGCGACGGCACGCCCCTGGGTCGGATCGCCGCGCCCGCGGATCGCGAGTGCACGACGCTCGCCGACTATCGGGCGCGGCATGCCTGCTACAAGGGCGACGCGCAGCTCCAAGCCGTGCATGCCCGCCATCCGTTCATCGCGATCTGGGACGATCACGAGATCGCCAACAACACCTGGGTCGCAGGCGCGCAGAACCACCAGGTCGAGGAGGGCGCGTTCAGGGTTCGGCGCAACGCCGCGGTGCAGGCGTGGCACGAGTGGCTGCCCGTGCGCGAGGCGAGCGAGTCGCGGATCAACCGCAGCTTTCGCTTCGGCGACATGCTCGACCTGGTGATGCTCGACACCCGACTCGTCGGCCGCGATCGGCAACTCGGCCACGAGCACCTCGACGTGATCCGCAGCGCAGGACGCTCGATGCTCGGGCCCGAGCAAGAGCAGTGGCTGTTCGACGGGTTGCGGGCGTCGAAGGATGCCGGCATCGCGTGGCGGGCCATCGGCCAGCAAGTGCTCATGACGCAGCTGCGCGACGCCGACGGGCGCCCGGCCAACACGGACATGTGGGACGGCTATCCCGCGGCCCGTGATCGCGTGCTCGGATTCCTCGAGGAGCACGCGATCCGCGATGTGGTCGTGTTCACCGGCGACATCCACAGCAGCTGGGCCACGGTGCTGCATCGCGATCCGTTCGCGGGCAGCCCCGCGCTCGCGGTCGAGCTCGCGACGCCCGCGGTGAGTTCACCGGTTCCCGCGGAGCCACCCGATCTGCCGCGACTCCACGCCACGCACGCCCACGTCCGCTGGGTCGACATGCTGCATCAGGGCTACCTGGTCGTGCGCTTCGACCCAACCGAGGCCGTCGCGACATGGCACCACACCGCCGACGTGCTCACACCCCACACCGATGTGCCAGCAACCAAGGCGTTCGCGATCGCGCGCGGGATCGCCGATCTGCGCGACCGGCCACTGTCGACCTGAACCTCGCACGCATGGCCTCAGCGCGATCAGCCGGTCTCGACCACGAACAGCGCCTGGAACGGGATCGTCTCCGGCGGCGCGTCGGCGTCGAAGCCCAACAGGTCGGCCAGGGTCTCGAGCGAACCCTGTTCGTCGAACCCCGCGAGTTCGACGAGCGCGGCGACGAGATCCTCGATTTCGATCGCGCCGGTGGCCTCGACCTCGTCACCCAGACCGCCGTCGACGAGCGCGCCGCGCATCACGGCGTCCCGTAGGGTGACGGCGACCGTGGCGCCGCCCGAGGCCAGCGCCACGGGGATCTCGAGGGTGATCGGCTCGGCCTCGAACGCGCCACCGAGATCGACCATCGGCGTCGCGAAGGTGTGGTCGTGCGACACGATGCCGTCGTCGTCGGCGTCGTGGGCGACGACGAGCGTGCTGGTCCCGACCACCGCCCAGTCGAGCGCCGGGAACACCGACCCGAGCACCGCCGCGGCGGTCGGCGCTTCGGGCTGCAGCAGCGTCAGGCCCTCGCGCGGCGTGTGGCCGAGCGAATCGCTGCGCGCGATCGTCCCGGCGACCGGGATCTCCCGATCCCCGGCGACCACGAGGCCCTGCACCGCGAATGCCCCCGCCGCGTCACCCGTCACGAGCATCGTCTCGGGCGGCACCAGCGTGCCGATACCCACGACGTCGACCTGGCCACCGAGCGGCTCGAGGCTGGGCCAACTCGCCGTGATCGGTTCACCTCTCGCCGCGACCGCATCGCGCAGCGCGACGGTGGTCGGGTCGCCCGCGATACCCCCCGCGAGGATCACCGCGACCTCGTCGTGGCGGTTGTTCCAGTAGCTGAGCAAGTGGGTCTTGGTGTGGACGCGATAGGGGTAGGTGGTGCCGTTGGGCACCGCGGTCTCGGGTGTCAGCCCGCCGCCGTACACCTG
>CANLQR010000428.1 GCA_947492135.1 Deltaproteobacteria bacterium | reverse complement strand
TCGACAGCTCGCGGAACGCATGCGTGGTGCGAGCCAGCGGACCGCTGTTCGGTGCGCCGTCGATCGTGCAGGCGTAACGCCCGTCCGCCGGCGCGCCGCGTTCGTCGACGACCTCGAACGACAGCAGTGCGTCCATCGGGTCGCGGACCACCGGCGCCCTGGGCCGCGGTGGCAGATCGCTGGGCTTGCGCGCGACATCCGACAGCATCGGGAGGTTATCCCAATCGATCTGCGCCGAGCGACCATCCCACAGCATGCGCCCCGGCAGCGCGCTCATTCCGAGATCGACCGTCACCACATCGCGTGACGTCGACCACGAATCGTCCCGCGCACGCGTGAGCGCCCCGCTGAAGCGGGGCTGCTCCCACGAGTCCCGTGGACCCACCCCGCTCGCAGCACCGCTGTGGGGGCGCACTGCACTGGCAGGCACCAGCACGACGATGCGGCCCGAGCGTGTGCGGAATCGAAAGCTCTCGGTCACGCCATCGACTGCAGCACGTTGAGGGGGTCGGGCGCAAGATGTCCCAAGGGTGCGTAGTCGGTTCACGCCGCGATCGATAGACCGGGCGCTTGCACATTCAATCAGTCGCCTTGCGCCAACGGACGAAGACCTTCGCGCTCGCCCCACTAATTCGGCCCGTAGGCGCTGGGCTTCGCCAGACGCTCCAGGCAACCCTCGACGAACTCGTTGGGCGGAAAAAACCGCACGCCGTCTTCGTCGATCTCGGTGGGCAGCGCCAACAGCGTGCCATCACGCCACCAGTACAACGTCGGCGACAACGAACCCGGGCCCTCGGCGTGGCGACGGTGCGAGAGGATGGCCATCGCGTGCAAGGTGTCGACCACGGTCAGATCGACGATGGAGGCGAACAGCAGGGTGTGCCGATTGGGCACCGCGACCAACGCACCCATCGTCGTGACCGGGTCGAGGTACTTCTCGAGCACCAGCATGTGCGAGGTGACGAAGAACGACTCGCCGACCATCACCGAGAACTTCGTGCCGTCCTCGAGATCGAGGACCTCGGTCTCGACCTCATCCTGAGCGAGAACATTCGCCAGCGCCAGATCGAACACCTCGTCCAGCGAGACCGTCCAGTGGGACGGCGCCTCGGTTGGCACCGTGGCCACGGCATCGGGCAGATCGTAGACCAGCACCGAGACCAAGTCCTCGCCCAGGTCGCGGTGGATGGTGCTGGCGGTGAGCTCGCCCAACGACTCGCGCGCGTACAGTCGCACCTTCACGATCGACTTGACCTGGTCGTAGTCACGACCGATGGCTTCGAGATCATGGGTGTGCGTGCTGACGATGACGCGATCGAAGTGTTCGCGCACCAGCTCTTGCCACTGGTCGCGCTCTACCTGATTGCACAGCTGCGCGAGATTCTGCAGGCCCAAGCGGTGCTGGCCTCCCCCGTCGATCTCGAGCTCGGCGACACCGTCTTCGATGGTCACCTCGCCCCGACGGGCGAGGTCATCGGCGACGATCTGCATGAACTCTTCGTACTCTTCGCCATCGAAAAATGTCGCCCAGCTCGGAACCGACGGCTCGCCGCGGTCGATCATCGGCGACTCACCATCCGCATGTCCGGCCCTTGTTCTGCTCTTCGAGATGCTTGCGCAGCGGCGCGAAGTACTCCATCAGCGCGCCCGCATCCATCTTGCGGGTGCCGGTGAGGACCTCGAGCGCGTCGGGCCAGGGCTTGCTCGACCCCAGCGCCAGCATCGCCTTGAGCTTGTCGCCGGCGGCCTTGCTCTCGTAGATCGAGCAGGTGTGCAGCGGACCGGTGTGCCCCGCGAGCTCGCACATGGCCTTGTGAAACTGGAACTGCAGGATGTGCGCGAGGAAGTACCGGGCGTACGGGGTGTTGCCCGGGATGTGGTACTTCGCGCCCGGATCGAAGAACTCCTCGCCGCGCGCAACGGCCGGCGCCACGCCCTGGTACTTCAGCTTCAGGGCCCACCAGGCTGCGTTGTACTTGTCCGGCGTGACCTTGCCGGCGAACACGTCCCAGCGCCACTGGTCGATGAGCTTGCCGAACGGCAAAAACGAGATCTTGCCCAGTGCGTCCTGCATCTGCTTGTTGATCACGCCCTTGTCGTTGTCCGACACCTTGTCGAGCAGACCGATCTTCTGCAGGTACTGGGGCGTGATCGACAGTGCGATCGCGTCGCCAATGGCCTCGTGAAAGCCATCGTTGGCGCCGCTCTGGTAGAGCACCGGCAGCTCGTAGTAGCGCTGGTAATAGAAATTGTGGCCAAGCTCGTGATGGATGGTCACGAGGTTGTCGTGGTCGACCTTGATGCACATCTTGATGCGCAGGTCGTTGTTCAACTCCACGTCCCACGCGCTGGCGTGGCACACCACCTCGTGCCCCTTCTTCTTGGGCTTGACGAACATCGAGCGCTCCCAGAACGTCTTGGGCAACGGATCGAGGCCCAGCGAGGTGAAGAACGACTCACCCATTCTCACCATCGCGAGCTCATCGACCTTCTTCTTCTTGAGGGCAGCCGTGACATCGATGCTCGGCTCGCCGGGGAAGGGCTCGAGCATCGGGTAGAGGTTCTGCCAGTCCTGCTGCCACATGTTGCCGAGCAGGTGGGCGGGGATCGGCCCGGTCGTCGAGACCTTGTCCCCGTACTTATCGTGAAGCTTGGCGCGGACGTGGCAATGCAGCGCCTCATACAGCGGCGAGACCTGACCCCAGAGGCGCTCGACCTCCTGCTCGAAGGCCGCCGGCGGCATGTCGTAGCGCGAACGCCACAGCACGCCCATGTCGGCGAAGCCGATGTTCTTCGCGCCCTCGTTGCCGAGCTCGACGAAGCGCTGATACAGCGGCCGCATCGGGGTGGCGACATCGTGCCAGCCGGTCCATGCGTCGAGCTGCTTGTCGTAGCTGCGGTCCTTCATCAGGACATCTTCGAGCTGGCCGAGGTCGCGGCACTTCTTGTCCTTGGGGCCTTTGCAGTACTTGCCCTTGCCATACATGCCTTCGAGCTTCGCCATCGTCTGCGCGAGCTCGGTGCGCTTGGCGTCGTCGTCGGGTGCGGGGAGCGTGCTCGTCAGCTTGAGCAGAGTGATCTGACGCTTCGCGTCCGCGTCACCCTGGTAGGCGTCGAACTTGGTGGCGCCTTGGATCGCCTTGGTCTCGTACGCCATGGTCGCGGCGTTGGCCGTCGCTGCGACCGCCTCGGTCTCGTCGGTGATGTTGGTCGCCTTGGCCCACTCGGCCTTGGCACCCTCGACCCAGAGTCGACGCAGCTGGCCATCGACTTCCTTGATGAACGCTCGCGCTTCGGCGTCGCTGGGCCCCTTGCTCGCATCCGGCGACGCGGGTTCGGCGGTGCCGTTGGCCGGCGTGACAGCCGGCGTGGTGGTCCCAGCGGCGGGGTTGCAGCCGAACGCGAACAGCGTGAGGCCAGCGACGAGCCCAACGAGGGGGTTGGTTGACACGAGACGAAGCGACATGCCGGCGGACGGTAGTCTGGAGGCCCGGCCTTGGCAACCGGGATTCTTCAGGCACGCGCGAGGCGATCGACCAGCATGTCGACCTCGAACGGCCTGGACACGTAGTCGGTCGCGCCGGCGGCGACGCAGCTCACGAGATGTCGCCGCGTGGGCTGCGACGCGACGATGACACACTGCAGATTCGCGCCACCACGGGCTCGTGCGGTCGCGAGCTCGGGCAACCCTCCGGAAGCGCAGCAGTCCGCATCGATGACCACCGCGCGCACATCGCCGCCTGCGAGCGCCCGCGCGAGCTCGTGGACATCGGGAATGAACGTGTAGTCCATCGCGGTGTCGGCAAGAGCAGCCGACCAATCATCGCGTGCGCAGGCCATCGGTACCACGAGCAGGATGCGCCCGCCCGATCTCATCGACCGCACCGCCTCGCGCACTGCGGCGAGCTCCGCTGCGGTCAGCGCGACGGCGCCCTGCCCGAACTCGAACTCGACCTCGGTCGTCAGTGTGGACACGCTTGCCCTGAGGCATCGGCCATCCACGCGACGACTTGACGGGACCACACCGGGCCGCAAATCAGGCCGGGCCGGCCATCGGCCCGACCAGCGCATCGGCGATCCGCTCGAGGTCCGCGAGATCGATCATCGCCGCGAGCTCGGGCACGGACACCGAGATCGTCACACCCAGGCGTGCGGCAAATGCAGTCGTCGCTGCGGATGCGGCCTGGTGCTCCCGCGCGGCCGAGCGCCGCGCCTCGCGGGCGGCCTGCAACAACTCGCCGGACTCCGCAGCCGCGGATCCGAGCACTCTGAGTGCGGCGTCGAGATCGAGCGAGCCGGGGTCGTCGACCGTCGCGGGCACCCGATTCCACACCGTCGCGGCGATCGGTAGGCCCCGTTCCGTCAACGCCTGGGCGATCTGCGCGAGATCAGCCAGTGCGAGGCTCTCGGGCCGCGAGACCAGCACGAACTTGGTATCGGGGCGCCGCAGCCGAGCCGACATCGCCGCGGATCGCTCGACGAAGCCGGGCTGCATCTGGGCGAGCAGACCCAAAAAAGTGATGAGACGGGCCCACGGCCCTTCGCCGAGCAAGGCTTCGATGGCCTTGCGAACCAACGAACCGCCGCGCGCGAGCACGCGCCCCACGATCGTGTCGCGACGGGGCTGGATGAACCACCCGAACACCTCGGGCTCGAGCATCTCGAGCATGCGGCTGGGCGCGTCGAACATCTCTACGCCCACCGAGGCCGGTGGCGTGTCGAGCACGACGAGGTCATAGGCCTCGCGGGCAAAGGCATCGTACAGCCACTCCATCGCCGCGTAGGCGTGCGAGCGTGACAACGAACCCACCGCCACGCGATACATCGGATCGTCGTACACGGTCTGCTGGAACTCGGCGGTGGGCGCATTGCGATCGACCATGCCGCCGAAGCTCGCACTCGCGTCCAGCATCGCTGCCCACAGCTCACCGGGCGCGTCGATGGGCACGCGCGTCGGTCGATTGTCGAGACCGATGCCCAGCGCGGCCGCGAGCCGGCGCGCCGGATCCACGGTGAGCACGCAAACCCGTCGTCCCCCACGCGCGGCGGCGATGCCCAGCGCAGCCGCAACGCTGGTCTTGCCAACCCCGCCGGGACCCACGCACACCACCAACGCTGCACCGCCGAGAAATTGATTCATGTCCACCCAACGACCTGCGGGTCTCCAGCGGCCGGCGGCTCGAATAGCGCACGGCTGATGTGAGAGCCCAACGTCGCCAAGCCGGTACGATCGACGACCGGCAACCGCGGCAACCACAGAATTGGCACGCCGGTGTCCCACAATGGCGCGGTGACCTCGCGCTCGTGCGCGGCCAGTACGGCGCGGCGCTCGACCAGCTCGAGGTCGCGGACGATTTCGCCCGCACCATGCTCACGCGCCAGTCGCAACACCCGGGCGACCTGGTCGGGCGGCGCCGGCTCGCTGGGCGTGGTCGCGTTCACGAGAATCGCCCGCGGCATCACCCCGCCACGGCGCTGGAGTTCGGTGCACGACTCGAGGGCCTCGCTGACGGCGAGCGACTCGGGCCGCGTGACGAGCAGCAGACCGGTGCATTTTGGATCCACCAGCTGGGCGTGTGACCGCGCGAGCAGCTCGGCAATGGGCCCGCGATTCATCACCGGCGCGAGCGTGTCGCGAAGCTCGAACCACATGCGTGCGTGACCGGTGGCCTCGAGGTCGACGACCACCGGCGCGTGCTCGGTGAGCTGCGTCAAGACATGCACCGCCGCGACCTCGGCGACCGCCGGCATCGCGCGCAGCAGCGTGCTGGTCGCTCGGTGGCCGAGCAACAACTTCGCGAGCCGACGCGAGTGCAGCAGATCAGCCGCCAACGCCAGCACCGCGGACTCGCCGGCAAGCGACATCCCGTCGATGCCGTCACCCAGTGGCACCGGCGTACCGCCGAGCTCGACGCCCAGCAGCGTGCGCAATGACGCCCGCGCACTGGCTTCTACGAGCAACGGCCGAGCACCCATGCGCGCCGCTGCCAGGGCCAGCGCAGTCGCGATCGTGCTCTTGCCGACACCACCTTTGCCGGTGATCAAGACTCGCCGCGGCCAGGCGGGGATCGACATGCGAGGGACTTAGCACGCCAGCAAGGTTCGTCCAACGTGCGCAGGCGAGCCTTGGCTCACCAGCCGCCTTCCTTGGTCTCTGGTGCGGTTGCATCGCCCTGGGCATCTCCGTCGCCGTCGTCAGCGGCCGGGTCCGAGCTGACCGGCGCGTCGCCATCGGTGGGCACCGTGGTCGGTTGCTTCTCGCAGCTCGCCAGGCCCAGCGACAGGGTGAGCGACAGGATCGTGAAACCGCGGCGGGCGACGTTGTGCATGCTAGGTGACAGCGTAGCAAGGCCCCGGCCGGACCGGGCAAGCGCAGCGTTCGAGCCGCTGCTGCCCAATACGGGCAACGCCCGTCAGCGGGTGCGCGTTTCGGGCTCGGGGGTTTCCGGCTACTGTGTCGAAATCACACACGCTGGCCTGGCACCGCACTTGCTGTGTCGGAGTCACCCCGGCAACGACCATGCAACGAACCTTTCGCGCAAAGCTCCGCTACCGCCTCGATGCGTTCATCGGCGGTGGCGCGGGCAAGCAGTTGTTGTTCCTTGCGGTCGTGACCGCGCTGCTGGTCGTGCTGTTCACCGTGATGGGCATGATCGTCGGACTCGGACCGGAGTCGAACGACGAAGGCTTCTTCACGCGAGTCATCGAGACCAGCTGGTTCTACTTCGGACGTGTGATCGACTCGGGCACCTTCGTCGAGGACAGTGGGCACCTGAACCGAGCGGTGTCGGTGCTGGTCACCGTGCTCGGCGTCGTGGTCGCAGGCTTGTTGATCTCCGCACTCGCGGGCAACTTCCAGTCGGCCTTGGAGCAGATCCGCCGCACCGGCGCACCGGTCATGGAGACCGGCCATTTCGTGGTGCTCGGCTGGAGCGAGAAGATCTTCTCGGTCATCGACCAGCTCACCGAGGCCTATGCGCTCGAGGGCCGAATCACTGTGGTGGTGATGGCCGA
>CANLQR010000427.1 GCA_947492135.1 Deltaproteobacteria bacterium | reverse complement strand
CGGTCTATACCTCGACGCAAGCCCATCACAGCATCGCGAAGGCCGTTCGCATCGCCGGCATCCCGCTGGCCAACATCCGCCACGTGCCCACCGACGAGCGGTTCCGCATGGATCCCGTGGCGCTCGGCGCCGCGATCGCCCGCGACCGTGCGGCCGGAGCCACGCCGTTGTTGGTGGTGTCGTCCGCGGGTACCACCAACACCGGCGCGATCGATCCACTCGGGGCGATCGCCGATCTGTGCGGCGAGCTGGGACTCTGGCACCACTGCGATGCAGCGTATGGCGGCGCGTTCGTGCTGTGCGACGAAGGCCGCCGCCGACTCGACGGCATCGGCCGCGCCGACTCGATCACGTTCGATCCGCACAAGGGCATGTTCTTGCCGTATGGGACCGGCTGCCTGCTGGTCGCCGACGGCGACTCCTTGCGCGCCGCGTTCAACGTCGATGCCCCGTACCTGCAGGACTTCGATGCCTTCGATCGCCAAGGCGAGCCGCCGAGCCCCACCGAATATGGACCCGAGCTCAGCCGCGACCCCCGCGGCCTGCGGCTGTGGCTGCCGCTGCAGCTCCACGGCGCCGGAGCATTTCGCCGCGCGCTCCAGGAGAAACTCGACCTCGCCGTCCGTTTTCACCGCGGCCTGCTGGACCTCGCCGCCGCGGGCTTGGCTGTCGAGATCGTCGACGCTCCGCAGCTTTCGGCGGTGGCCTGGCGTCTGGCGCCGCTGCCCGGGGAGGCTCACACCGCGCACAATCAACGCAACGCCGCGTGGCTGGCACGCATCAACGCGCGCGCACGGGTGCATCTGTCCAGCACCTCGCTGCCCGCGCGCGACGCCCCCCCGGCGGCCCAAGCCCAACACGAGACCGGCGTGTTCACCCTGCGCGCCTGCGTCTTGAGCTTCCGGACCCACCTGGCCCAGATCGACGCGTGTCTCGAGGACCTCGCCCAGACCGCAACGACGTGACGATCGGATGAGGGTGCGCTAGGCTCTGTGGCGAACCATGAAATCGCGACGCGATCCTCGGGCGCTCGAGCACGGTCCGGTATTTTCGTGGCACCGCACGCATGATGGGTGGATCCACACTTCGGGCCATGCGGCGGTCGACGTCGACGACCTCTCCATAAAGCCCGGGGACTTCATGCACGAGGCGCGCATGACTCTGGAGAACCTGCGCCGCACGCTCGAACGGGCCGGGTCGAGCATGGCCAACGTCGTGAAGGTCACGGCCTACTTCACCGACATGAACGACTTCGGCGCGTTCAACCGGATCTATTCCGAGTTCTTCCCGGGTGACTCGCCGCCCGCACGGACCTGCGTCGAGGTCCGCCGGCTGCCCTACAACTTCAAGGTCGAGGTCGAGGCCGTCGCCCACGTGTGAACGCCGGGTCGTCCGTGGCGCGCGCGTGGTATCCGGCCGCCTTGCTGGCGGCGTTTCTGAGTGTCGATGCGTTGGCGTGCCGGCCTGCGGCGTCGACGGCCGCGGATCTCGGCGCCGGTGAAGGGCCCGCGCCCCACGAGCCCTTCGTCGAGTCGCGCCGCCTCCACCCGACGATGCTGCGATCCGCCGCGCCTTCACCCGAGCGCCTGGGTGAACCGCCAACACCAGCGGCAGCCGAGGCGGTGCGCTACCCCAGCCCTGCGGGGGACTTGCTGGCCTGGTTCGCAAAGCCCGCGGGCGGCGGTCCCCATCCGGTGCTCGTGTACTTTCACGGCGGGTTCGCCCTCGCGCCCTCGGACTTCGCGCTGATGGAGCCGGTGCTCGCGGCCCGCTGGGCGGTGATGACCCCATCGTGGCGCGGAGAGAACGGCAATCCCGGGAGCCTCGAGCTGTTGTTCGGTGAGCTCGATGATGCGATTGCGGCGATCGCATGGGCAGCGGATCAACCGGGAGTCGACCCCGCCCGCATCCACGTCCTGGGCCACAGTGTGGGTGGCGGCCTCGCGGCGCTGGTCAGCTTGCGGCCCGACGCCAAAGTCGTCGACACCGCCAGCGTCGGTGGCCTCTATGTGCCCGAGACCTTCGTGCGCTGGGCCGCCAGTGCGGGCAACGCCAAGCTGGTGCGATTCGATCCCGCCGTGCGAACCGAACGCGAGCTCCGCGTGCTCGGCCCTCATCTCGCAGACATGGTCCATCCGCATCAGGCCTACGTCGGCCGCCAGGACCTGCCATTCGTCGAGAACGCCGCAGGCCTGCTCGATGCTGCCACGCGCATGGGCGCACCGTTGCGCATCGAGTTCGTCGACGGGGATCACGAGAGTTCGCTTCGCGTGGCCATCGCTGTCTGGCTTGCGGCCCACGGGGCAACGCCATGATTCACAGCGGCCGCCGATTCGCATGGGGCGTGCGACTCGCGGTGCTCGGTGCTTGCCTGGCGAGCACCGCCGGCTGTGCCTCGCGCCGTGCGAGCTCGGGTTGGGTCGACGCGCCCTACCCCGTGCTCGAACCGTCGAGCTCGACCCGGATCATGCTCGTGGCCGGCGGCGACGACGTCGCGAACTTTGCCCAGGAGGTGGCGCACCAGCGACAGATCTGGCGCCGAGCTGGAATCGCCGCGGCCGACATCGCGTGCTACTGGGCCAAGCCGACCCCTGCGGGGCGCCACGCCGACCGTCGTCAGTACGACGCACTGGGCGACGAGATGTCCCGCTGTGGCGAGGCGAGTGCCGCGGTCGTGCTCGACGACATCGAACGGGTGGCGTCGTCGGCCCCGAGCTACTTCTATCTGTATGTGACCGCGCATGGCGTCGCGAGCCTCGGCGGTGACGCCCGCACGTGGGTGTTGCCCGCCGAAGAGCAAGCGTTCCTGGCCCAGCCGGCGCTCGCTCTCGATGCCGACCCCGCCGTGCGGGTCGGCGACACCAACGCGCTGCTGCGGGCCTACGCGACGCGCTCGCGCCGAGTGGACCGCATCGCGCTGACACCCGCGAGCCTGCGCACGGCACTGGCGGCGTTCCCCCCGAGCACGCACAAGATCGTCGTGCTGCAGGGCTGCTTTTCTGGCGGGTTTCTCCGCGGAGCCGACGCGCTGACAGGGTTGCCCAACACCACGGTGCTCACGGCCGCCGCGGCGGACCGTCCGAGTTTCGGCTGCGGATCGGGCACTCGCGAGACCTTCTGGGGCGCGGCGATGGGCCGCGAACTCGGCGAGCGAGTGCACCCGGGCGTGTCACCGGACGAGCTGGTCTGGCACGACGTCTACGTCGAGGTGTCTCGTCGTGTGCGCAAGCTCGAACGTGCGCTTGGCCAGCGGCAGTCGCATCCGCAGTTCGGGCAGAGCTCGACGCCGTGAGCACAACCTGAGCGAAGCCCGCCGACAGGCGCATGTGGGCGTCGAGATGCCGCCCAGCGGCCATGGTACCGTTGGTCAGCGATGCTGAGCGACATGGAGCTGCTCGCGGCGTGGCGATCCGGAGACGCGAGCGCGGGCAAGATATTGTTCCAGCGCTACTTTCCGGCCGTCACGCGGTTCTTCATCAACAAGGTCCCGCAAGACCACGAGGATCTCGTGCAGGAGACGTTCATGGCTTGCGCGCGTGGGCGAGACGGCCTGCGCGACGATGGCCGATTTCGCAGCTATCTGTTCGGCACCGCGCCTCGCTGGCCTGGCACGGACGGGCGCGGAGGCGGCCTCGCGCCGTGCAGGAGTTTCGCTATCTCCTGGGGGTCGGTGATGGCCGCAATGATGCGGACGTGTGCGCCGCGGTGACGGCAGACCGAGACGTCGATGGCGAACAGCGTTGCCAAGGCCTCGACGGCCCCAACTACGTGGACACCCGAGCGCACGGCGGCCGCCAGGCGCTCGAATGGGACGCGAGCGCCCCGTGGTACAACGGTGCGCGCATGCAGGCATCGCGGTCGCACAGCCTGGGGGAACTCGCACCATGGTTCGTCCTCGCGGTCGTCGCGTGTGGACCCAAGCCGAGCGACGCGCCCGCGATCGATCACGCCAACGCGGCGGCGTCGCAGCCGAACGCCGCTGCACCTTCGGCGATCGCGGGTCCGCCCGCGCAGTGGTGGAGCGCCACATCGACGGAGGGCAACAAGACGCGCGCGAGCACAGTGCGATGCGCTGCCGATGAGCTGGCGTTCGTGGACACCAACGACCGCCTGCACGTGCGGCCCGCAACCCTCGTCCGCAGCGACGTGCGGCGATGGGAGTGGTCGATGTCGGGGCCGGGCTCCGGAATCACCTGCGTGCTCGACGTCGATGCCGCGGGCCACTCGGGCACGTTGCGATGCCGCGCCGCGACGGCCACCGAGTCCTTCGCGCTCGCGGCGGTCGTGGACCCCGGACGAGCTGCAGTGCTCGACGGCCTGCTTGCCCGCGACCGTCCGAGCGCCGACGTCTGTACGCGCGCGCAGACCTGCGGCGAGCAGGTGTTCGCGCTGATCGACCCCGGCAGCAAGTTCGACCCCGCGTTCCAATTCGGCGATCCGCCGCTGCCCGACCTCTGCCAGCGCAGCCTCGCATCACTCGTCGAGATCATCGCGGTCGAGAAGCTCGCGCTACCCGAGGGGTGCCGATGATCTCCCCCGGAAGCGGAGGCGGCCATGGCTGATCCGACCCGCGACGCCGTGCTCCGTAGCCCCGCGGCCCTCTTCGCAGCGATGCTCGCGGGGGCGGCCTGCAGCGACGGCGCGCAGCCGCCCGCCGCGACGACCGACGTCACCGGATCGACGACCGCGACGGGGACCCACGCGCCGACGAGCACGTCCACGAGCGACGCGAGCGCCGCCACGACCTCGACCGGCGATCCCGTCGAGTCCTCGAGCACGCGCGACGCCGCCGACGGCAGCGGCTCGACCACTGCCGACGATCCGTCGCCGGTATGGCGCAGCGAACTCTACCCCGAGGACTGGAACCCCGGCTTCGGCGACGCACAGGGGCGCTTCCTCCACGACTTCTCGTACGCCGGCTATCACCACGGCGAGGCCGAGCTCGGCCAGAATCTCCCCGCCGCGGTGATCGACGTCGTCGCGACGCACGGGGCTGATCCCACGGGCACCAGCGATGCCACGGCCGCGATCCAGGCCGCCATCGACGCGGCGGCGGCGATGGGCGGTGCGATCGTGGGGGTGCCGGAGGGCCTCTACCGCGTCGACGGCCAGCTCGCGATCACGGCCTCGCGTACGGTGCTGCGCGGGGCCGGAGCCGACGAGAGCCGGCTGTGGTTCACCGCCTCCACGGGCATGTCGTTCGACGCCCACGTGACGCTCGGCACGAGTCCCGCGCTCGAGGCCCACGTCGCGCTCGTCGAGGACGCGCCGAGCCTCGCCACCACCGTCGCTGTCGCCGATGCCGGCGCGTTCGCGGCGGGAGACGACGTGGCGATCGGCTGGATCATCACACCGGACTTCGTCGCCGAGCACGGCATGGAGGGCACCTGGGGCCCGTTCAACGACGCGTGGCAGGTGTTCTTCTGGCGCACCGTAGTCGCGGTCGACGCGGGCGCGGGTACGCTGGAGCTCGACGTACCGCTGCGCTACCCGGCGCGCTTGCGCGACGCCGCCAGCGTCCGCCGGGTCACGGGGCTCGTGCGCGAGGTCGCGGTCGAGGACGTCGGGATCGCCAACGCGGTCGGCTGGGACCAGGCCTGGGCGCAGGACCAGGTCCACGCCATCGCCATGATCGGAGTGAAGGACGCGTGGATCCGCGGCGTGCGGTCGTTCGTCTCGCCCGGGGCGCCCGCGCGGGGTCCGGGGGCGCTGCGCCACCTGCAGTCGAGCGGCATCACCGTGAACAGCAGCAAGCGCGTGACCCTCGACGCGATCAACCTCGAGCTCGCGCAGCACCGCGGCGGCGGCGGCAACGGCTACCTGTTCGAGGTGGTGCAGAGCAGCGAGGTGCTGGTGCGCGACTGCGTGGGCCGGGCGGGTCGCCACAACTTCATCCAGAACTGGGGCTTCGGCGCGACCGGCATCGTGTGGCTGCGCGTGCACAGCTCCGAGGGCAAGGCCGTGGCGGTGCAGCTCGGCGAGATCGGCCTGCCGGCGCTCTCCGAGTTCCACCACTCGCTCGCGACCGCGAACCTCGTCGACCACAGCGTGCTCGACGACGGCTGGGGCGCGGTCAACCGCGGCGACTACAGCAGCGGCGCGGGGCACAGCGCCACGCAATCGGTGGTCTGGAACGCGAGCGGCAGCGGCATGGTGCGCTCGCTGCAATTCGGCCACGGCTACGTCATCGGTCCGTCGCCCACGCTCACCGTGCAGACCAGCCTCGGCGGCCTCGATGCGAGCGGCACCGCGCCCGAGGACTGGGTCGAGGGCCCGGGGCAGGTGGGCACGCTCGAGCCCGCGTCGCTCTACGAGGACCAGCTCGCACGTCGGCTCGGTCGCTAGCAGGGTGCGGCATGCCTCGCGCTCCTGTGCGAGCTGCCACATGCCGCAGGGCGAGCACGCGTTCGCATCGAGCCCGGACGACGCGGCGCTGCGGCGCGCCCTGCAGGTCGAGACGACGTGCGTGACCATGCTCGACTCGAGTGCATCTGGGCACCTGGTCCCACGCAATCTGGGCGTTCGCTTCGGTGGTGCCGTCACCGCAGCGCGCCGGGCTTGTACCACTCGAACCGATTGGGCCGGCGAAAGCCGTTGAGGCCGATGCTGATGCTCACATCGTGAGCGACGACGTGGTGCCACCACCCGACCGGGATGAACAGAGCGTCACCAGGCCCGAGCTCCACGGTGAAGATCCGAGGTCCACCCGAGGGGAGGTCCTGGGCAGCCGTCGCCGGGTCGAGGTCGCAGTACACACCACGGCAGTGTTCGAGCATCGCGCTGTCACACGGGTCGCCCAGGAGCACCCGCTTGCGGCCATAGACCTGGCAGAACAAGATGTTGGAGGTGTCGTGGTGCAGGCTCGTGGTCGTGCCGGTTGGGCCGAACCACAACGCTGAGCTGCCGACGAGACGATCGGGGTCGAGATACGGTGGTACCGTGATGTCGTCGAGCAACCCGCGCAGACCGGGCCGCGCCAGGTTGTGGTTGTTCGCGATCAGATAACAGTCGTTCGACG
>CANLQR010000426.1 GCA_947492135.1 Deltaproteobacteria bacterium | reverse complement strand
ACGAGACGGCCAGCACCGTAGCCCAGGACGCGTGCGGCCATCAACCGCGCGCGGACGATCGTCGTTTGAGCCGAGCGCCCAGGGTGCTGCGGGGTACTCCGAGCGCCGCGGAGGCGCGGCGGATGCTGCCATGCTCGGTGACCAAGCGGCGCAGCAGTTCGCCCTCGATTGACGCCCAGTCTCCTGGGCCTGCGCCCAGTCCTGGAGGTTGGGCATCGTTCGCCGTCAGCGATCCATCTGAAGCGGCGAGACTGGCTGAAGCGGCGAGACTGGCCGAAGCGGCGAGACTGGCCGAAGCGGCGAGACTGGCCGAAGCGGCGAGGCTGGCCGGAGGCGTCGCGCTGGTGCCGAGTGCCGCCGCGAGCAGCCGTGTCGCGGTGATGGGACCATCGGTCATCGTTGCGGCGCGCACGACCGCGTTGTGGAGGGCGCGAATGTTGCCGGGCCACGGGCTACGGATCGCAGCATCGAGGCAGCCGGGGGCCAGCGTCACGGGTCGTGCGAGTTCATGGGCCGCGCGGCGCACGAATGCGTCGAGCAGCACGGGGATGTCCTCGACCCGCTCGCGCAGTGGCGGGAGGCGGAGCACCAGCACGTCGAGTCGGTGGTAGAGGTCCTCGCGGAAGCGACCGTCGCGGACCATCTGCTCGAGATCGCGATGCGTGGCGGCAACGATGCGAGCGTCGACCGCGACCTCATGGTCGCCGCCCACCGACTGGACACGGCCGGTCTCCAACACGCGGAGCAACTTCGCCTGCAGGGCCAGCGGGAGCTCGCCGACCTCGTCGAGGAACAACGTGCCGCCGTCCGCCGAGGCGAAGGCCCCGGCGTGGGCTCGGACCGCGCCCGTGAACGCGCCGCGGACATGCCCGAACAGGCTGCTCTCGGCGAGCGTGTCGACGATGTTGGCGCAGTTGACCGCCACGAACGGACGGGCGTGCCGAGCACTGGTGTCGTGGACGAATCGGGCCGCGAGCTCTTTGCCGGTGCCGGTCTCACCGCGCAACAGCACGGGACGCTGCACCGCAGCGACCCGCCGGAGATCCGACAACAGCGTCGCAAAGGCCGGCGAGCGCCCCAGCATGGTGGCGTCGTTGGCCGAAGCGCGTGCTGGCCGGCTCTCGCCTCGGTTTCCGACGGTGCTCGCCGTGAAGAACTCGAGCGTCGTGCGCCCCAACCGGACCACGACCCCAGCGGCGAGCGGGCAGACGTCGATGCGGGTGCTGCCAAGCCACGTGCCGTTCTTCGAGCCGAGGTCGACCAGGAGCAGGCGCCCGGACTCGCAGCGAATCTCGGCGTGGTGCGTACTGACGTAGCGATCCTCCACACGCAGAGCACAGTCGGGCGCGGTGCCGATGCGCATGGGGGTGGCGACTGAAGCGACGACGCCGTCGCTGGTGCGAATGCCGAGCGGGCCTTCGGCCACCGGCCCGGGCGAGAGCGTGAGGGTGGGGGCGTCGAGTTCTGCTGCGACCACGGTTTTCCGGGTCGTCACGGGCCGGCGATCGTTGCACGCGGCCGTCCGGCCGACCCCGCGAGACAGGGCGGCCGATGTTCAGGGGCCCAGGCCGATCCACAGCGCGCCGGTGGTCGTCACCTCGCGCTTCCAGATGGGCACGTCGCGCTTGAGCGCCTCGATCGCGAGGCGGCACGCCGAGAACGCTCCGCTGCGATGGGGCGTTCCTGCCGCGATGACCACCGCACACTCTCCGATCTCGAGCCGTCCGAGGCGGTGGTGGATGGCCACGCACGCGCCGCTGACCTCGGCCTCGACGCGGCTGGCGATCGCCACCATGACCGCCAGAGCCATCGGCTCGTAGGCCTCGTACTCGAGATACGCGACCTCGTGGCCGCGGCTGCTGCGGCGGACGTGACCGCAGAACGTCGCGATCCCGCCGCGACCGGGTGCGAGTACCGCCGCAATCGCTTCATCGGTGGAGAGCTTCACCTGGCTCAGTTTGACTCGGGCTCCGTCGTGGCCACCGGACACGGGTGGGATCAAGGCGATCTCGTCGCCGGGGTCGATCGCGTGGTCGAGATCGACGAACTCCTGGGCGACCGCGACGCGGCAGTGGGGCAGGGCCGAGGCCAAACGCGGCAACTGCAGTCCGATGGCTTCGAGCAGCCTCGCCACCGTGACGGGTGCCGCCACGGCGACCTGAACAGATGGGGCGCCGGCACGCTCGCGCAGCGCGGCAAACAAAAGGACTCGGTGCACGATCTCGGTCATGGGAATCCCGGCAACAGATCGCACCGGTGATCGCAACTTTGTGCGAGATCGCTTGCCGATAGCAACCGTGTTTGGAAATTTCCGACAGCGCCGTAGCGATCATAAACTACGTCTTGTTGCCACCTGTTACGCCGCCCACAGCGAGCCGGTTTCGGAGTTTGGGGACCTGGAGCCCCGTCGACCGCCGCGCTGCAACCGTGCCTGCGAGCGTCGCGGCCCGTCACGACATGGTTCACACTGATGCCGGTCATCCATCCATGACCGCCCCGCCAGGATCATCGGCCCGCGGACCGCGTTCGGTCCCTCGCATGATTCCGCCGCGCCGGACCCGGACGCTGGCGGTGGACGATGACGTCGATGACGTCGATGACGTCGATCCGGGGTGTGGGCCGGACGATGCGCTGGCGACCGCGTCCCCCGATGACGAGGCCGCTCGCACCATGCTGCAGGACCGGCTCGCTGCTCACCTTTCAAAGGGCCGCGCGCGGGTACTGCTGACCGACAACCTGCACACGATGGTCTCCATCAAGCGCGGGCACGGCGTCGTCACGTTTCGGCTGCACCACATGTTCGTCGCGGCGCCACCGGCTGTGCTGCGCGCGCTCGCGCGCTACGCCGAGTCGCAAGAGGCGGTGTCGGCCCGGCTGCTGCGGGCGTTCGTCGAGCACAACGAGGCCCACATTCGGCGTCGAGAAGGCCCACCGGCGATCGCTTGTGACGTCGAGGGCAAGTTCCACAACCTGCGCGAGATCTTCGACGAGATCAACGCGAGTTACTTCGCCGGGAAGATCCGAGCCCGGATCACCTGGGGCCCACGTGGCCGGCGTCGACGCACCCGCGACTCCATCAAGCTCGGCAGCTACACCTTCGAGGACGAGCTGATCCGCATCCACCCCGTGCTCGACGCTGTGGACGTGCCGCGATTCTTCATCGCGTGGATCGTCTACCACGAGATGTTGCACGAGGTGCACGACATGCCCGTGGTCGACGGTCGGCGCATGTATCACACCAGCGAGTTTCGCCGCGCCGAGGCCCAGTTCGAGCGCTACGCCGAGGCGGTGCTGTGGGAGCGGACCCACCTCGCCAAGTTGCTCGAGCGCTGACGCGTCACTTGCTCTTGCGCGCTGCGCCGCACGATCCGCACGCCCCGTGGTCGTGGGGATTCTCGGCACCGCAGTACTCGCACTTCCACGGCGCGACCTTGGCGTCGGCGTCGGCCTTGGCCTTGGCGTCGGCGTCGGCCTTGCCTTTGGCGTCTTCCTTCTTCTCGGCGTCGGCTCCGAGCACCTTGTCGACGGCGGCCTGGGCGGTCGCAACGTCGGCCACGAGCTTATCCAGGACGGCATCGGCGCCGGCTTCGTCCGTGGCACCCGCGGTCAAGGCTGCCTCGACGCGATCGATCGTTCCGGCGGCATCTTGCGCGGCCACCTTGGCACCGAGTCGACTCGATTCATCGCCGGCTTTGGCTGCGGCCTCGACCCGCTTCTCCCGGAGGGTCTTGGTCTTCGCTTCGAGCTGGTCGAACTTGCTGACGAAGCCGCTGCCGAGCGTGCTGCTGGCTTCGCTGAGCTTGGCGATCTTGGCCTCGTCGCCAAGGCTCGCGGCACCGTCGTAGATCGCCTGCGCGCGGGCGAGGCGAGCCTCGAGCGCGGGTTTGAAGCCGGGGTACTTGGCGATCTTGCCGCGGATGTCGACGACGTTGGCGTCCCACCGCTGTTGCGCGCTTTCGACGGTCTGCTTGCAGCCGGCAACCAGCAGCAACACCGCTGCGACGAGGGTGAGAAGAGATCGTGGGAGGCTCGCCATGGCCGGCAGTCTATCACGCACCACGAGGTGCTCACGGCGATCGCCGAGCAAGCCGCACGACCAGCAGGCGTGGTGTAGTCGGGCTTCTGCTAACGTACGGCCATGTCGCCGCCGCTGCGTTCCATTCGTGCCCGCACGGTGTGGGGCAGCGAGCACTACAGCGAAGTGGTCCGGGGGGTCCTCGCCGCCCGCACCAGCGTGTGGATCGCTACCGCCAACCTCAAAGAGCTTCGGGTCGAGCCCCAGGGGTCACCTCGGGCTCGCTATCACTCGGTGATGGCCGAATTCGATCGCCTGGCCCAGGCCGGAGTCGAGCTTCGGCTGCTGCATGCCGCACCCCCGTCGCGGCCGTTCCGCGACGAGTTCGACGCCTGGCCGCGGTTGGTCGCAGGCGGCCTCGCGCTGCGGCAGTGTCCGCGCGTACACCTCAAGGTGGTGATCGTCGACGGCACCTGGATGTACCTGGGCAGTGCGAACTGGACCGGCGCAGGGCTGGGCGCGAAGGCCGAAGACCGACGGAACTTCGAGCTGGGCCTGGCCACCGACGACGAAGCGCTGCTCGACGAGACCCAGCGACGCTTCGAGGAGATCTGGCGGGGTGGACCGTGCGCACGCTGTCGGCTTCGCGCGCAGTGCGAGGCCCCGCTCGATGTCACCACCCGGGCGCTTGCGGGGACCAGCCCGCGGACGATCGTTCAGATCGGCGCGCCGGCCAGGCCGCGGTCGCAGCCCGCGGAGGGCACCACCGCGGTCAACCCGCCCGATGTGCGTGGGGTCGCGCGCAAGCGGTTGCGGTCGGGCCGTCGGGCCCCGTAGACTCGCGCGCCCGCGGCCATGAGCAGCCTCCGTCGTCAGTACGTCGTTCGCGTCAACACCGAATTCGCCGCAGCCCACGTGCTGCGGGGATACGCGGGCGCGTGCGAGCGGATCCACGGCCACACGTGGAAGGTCGAGGTCGAGGTCGTGGTCCACCGGCTCGACGCTTTGGGGATGGGCATCGACACCCACGAACTCACCGGCGCGCTCGCGGGCATCATCAGCGAGCTCGACCACCGGTTGCTCAACGAGATTCCACCCTTCGACGAGGTGAATCCCACCGCCGAGAACGTGGCCTCGCTGGTGTACGGACGGGTGGCGGGGATCATCCAGATCGCGCACGGGGACCGCGTCCAGATGCGCGCCGTGACCGTCCGCGAGAACGACCGGAGTTCGGTCACATACTCCGAAGACGGAGCCTAAAGGGCGGCTTTGCCTGGCCGCGAGCGCCCGCTTCGGAACGTGTGCTTGGCTCGCCTCGGCGCCTTGACACCCCCGAACCCCGCGGGCTAGGCTCCGCCGCCCATGTCCCAGGTCTGCGTAGTTACCGGCAAGCGCCCCGTGCGGGGGATGAACGTTTCGCACTCTCACGTGCGATCGAAGCGACGGCTGCTGCCGAACCTGCACGAGAAGCGCTACTGGGTGCCCAGCGAGAAGCGCTGGATCCGACTGCGGTTGTCGACCTCCGGCATGCGCATCATCGACAAGCGTGGCATCGACGTCGTGCTTGCTGAGATTCGCGCCCGCGGCGAGAAGGTCTGAGCGCAGCCGGCCACGACTCGGTCGTGCCCGCTGCTACCGACGGCCCCGGCCAGAACGCACCGCTGCGGCGTACCGCAGGACCGGTGCTGTTGTGGGCACTGGGCACCGGCTACGTCATCTCCGGCGACTACTTCGGCTGGAACTTTGGTCTGAGGCCTGCGGGTCATCAAGGCCTGTTGGTCGCGACCGCCGTGATGGCGGTGATGTACACCGCACTGATCTTCACGATCGCGGAGCTCGCCACCGCGATCCCGGTCGCGGGCGGGCCGTTCGCCTTCGCGCGCCGAGCCCTTGGACCCTTCGGAGGATTCCTCACCGGACTCGCGGTTGCGCTCGAGTACACGATCGCGCCCGCGGTCATCGCCGCCGGCATGGCCGGCTATGTCGGAGGTTGGGTCGAGGGCGCGGGCGGTGACGCCCAGTGGGTGCGCGCATGGGTTCCCGGGCTCGCCTACGCCTGCTGTGTCGCGGTGAACCTCGCGGGCGCCGGTGTGTCGCTACGCGCACTGCTGGTGGTCACCGCCGTCGCTGCGTGCGCGTTGCTGGCGTGGGCGGTCGGCGTCATCGTCGGAATGCCGAGCGCGTCGTGGTCGCGCCTGGGCCCCACGCTCGGAACCATGCCACCGCTCGCCGGGGTGATGGCCGCGTTGCCTGCGGCGGGGTGGTTTTTTCTCGCGATCGAGGGCGTGCCGATGGCGGCCGAGGAAACCCGAGATCCTGCACGCGACCTGCCCCGCGGGATGACCTGGGCGATGCTCACCTTGGTCGGACTGGCGTTCACGGTGCTGGTGCTTGCCCCGCTCGCGGTGGACAGCGAAACCCTCGCAGGCTCGGCCAACCCGCTGCCGGCTGCGCTCGCGGCCACGGTCGGGCGCGGGCTCTTGTACGACGTGGTGACCGCCGTCGGACTCTTGGGGTTGTTCGCGAGCATGTTGTCGATCGTGTACGCGTCGTCGCGTCAGGTCTTTGCGTTGGCGCGCGCTGGACATCTGCCGGCGTGGCTCGGCCGCACCAACGCCCGCGCAGTGCCCCACATCGCGGTGATCGTGCCCGCGGCGGTGGGCTGGGCGACGCTGGCGGTGGTCGAACGACTCGCGCCGGCCGACGTCTCCGCCGCCGACCTCGTCATGCAGGTCGCCGTGTTCGCGGCGCTCGCGTCGTACGTTGCGATCACCCTGAGCCATGTCGTGCTGCGTCACCGCGAGCCGGGCATGGCGCGGCCCTATCGAACCCCGGGCGGTGTGATCACCTCGGGCATCGCGTTGCTACTCGCGGGCCTGGCCTTGGTGTCCGGTGTGCTGCATGGCACCGCCGCAAGCGTCGCGCTCGCGGCGACCTGTGGCGTGTTCGCGGTCGGCTCCGCCTACTTCCTCGCGGTTGTTCGCCCACGCCTCGCGGGTCGCACG
>CANLQR010000425.1 GCA_947492135.1 Deltaproteobacteria bacterium | reverse complement strand
AGGCCGCAGCGCACGGTTAACGATGGTCAGCGCCGCGGAAGGTGTGGCACCCTGGCTCATCAGTCTCGGACTGCGGCGCCATCATGCAGCACACAAAGGCCGTGGTCGCATTGTGCCTTTCCAGTGCGTGCTACTCGGGCGTTGCGGGTGACGGTGGTGGTGGGGCGGGGACGGCTGACACCACCGCCGCTGGGGTGTCCGTGGGTGGATCCGACGACACCACCACCGCCGATGGCGGCACGCCGCCGCCGCAAGACGAGGGCCAGGTCGGTCGCACCGGGCTGCGGCGGTTGACCGCCAACGAATACGACAACACCGTGCGCGACCTGCTGCTGGGTGACGAGGCCCAGAGCGCGTTGCTGCTGCCCTACGACAAGCCGGTGCCGTTCGACAACGAGTACGGCAACCAGGTGGCATCGCAGGCACTCATCGAAGGCGCCGACCTGCTCGCAGCCGATGCCGCCGATCGCTTGCTCGAGGACCCGACGCGCCGCGACGAGGTCGTGGGTTGCGTGCCGACGTCGCCGGGCGATGACGCGTGCATGCGCAGCTTCGTCGAGCGTTTTGGCCGGCGGGCGCTGCGACGTCCGCTGACCGCCGACGAGATCGAGTTGTTTCTCCACGGCGAGCACGGCGACGACGGCGTGCTCGACTACGCGGTTTCCGACGGCGACTTCTACACGGGCGTCGATACGTTCGTGCGGATGATCCTGCAGGATCCCGAGTTCCTGTACCGCGTCGAGATCGGCTCGCCGGTCGAGGGCCTCGAGGGCGTCTTCAAGCTCGACGATTTCGAGGTGGCCACGCGGCTGGCGTACTTCGTGTGGGGCGCGGGGCCCGACGACGGGCTGCTCGACATGGCCGACGCCGGTGGCCTGGGCTCTGCGGACCAGGTGCGCACCGCGGCGACCGCCATGCTGGCGGATCCGCGGGCACTCGACCGCATCGCCCGGTTCCACGCGTTGTGGCTGGGGTATGCCCAGATGAGCGTCGCGGGCGAGCTCGGCGCGGCGATGGTGACCGAGACCAAGGCGCTGTTTCAGCGCGTCGTGGTCGACGACCGGCTGCCGTGGCATGACGTCTTCCGCCTCGACCAAACCTACGTCGATGACACCCTCGCGGCGCACTACGGACTCGAACTCCCAGGCTCCGAGACGCCGACGTGGGTGGACTACGCCGACGCTGGGCGTCGGGGCCTGCTGTCGCACGGCACGTTCTTGTCCGTCGGCGCAAAGTTCGATGACACCTCGCCGGTGCAGCGCGGCAAGCTCATCCGCACGCGCTTGTTCTGTCAGGACATTCCGCCGCCACCGCCCACCGTCGACCCCGATACCGAGCCGGTCGATGGCGTTTGTAAAGAAGAACGCTACGCCGCGCATCGCGTGGGGGCGTGCGCGGGCTGTCACGCGCAGATGGATCCCGTGGGCTTTGGCCTGGAGAACTACGACAATCAGGGTCGGTTTCGTACCTACGAGCCCGACAACCCCGAGACCCCGGCCGACGAGTCGCAGTGTCAGATCGGTGGCCAGGGGGAGCTGACCGGCATCGGTGAGTTCTCGGGCCCCGCAGAGCTCAGCGAGCTCGCGCTGTCGGCAGGGCTGCTCGACGCTTGCGTGGTCACGCAGCTCTATCGCTATGGCATCGGCCGCTACGAGCTCGACGATCTCGATCTGGCGTTCGTCGATCACGTCGTCGAACGACTTGCGGCCGGTGAATTCGAATTCCACGACCTGGTGCTCGAGTACGTCGCGTCCGACGCCTTCGGCTATCGCCGCCAGGAGCAGGAGTAACCATGGCCATCCGACTAGGACGACGTGCGCTGTTGCGGGCTGCGGGCACTGCGGTGCTGGCCATGCCTGCGCTCGAACTCACCGCGCCACGGCGGGTGCACGCTGGTGGCACTGCGCCACCGAAACGGTTTGTGATCATGTACTGCGGGATGTCGACTGGCCGCGATGGCTTCGGCCAGGCCGCGGTGCCGCTGAACCTCGGGCCGGGCTACGATCTCCCGCGCAGCCTGTTGCCCCTGGGCACGGACAAGCTGACCTACGGTGGCACGGGATTCAACGTTCAGTCCGACGTGTCGGTGGTCAGCGGTCTGACGATTCCGTGGGCCGAGTCGGTGGGCGCAACCCCGCCGCCGGGCGGCAAGTCGGTCGAGTTTCACTACAACTCGGTGGGTCCGAGCGTGTCGGGCGTGCGTGGTGCTGCCACCCGCGACAACCCTGCCAACGGCCCATCCGCGGATCAGATCGTCGCCGATGCCATCGCGGGCGACACGCTTCACCGCGTACTGAGCTACCGCGTTCAGGCGGTCAACTACGTCGGCTCGAACGGCGGGGATGGCGACTCCGCACGCATCTCATGGCAGGACCAGGGCGGCGAGATCGTCGGCATCGATCCGATCGCGAGCCCACGGTTGGCGTACATGTCTTTGTTCTCCGGCTTCGTGCCCCCTGACCCGGCCGAAGCCGTTGCCGCCCAGTTCTTGCTGTCGCGCCGGCGCAGCGTGCTGGACACCTTGCGGGTCCGCACCGCCGCCCTGCTGCCCCGCATGTCGGGGTTCGACCGCAACCGTATGCAGCAGCACTTCGACGAGCTCAAGGGGCTCGAGGATCGACTCGACGCGATGCCGCCGCCCACGACCGGAGCTTGCGAGCTGCCCCCCGATCCCGGCGATGATCCGCCGATCGGTGATCCGCACGCGACCACCGCAGAGGGCAACCTCGACTACACCGAAACTGCCGGCTACAGCGGCGAGGAAGAGCGCGCGACCGCAATGGTGGACATGATCCGCATGGCGTTTGCCTGCGATCTGTCGCGCGTAGCGGCGATTCGTCTGACCATGGATCAGACCTTCCTCAACATGGGGCCGCTGTCCGGTGCTGCCAGCGACATGCACGAGCTCACCCACGGTGCCGTTTCCGACGACGCCCACGGTGACGCGGTGGGTTGGCACGTCAAACACTTCGCGCGGCTGATCTCGCTGTTGGGTGACACCGTCGAGCTCGACGGCAGCACGCTGCTCGATCACACCACCGTCGTCATGCTGTTCGAGGGCGGTTTCGGGTTCGATCCCGAGGGCGGCAGCGACACCAGCGCGCACTCGACCGAGAACATGGTCGCGCTGATCGGTGGACGAGCCGGCGGACTGCAAGGCGGCCTGCATATCGCAGCGCCGGGCGCTCACCCGGCGACCGTCGTGCTGAGCGGCATGCAGGCGGCGGGTGTGGCTGTCGACATGCTCGGTGAGATCGGCGGGAACATTCCTGGCCTGCTCGCATGACGGATCTGCTGGCTGCGCTGCTCGGGGATGCCGGCGGGCCGGAGTTTCGCACCGAGCACTGGGGGCGACACGTCGTGCTCGGCCGCGGCGAACTGGCGAGGTTTGCCCCCTGGTACTCGGCCCAGCTGTGGGCGAGGCGTGGGCACCTGGGTGCTGTCGACGCCGCGCGGATCGACGACCACGGACAACAGCAGCAGATGGTGATCGACCCTCTGCAGATCGATCACGCGCTGGCCAGCGGCCAGACCATCTGCGCCGACGTCAGCAGTGAACCCCAGCTCGCGGCCCAACTCGCGATGCTGCGCATGACGACCACGCCGAGTCCCGAGCAAGCGTTCGCCAAGCTCTACGTGTCGCCGCCGGGGGCTGGCTTCGCGCTGCACATGGATGCGCACCACGTGCTGGTGCTGCAGCTCGAGGGCACCAAGCGCTGGCAGGTGACCGACGCGGTGGTGTCCGCGCCACTGTGGGGCGGCAAGCTCGATGCGCGCGGACGCCCGGTGCACACCGGAGAGCGAGCCGGCGAGCCGATCGAAGACGACAGCGGTGCGCCACTGCAGGCGCCCACTGATCTGCGGTCGATCGATCTGGCACCCGGCGACTGTCTGTACGTGCCGCCAGGGGCGTGGCACGCCACGTGTGCGCTGGGGACCTCGGTGGCACTGAGCATCAGCCCGCCACGCGCAACGCCGCTGCGGATCCTGCTGCATGTGCTCGAGCAAGAGCTCGCACGCCGGCCGATGTGGCGCGAGGATCTCGTGCGCGATCGCGTCGAAGACGGTGGCGTTCCCGCGTCGATCGCTGCGCGGCTGTCGTCGTGTCGCCGTGATCTCGCCGCGCTCGTGGCCGATCTCGACGATGCGACGCTCCAGCGCGCGTGGGCCGTCGAGGCCTTCACGAGTGCCGGGCTCGCTGCCGCAGCTGCCCAGCCACCACCGTTGCGACCCGACGACCGGCTCGAACACGCCGACGCGGGCGGCTTCGTGCATCTGTTGGCGCCCGCCGAAGATGGCACCACCGAGGTGCTGTATCTGTATCGCGAGGGTGGCGAGTGGATCCTACCCGCGACGGCGCACGGGTTTGTCCGAGCGTTGGCCGAGGTGCCGCGATTTCGCGCGGCGGCCAGTCTGAACTGGGATCCTCGGCTCGATTGGGACGCGGCGGCCGAGGTCCTTCTACAGCTCGAACGGGCGGGGTTTCTCCGGCGCTGCGCGCCGCCGTAGGACTACGGCGCCACGCACACGCCGAGCTCGGGGTTCTCGTCGAGCGGCTGGCAGTCCGCACCCATCGGGCAGGGCGCCCCCGAAGGGTCACAGTAGGGGCTGCAGCACGCGAGATCGGTGCAACCCGCCACGAACACACTGTCGACGCAGACCGTGCCCGCGACGCAGCCATCGGTGTCGCAAGCGTCACCGGCGACGGCGGTACCATCGGGTGCGCAAACCAGCGGCCCGAGCGTCGGCGCACAGGCTTGGCCGGCGCCACAGTCCTGCAGCAGTGGATCGCAACCATCCACGCACAGCCAGAACGTGCCAAACATCTCCTTACATTGCGAGTCTCCGGGGCAAACCGGATCGGCTTCGCTGCCCTGGCACAGCGACGCGCAGTCGCCAGAGTTGTCCTTGGGATTCACGTCCCAGCACATCTGGCCCAGCGCACAGTTGTCGATGCCGCTGACGCCTGAACCTTCGACGGTGCACGCATCGCCCAGCGCAGCCGGGTTGGGGTCGGCGGGAGAGCAGCGCGCCGCGTTCCAGACGCCCCCGCCGTCATTCGCCCACGGCATGCACTTTTCGCCGCGCGGGCAATCCTGCGCCCAGAGATCGCACTCGAACGAACCGCCGCCGCCCCCTCCGCCGCCCGGCTGCCCTGGGCAGGTGAAGGCGCAGCCGGTCGCGCCGGAATCCTCTTCATAGCCCTCGGCGTCGCCGTCATCCGTCGACGCCGAGCTCGTCGCGTCTCCCGGATTCGTCGCGTCTCCCGGACTCGTCGCGTCTCCCGGATTCGTCGCGTCTCCCGGATTCGTCGCGTCTCCCGGATTCGTCGATTCTTCGCTGGTTTGGGTCGGCGAGGTGCCGGTCGTGTCGTCCCCCACCACAGCAGTGGTTGGCCCGCAGCCGCACACCAGCGCGAGCAGTGCGTACCCGCGTCTCATCGTCGTCGCCTCGTGATCGGGGCGAGCACAGCGAGCGCGAGCCAGATCGGTGCCGCACCACCACCCGGCGCAGCCGCACACGCACAACCGCTTGCAGGTCCGTCGGCCAAGCCACCGTCGTCGCTCGATCCGCTGCCTTCACCCGGCGACGTGACCGAGCCGCCAACCGACGCTCCGCCCGAGCCCTCGCTGTCGCCGACACCACCGGTGCCGCTCCCGCTGCCGCTGCTGTTGCCCCCTGCCCCGCAGGTTCCTGCGGCGTTGTGCGCGTCGACCAGCGCGTCGATGTCGCTCGACACGTTGACGAGCTCGGCCGGTAGGCCACCCGAGGGCAGCACGCTCTCGATGCGCTCCGCCCAGGGCATCGCATCGGTCCACACCGGCCACGCACCGTTGTCGTCGAGCTGGATCGCCCGTCCGCCGGGCAGACGCACGATGGTGCCGCAGCACTCGTCGTCACGCTGGGCACCGAGGCGGTTGGGCACGTCCTCGAGGCCCTCGACGCGCACGAACGTCGGGTCGGTCGTCATCTCGTGGGGCGACACGCGCGTGTACAGGCGCGTCAAGTACGGCCAAGTTTCCAGCAACGCACGACCGTGGGCCATCGGCGCGACGATCCGCTCGTCGAACGCGGCGGCAAACCCGGCGCCGCTCCACGCATCGCCATCGATCTGCTCGGCATAGCAAGACAGACAGGCATAGAAGTCGCCCTCGTTGATTCCATCGGGGACCGGAATGAACTCGTGCAGCAGCGACGGCACGAGTTCGTGACCCCACGAGCATCCGTTCTCACCGCATGACGCGAGCCCGAGGTCTGCGAGAATCTCGACGATGTCGGTGACCGGCGCGAGCATGAACGCCGACGAATCGAGGCCAGTCGTATCGAGCGTGCTGGTATCGACGACCGCGCTGCTGCCGGCGTACTCGGTCACGAAACCGCGACCGTCCGACCCGACCGCATCGATGGCCATGGTGACCAATTGGTCGTAGTTGGCCCCCAGACCCACCCAGTCGAGCCGCACGCGGTTGAGCAGGACGTGCCGCCAGTTGTCGGGCAGCACCCGCGCATCACTCAGCACCAACGCGCGGATCGGCATGTCCTCGACCGCTGCGACCTTGGTCAGTCGCAGCGGGATGCAAGGTTCGTCGCCCGGGTAGCGCAACACCACCGGATGCAGATCCTCGACGCCCGCCGAGTGCAACAGCTTGAACGCCACGAATACGTGGCCTTCGTCGATGTACTGGTCGAGCAGCGCTGGGGCCTCCTCGTCGGGCGCATAGCCGTTGTCGGCGAGCCACTGACCGATGGATTCTGCGGTGCCGCCCTGCAACACCACGTACTCGAACACGCCCACGGTGTCGTGAACGATCACCTCAGGCCCGCCGGTGCCCGACGAACCACCGTCAGGATCCTGGATGAACGCCGCGGTGCTGACACCGCCGTCGTCACACGACGCGCTCTGTTGGATGCCGTAGACCGGCACACTTGCGTCGAGAGCGTTTTGGATCACCCGAAACGAACCGACCTCGACCTCGGGCACCGCGAGCACCGGGACGATCCACGCGAACTTCGACGCGTCGCCACCGTCGTATTGGATCTGCACGTGGGCCTCGACGAAGCCGTCCCCGAACGCAAACAGGATGACCTCGCCGGTCTGGTC
>CANLQR010000424.1 GCA_947492135.1 Deltaproteobacteria bacterium | reverse complement strand
CCGCGCGCCGGCGCCCTCGGCCATCGAGGAGACCACGACACCCTTGACCGCAGCCACGTGGTACCACTTGCAAGCATTGATCGGCTTTCGTGCCGGCAAGCCGATCGCGTGCCAGTCGAAGGCCTTGGGGTCGCCGTGCTCGCTCGCCTTGATCTCGCAGTGGCCGAACACGCCACCTTCGTCGATGGTGTGGCGAGTTTTGATGTCCGCGATGAGGTTCGCCAGCGACGTGTACTGCGCGGCGGTGGGGCCACACATGTCGGCGACGACATCTTCGGTGGCAATGCCCTGGGCCGCCGCGACCTTGTCCAGATCCGGCAGAGAGTTGCAGGTGCCCTTGTACTTGCGCTTGATCGCGATCTCGATCCCGATCGTGTCGTCGTTCTCGGTGTTTGCGTGCCAGGCAGCCCGTTCCTCGCCGATGTGCTGGTAGATCTGGCCATCGCGGTCGATGGTGTAGTGGGCGGCAGAGGGGCGACACTTCCAGTTGTCGTTGTTGTTGGCGGCGTGGTCGCCGTTGTGGATGACGATGCGGCGAACATCGTGATCGCGCCGGCTCGAGCGGCAGTCGACCTGGCCGAAGAAGCCGAGGTCGACGCTGACGCCGCTGCCATGGCTAGACTCGGCGAGGCATCGATCGGAGAGCGAAGGGCTCCACTTCGCGCAAGCCAGCGGCTTCTTGCCGCTGCCATCCCAGTCACACGTGCGCGACGAGTCGGCGACCTTGACGGCCTTGACCTTCGCGCACGCGCTGGCGTGGTTCGCCCCGGTCGCGTTCATGGCGAGCTGGGGTGCTGGCGCCCGGTCGACGACGAGGTCGGCCTTGACCTGAGCCAGGACCGGATCGCGCGCTCCGCCGCTGGTTTCGCGGTCGCAAGCGAGAGTCAGGAGTGCGAGCGCTGTGATCGAACGGCCCAAGAGGTGAGGAAGCGGTGGCATCTGTGCCGCCGATAGACCGAAGAATTCGGTTTTCGATCAGTCGCACGAGGCGCACGAGGCATGATCCACCGCTCGCGCCGCCTGGGCCCTCGCTTCACTTGCGGCGACGCAGAACCACGCGCTTGTTGCCGTCGAGCAGCGCGCGTGTGAGCTTGCCCTGGGTGATCTCGACGGTCACCGCGTTCTCCTCGAGCTTTGTCACCTTGAAGCGGATCTGCTGGCCATCGGCGTCGGTCACGAAGGCGTCGGACGAAGCACCGACATAGATCATGCCGGTCGAGTCGCCACACACCTTGTGCTTGGTACCGGCATTGGCGATCACCAGCGTGGTCACCGTGGTACCAAAAGGCGGCACGAAGAATATCTCGCCGTCGCGATGGTACGTGTAGTCCGTGGCACAGCTGGGCCCAGCGGGCGCGGGCTTGGTCGTGGTGGCGCAGCTCTGACCTGGGCCGACGACTCTGACGTGGCTATCGGTCCACGCCGTGGTGTCGGGATTGTTGCTCAGCTTGACGTAGACGTTGTCGGCGATCGTTGCGCCCTCGATCATGTGGTCGCGGAGGTTGGCGCCGTTGCCTTCGCGCTTGCGCCACATCCCCGGCGCGAACCACCCCACCATGCCCGGCACCGGGTTGACGGTCGTGCCCGCGGCGAAGGCGAGCACCTCGCGTCGGGCGATCAACGCGGTGTCGGCCCAGCTCATCGCGATGTTGCGCTCGCGCCGATCGACCCGCTTGACCGAACAGCTGTCAGGGATATCGCCGGTGTAGCCCGCAGCGTAGTACTGCTTGCAGGCCGAGCCGGTGCGCGTCCACTTGGGGTTGATGGGCTGCGAGTAGGCGCGGATCAGATCGGCCAGCGTCCACTTGGGGAAGCCCCAGATCCCGCTGCGTGCCGCGATCGCCCAGGACATCGCGTGTGCATCGGCAACCGAGGGCGAGCCCCAGGTCTCGCCGTCGATCATCTTGGCCAGCTGTACGGCGTCTTCGGGCAAGAGGCGTCGGCTGGTGCCGTCGTCGTAGCACACGGTGCCGAGCTCCGCGGCAGCTGGCACTTGGTCGAGGTCGGGGGCGGCGCTGGCGAGCGCGGGGAGGGCCTGGCTCGCCAGGATCACCAGAGAAAAAACTCGGAGCTTCATCCCGCGGTAGACCGCGGGCTTGCGAATTCGATCAGTCGTACCGCACCGCACCGCGGCGCGGCGCGGCGGGAAGGGAGTATCGCCGACTCGACCGGCTCCTAGAACCCGTCGAGCGCCATGAAGGCGTCGTTGACTTCGAGCGCGGCGCCTCGACTTGCACTCGGCTTGGCCGCCGCCGGGGACTTGGCGGCGTCGTCGACCTTGCGCTTGGCCCGACTCACCCGATCGGCGCCCTCGAGCATTTGCTTGCGCTCGGACTCGTCCTTCGCCAACCCGGCACGCTGCCGCAGCGAGTGCTCGGCCTGGTCGAGGTTCGCCGAGGCCATGGCGAGATCGCCGTCACCCGCGAGCTTGGACGCCGAGGCGGCGAGCATCGAGGCCTGACGAAGCGCGATGATCGCCTGGGCGCGATCGTGAGGGTGGGCGGCGACCAGGGTCCGATCGTCGGTCACCGTAGCCCGCACAATCGACTCGTGGACCCGCTCCAGGCCATCCTCACCGGGATCGCGGTAGTTGAGCCGCACGCTCGCGAGCGCGCGCATGCCCAGGCCGCGGTCGTCGATCCGCACGCGGACCAGGACCTCGCGCTGCTGCCCCGAGAACATCACGCCCAGCGGGATCGTCATCGCACCGGCTTCGGTCACGCTGCGCACCGAATCGACGCCGAGGATCGTCACGCCGGGCGCCGGGACGATCGCCAGCTCGGCCTGTGCAGCGGTCGTCCTGCCCAGCGTTTCCATCTCGCTGGCGACGATGCTGGACATCTCTTTGCTGTTCTCGAGGTGATACAGCCGTCCACTCGATCGGACCGCGAAAGCATCGAGGGTGTGCTCGTCGTAGTCGAGGCCGACTCCCAGCGCGGTGACCTGGATGCCGTGACGCATGCCGACCTCGGCGAGGTTGCCGAGCTGGGCCGTATCGGTGGGTCCGACCGTAGCCTGGCCGTCCGAGATCAACACGACACGACGAACGAGGTAGCGGTCGGGCACCTGCAGCAGCGACATCTCGGCAGCCTTGACGCCATCGTGCAGCGCGGTGCCACCGCTGGCCTCGAGCTCGGCGATCGTCGCGAGCGCTCGGCGTCGCGTGCTCGGCGTCATTTCGGTCGGCATCAGCAGCGAGCGCGCTTGGCTGTCGAAGGTGACCAGCGTCAAGATGTCGCCATCGACCAGCGAGTCGACCACCTTGCGCGCCGCGAGTCGGGCGTGGGCGATCGGATCGCCGGCCATCGACCCCGAGGTGTCGATGGTCAGCGCCACCGCGAGCGGCACCCGCGGCACGGTGGCGGCGGGGATGTCCACCCACACGCCCACGAGTTGTTCAGAGGCGCCGGTGACCACGTAGTCGCTGGCCGCGGCGGCACCGACCCAGGTGGCCGGCGCTGTGTCACGCGAGCTGGCGACCGGGATGGGTTCGACCTCGGCCACCGCGATGTGCGGGGCTGCCGGAGGGCTGGACGCGGGGCCCGTCGGGGCGACCGCCTTCGCGTTTGCACATGCACAAACCAGCGCCCCAAGGGCGACCGCCACCGCTCGACGTGACATTTTCGTACCTTTCGTCGCGAGGCCGATGGCGATCGCGAACCTGGGCCTCCAACGCACGCCAGGCGACAACGGTCTGCGATTTGTTTCGCGGTGGGGCGGTTCACCCGAACGTGATGCGCAACGACAGCAAGAATGTCTGGATCGGCCGTCCCGCGGTGTCGACGCGGAAGTCGTAGTCGACGCCGATCCGCCCACCGACATGGTCGCCCCACGTCTGCAGCCCGATGCCGACGACGCCGCCGATGGCGGGCAGGGCGTCGTCGAGCACCCGGGTCGCGGGCATGCCGGCCATGACGCCCAGGCCCGCGCGCACATAGACCATCCGATACGATGTCGTGAGCATCGCATCGACGCCCCCGGCGAGTTTTTTTCGACCGAAGTACTGCAGCAGATGCGCATCGGCGCCGACCGTCAGGCGCACGTGTCGGCGAGTCCATGAGAACCCGGACTCCACATCGTAGCGCAGCGCGGGCGCGAACCCGTTGCGGTACATCGTCGCCGCGGGCGCGACGCCCATGGTGAAGTATCCACCGCGTTCGAACGACTCGCGCTTGGGCGCGGCGTCGATGGTGGTGGTTTCGGTAGGGGAGGCGAACGTCAAGAGCACAAAGATGAGTGGCAACGTCACGTGTCCTAGCCTGCGCAGAGGCGCTGGCTTGTGCATGCCGACGGGCGGTGGGATGTGACGCGCATCGCTCGGCAACGAGCTGCACAGGTGGGTGCGTCGCTGCGTTCGCATCACAACTGCGAGCGCGCGGCCCACGAAACCCATGCACCGGTGCTACCGATGGTTGTGCGGCTCACCAATCGCGTCGGTGCGTCGCGGATGCTCGCCGTTGGTTGCATGCAGCGGCGCGAAGCGTCGGATGGTCGATCCGCAGCGATCGACGCCAGGCGTGGCGGACGCAGTGTTGCATTCGTGCGACACCAGCGGGATGCGGCCCTCACGGCGCGACGCGAAGCACGTGATGCCACACGCCGAGCATCGCGTTGGCGAGGTTGCAGGCGACCATCACCGCACCGATCCGTGAAAAGCGCCGATGGACCGCGGCGAGCTCATGGGGCGCTGCGACCACGCGGGCCGGCCACATGCGCCACGACAACACGCCGAACATGGCAGTGGTCACGAGCAGCAGGCCGAGCTTGGCGATCAACACGAGGTCGAGCTCGAGCCGGTGCAGGCGCATGAGCTCGAGTCCGGCGCCCGCGAGCGAGACGATGCCTGCCACCACCCACCAGCGCATGCCCGAGACCACGGTGAACACGAAGTCCTCGAAGCGACCCGGCTCGGCGAAGAACCGTGCGGCCCGCGGGTGCAGCACGAAGACGTTGAAGCCCACCGCGCCGATCCAGATCCCGCCGCCGAGCAGGTGCACGAACGACACGAGCGCAGGCCACAGCGAGGCGGACACCGAACCACGCTATCAACCCGGCCGCATCGCCGCCAGCTTCGCGGGCTTTGGCCGCGATCATCGCGAGGATGGACGCGCGCGGGGGCGCCACAGCTTCGCGAGCTGCTCGAGCCGTGGAAGCAGCACCGGAACGGCCCGTGGCGACAGGCGCTTGAGCAGCTGCAGCACCTTGGCTTCGGTGTGCGGGAAGCAGTACAGCTCGTTGCGATCGCAGGCCTGCAAGGCTCGGCGCGCGACTTCGTCGGCCTGCACCTTGCTCTTCTTCATCAGCGAGCCGAGCTGCTTTGCACTGATTCGCGCCGAGTCGACGCGAGCGGTCTGATGCAGCCCCGTCGCGAAGAAGTACGGGCACAGCACGGTCGCGCCGACGCCGGTGCCTTGCACCTCACCGGCGAGGCATTCGGTCAGAGCCACGACCGCGGCCTTCGTTGCGCAGTAGGGGCCCATCTGCGGGGGAAACGTGACGCCGGCGATCGAGGCGACGTTGAGCACATGTCCGGCGCCCTGAGCCTGCAAGACCGGGACGAAGAAGTGACAGCCATGCACCACGCCCATGAGGTTGATGCCCACGATCCACTCCCAGTTGGCCAGCGGCACCGTGCCGATCGCACCCGCGACCGCGACCCCGGCGTTGTTCACCACCAGGTCGACACCGCCGAGCACCGCGAGCGCGCGATCGCGAAGGTGTTCGACGTCGGAGGCGACGGCGACATCGCAGCGCTCGACGTGGGCGCGGCCGCCCGCGGCCTCGACGAGCTGTTTGGTGGTTTCGGCACCGCCGAGATCGATGTCGCACACCACGACGTGGCCGCCGCGCGCCCCGAGCTGTAGTGCGATCGCGCGACCCAGTCCGCTTGCCGCGCCGGTGACCACGGCGCGGGGATTGTTGGCAAGCATGGGGTGGGCGTACCACGAGTCGAGGGGGGGCGCAGGACCCATCGGGCAATCGTGCCGGCCGGGCGTGCGGGCTTGCAGGCCGTGAGTCCGCTCCACTCCCGCGCCAGTGTTCTTGGTCCGCTTGTGGCCGGGTCCGCACGGCGTGCCCCTTGGTCTGCCGCTACACTCTGCGTGCCAATGAGCACACCGTTTCGCGTCGACCAGGACGATCTCGAGTTCATCTTCTTCGATCAGCTCGCGGCCGACCAGCGCCTCGCGCAGTTCGAACCGTATCGAGAGTTCGATGCCGACACGTATCGGGCGATGTTTGCCGAGGCGGCTCGCATGGCGACGACGGTGCTGTATCCGGTGAACAAGATCGGCGACCGCCAGGGCTGCAAGCTCGACGACGCCGGCAACGTCACCACGCCCACCGGCTACCAAGCGGCCTGGCGGCAGATGGCCGAGGGCGGTTGGATCGCACCGTCGGCTCCAGTGGAGCTCGGCGGCCCGGGATTGCCGCGCTGCGTGACGATGGCCGTCAACGACATGTTCGACTCGGCGTGCACGGCGTTCATGATGTACCCCGGACTCACCTCGGCGGCGGGTCGCATGGTCCGCGCGGTCGGCCCCGAGGACACCCGCGACATGGTCGCGCGTAACCTGTTCACCGGGAAGTGGTCGGGCACCATGTGCCTCACCGAGTCCGGGGCAGGAAGCTCGGTCGGTGACAATCGCGCCCGCGCGACTCCCGGTGACGAAGCTGGGATCTGGCACCTCGAGGGCGAGAAGATCTTCATCTCCGGGGCCGACAACGATCTCGTGGAGAACATCGTGCACCTGGTGCTCGCGCGCACGCCCGACTCACCGGGCGGCACCAAGGGTCTGTCGCTGTTCCTCGTGCCCAAGTTCATGTTCGACGCGAACGGCAACCTCGGCGAGCGCAACGGCGCCAAGGTCGTCGGCATCGAGCACAAGATGGGCATCAACGGGTCGGCGACATGCACGCTGGCGCTGGGGGCCGACGGGCCGTGCAAAGGCTGGCTGGTCGGCAGCGAGCGCGGCGGCATCGCGCTGATGTTCAACATGATGAATGAGGCCCGCATCGGCGTGGCCGGGCAGGGCACCGCGATGGCGGGTGCGGCCTACACCTTCGCCGTGCAGTACGCCAAGGACCGCGTCCAAGGCACCAAGCTGACCAAGCGCGACAGCGATTCCGAGCGCGT
>CANLQR010000423.1 GCA_947492135.1 Deltaproteobacteria bacterium | reverse complement strand
CTCGCGTTGCGCGTAAACGCGCCAGCCAACGTACCGGTCGTCCCGCCGAATGGTGCCATCCAGTGGTGGCCCGCGCTGGGGCTCGGCGACGCGGACGAGCCCCAGGCATGGGTTCGCCCACAGCCGGTGCTCTATGGGTTTGGATACTCGTGCCCGCTACTGTTCAGCGGCGAGGACGGCGTGGGGCCCGACAACGATCAACGGCGGATGGTGTTTTCCAGCGTTGCTGTGCCGCTGCCACTCTTCGCCCCGGATGGCATCGATACCGCGACGCACGTGTACCTGGATCTTGCCTGGGGCGCGTTCCAGCGCGGTCAGTGCGTGGTCGGCCGAGTCTGTGTGGTCTATCATGGTTGAACGTCTGCACCACCGAGCCCGCCAGCGAGGGGCGTGTTGGCCGGCGAACGCATTCCTACTGCTGTCGTGCGGCCCAGCGGTGGAGTCACAAACACCTCCCGCGACGGACACCGAGGTCGAGAACTCGAGCTCGACGTCGACTAGCGCCTCGGCGACGTCGGAAACTACGACTTCAGGATTCACCAGTGCCGCTCCGACGGCCAGCGGACCGGACACGAGCGTCGGCGACAGCACGACCAGCGACCCGTCGTCGAGCTGGTGCCTCTCGTACTTCAATCTCGATCTTGGGATCGATGGAGTATGCGACGAGGTCTCCGGAGTGTGGGGTGCAAATGATTGCACGACGTGGTACGATGAATGCCCGCGCGACATGAAATGCGACTTCTCTGGCACGTGCGTTGCCGTCCCGGTGCGCCCAAGGCAGATGTATGAGGCTTGCACCGAAGGCGGGGAGAGCCCTGATGAATGCGACCGGGGGCTGCACTGTCGCCAGGGCGTTTGCCTGGGGTTCTGCCAGTGCAACGAAGAGGCTCCCCACTGTGCGGATCCGAATAGCCAGTGCCTGGGTCTCAGTACATCCCGGGTGTGTTACCCCGAATGCGACCTCCTGGATCCGACTTGTCCGCTCAATTACGGTTGCGCCGCCGCTTGGGGGGTCGGCGCTTTCTGCATTCCCGTGCTCGGGGTCGGATCGGGACCTCCCGGCACGAGTTGTGACGGCTTCGAGGACTGTGCGCCCGGGACTGCGTGCTACGGCGACGCCCTCCAGGACCTACCATCAAGCCCGACTGAGCATTCTCAGACGCGCATCCCCGGATGCACCTCCGACTTCAAGTGCTGCGCCGAGCTCTGTCAGCTGCCCGATGGCTCCTGCTCGCAACCCGGGGCCATCTGTACTGTCTTCACAGCGGACGAGACGAAGGTACCCTGCTTCGGTTTTGATACCGGAGTCTGCCTGCTTCCGGCGTAGCTTGCCCCGCTCGGAGCGCGGGTCGCACGGGTCGCACCTACGAGAACCTCGGTGACGACGAACCCGTGATGTCCGTGCCGCCGATCGACGTGGGCGAGCGATCGCGGTAGGGACGCCCGTTGCCGGGCGCCCCCCGCACAGATCCGGACGAGCGGAACTACCGCATCCGACTCCCGCTCGGGACCCGAGCACGCCGAGCACGAGGCATCGATCCGAACGCTGTTCGGGGACGCGGACGACGCGGACCCCTGTTGTCTTTCCTATGGCCCTGCCTACCGCGACGTTTCGCGAGACGATGGCCAACCCGAAGCTCGTTGACCTCGCACGCCGCGAGTGCGACGCGGTCCTCTTCGCCCGGGCAGACGCCCTCGCGGCACATGCACGCGCAGCCGTCGGGTTGGCCCTGGTGTGCCGCCGAGGCGGATCCCGCGCGGGCTCACGCGTCCCTACGCCCGAGCGCACGCAGCCCCGCGATGTGCTCGATCCCCACGAAGCGCACCGACACCCCGCCTACGCGTCGCACGTGGGCGCGGCCGACATCGTGGGCGACGACGATGTTCTCGCCCTCGGGGTAGAGCGCGCGGAAGGCCACGAGCGCCCTCGGATCGAACGCCTCCTCGGACCACTTGGCTTCGATCGCGATCGGCCGCTCGGGATCCCGGGCCACGACGAAGTCGAGCTCGTGGCGGGCCTTGTCGCGCCAGTAGTGGATCTCGCGCGCCTGCAGCACCGCGCGCAGCTCGCCGAGCACATAGTGCTCCCAGAGCAGGCCGAGGTCGTCGTCGCGTAATCGATGCCAGCCGCGGTGGAAACAAACGAAGCCCGTGTCGAATCCGTAGACCTTCGGTGCCCGCACGATTTCCTGGCTGCGGCCGCTGTGGAAGGGCCGCAGCACCTCGACGATCAGGGTCTGCTCCATCGCTGCGAGGTAGGTCTGGACCGTGGGGCGCGAGATGCCGGCCGGGGCGGCGAGCTGCGCGGCCTCGAAGATCCCGCCGCTCTGGCGAAACGTGAGCTCGAGCAGCTTCTGGAAGCTCGCGCGGCGCTCGAGCCGGAACATCTCCTGCAGGTCCTTCGCCCAGTAGCTGTCGAACCACTCCTGGAAGTCGGCCTCGGGGAACCGCGATGCGAGGAACATCGGCGGCAACCCACCCCGGTGGAGTCGACGACGGACGTCAGCGCTCTCGAAGGCCGCGAGGTCGCGGTGATCCATCGGGGTCAGTCGCACGGTGCGCTTGCGGCCCGTCAGCGTGTCGCGGAACTTTTCGGAGGCCAACAGCGTGCTCGACCCGGTCGCGAGCACGCGCACGCCCGGGAAATGATCGGCGGCGAGCTTCAGGAGCTCCGCGGGCGCATCGAGGCGGTGGACCTCGTCGAGCACGATGCGTCCGCGCCCGACCTCGCGCAGGAACGACTCGGGGTCCGCCACCGCCCGCCGAACGCTCGGCAGCTCGCAGTCGAGGACGTCGACGTTCGGCAGCGCCCGCACCAGGGTGGACTTGCCGGTGCGACGCACGCCCGCGAGCCAGACGATCGGCCGCTCACGCCACGCCTCTTCGATGCGCGCGAGCCAATGGGACCTGGAGAACACCTCCGTGAGCGTCGCATGCCCTCGACCAAACGAAAACAGATTTTCGTTTGGATACGACGGGGGAAAATCTGGTTTCCGTTGGTCGAGCGGCCAATCCGCCCAAGCCGTGCGAGCTGCGGCTCGATGCGGCGTTTGCCTGCCAGTCCGGCCAGCGCGTTCTCGCTGCCGCTCATCGCGGCGTGACGCCGCTGCCGTTGACCCGCAGCCAGTAGCTGCCGATCTCGCGCACCGTCTGGACATACGTCGCGAGATCGACCGGCTTGACCACGTAGCCGTTCGCACCGGCGCCGTAGCTCTCGAGCAGTGCGCTTTGTTCACGCGTCGAGGTCAGCATCACCACCGGGACGGTGCGCGTCACCGGCTCGGCACGGATCTGGCGCATCACCTCGAACCCATCGATCGTCGGCAAGGCCAGGTCGAGCAACACCAGCACGGGCTGAAGTCCGACGTCGCGACCCTTCCAGCGACCCAGCGCGAACATGTAGTCGAGCGCTTCACCACCGTCGCCGACGACCAGGACCTCGTGGTTGAGGCCGCAGCTCGACAGCGCCCGGAGCGTGAGGCGTTCGTCGTCAGGGTTGTCCTCGACAAGGAGAATCGGACCGAGCATGGCGCGCCACCTTCCGCGTCCAATGGTAGTCGGTGCGGAGATCCGGGCAAAGCCGTGCACTGCGCGCGGCCCGCAGCCGGGCCGACGATCGCAGCCCAAAGCTCGGCTAGATCGCGTCAGGGCTGCTCGGATCGACGGACAACGTCGCGCGGATGACTCGCGCCTGCTCGTGGTCGCCGACGAGATCGTAGGTATCCGCGACCTCGCCACGGACGACGGCGTAGTAGGCGGCACCGGGTGCCTCGACCCGCTCGAGCAGCGCGAGCGTGGTCGAGAGGTCTGCCCGCGCCTGCACGAGGTGGCCGGTGTTTGCCGCGATCAGTGCCGCCGAGGACGCCGCAGCGACCGACTCCATCGGTGGTGGGGAGAGATCGACCAGCACGGCCTTGGCTTGTTGCGATAGCGCGAACGCGCCGTCGTGGTCGCCGAGATCGAGCCGCATGCGGGCGATGTTGATCTGATGGTTCCAGGCCTTCAGGTCGCGCTCGCCACCAAGCTCGAGGCAGATCGCCACGGCCGCTTCGAGGTGCACGATCGCACCGGCCATGTCGTCACGACCGTCGGCGACGACCGCGAGGGCGTGTTCGGCCCGAGCGACCTGCTCAGAGCGTGGACCGCTGTGCGTGCTCGCCATCGATCGCCCGCGCAGCGCAGCCGCTTGCGCGTCGTCGATTCTGCCGACACCGTCGTAGGCGAACGCCAGGTCGACCCAGATCGAGGCCAGGGTTTCATGGTCGTCGCCGTAGCGCATCGCGACTCGATCGCGTTCGCTCAGGAGCCATTGCAACGAGTGCTCGTAGCGCCCCTGGACGGCCGTGATCGTGGCGAGGTTGTGATCGATCGCGGCCAAGGCGATCTCGCGACGCGGGGTGTCCTCGCCCGCACCCTCCCAGATCGTCTTGGCCCGCAGCAACGTCGCCTCGGCGCGTTCGAGCTGGCCTTGGGCCTTGCGCAGCGCGACCAGGTTCACCAGTCGCGTGGCCTCGAGTTCGGGTGGCGCGTCGATGCGGGCAAACAGGGCCTCGATGGCCCGTTCGGTGCGCAGCGCATCGTCGATCCGGTCGAGCGTCGACTCGATCCACACCTGCTCGACGTAGATCATCGCGAGCGTCAGATCGGAGTGGCTGGCGGCCGCAGCCTCCGCCGCGATCGCAAGGGTTTGCAGCGCGGCCTCGGGCTGATCGACGAGATCTTGCACGTGTCCGAGCCGGGCCCCGGCCAGCGCGATCTGCTCGTCCGAGCCCAGCGCGCGGGCCTGCGCAAACCCGTCGGTGAGTCGCGTCAGCGCCTCGTCGTAGCGGCCCTCGAAACGCGCGATCCAGCCCTGCGAGATCGCGAGTTCGATCTCCTCGTGGGCGGCGCTTTGCGGCGTCGGGTTTCGCGTCGCACTCGACGCCAGTCGACATCGTTCGGGCGCATCGAGACCGCCGAGCGCCTCGAGGGCCTGCGCCGGACGGCGGAGCATGGCGTCGACCACCGTCGCAGAGTCGCGACGGACCCGGCCCAGGCAACGCATCGCGGCGTCTTGCCCAGTGCCCTCGGCGTCGATCGTGGTGCAGGCCTGGAGGTGAGCGGACGACCAGGCGTCGAGGCGCGCGTCGAGTTGGGCCACCACATCGACCGCACGTTCGTCACCAAGCTCGGTCGCCAGCGCGGTGTGTACGGCGGGCCGATCGCGGTCGTGCCACTGGTCTCGCGCGGTCTCGACCACATCGGTGCAGGGATCGGTACTCGGAGTCACGACGATCGCGCCGGCACAGGCCGGGATCAGCAGGGCTGGCCACCATCGTCGGCGGCGGTGCACAGCTTCGAGCGCACCGAGCAGCGTGGCCATATCGGGCCAGCGTCGTGCGGCGACCGGATCCAGGCCTCGCTGCAGCGCGACGACGATCGAGTGCGGTACGGCAGAATCGGTCGGCGCCGCCGGTGCGGCTTGGGCTTTGAGGCGGCCGAGTTCTGCGACACTCGGGCCCGCAAACGGACGCTGACCCAGCAGTGCCTCCCACGCGGTGACGCAGAAAGAATACTGATCGCTGCGGGCGTCGACGGCTCGACGAGCGTGCTGCTCGGGCGCCATGTAGGCCGGCGTGCCGACCAGCCGCGAGTCGTGCAGTCCGTCGGGGCTGGTTTCCCTCGCGAGGCCGAAGTCGGTCACGCGGGCGCGACCATCGGCACCGACCAGCACGTTGCTGGGCTTGAAGTCGCGGTGAACGATGCCCGCAGCGTGAGCGGCGGCCAGGCCCTGTCCGGCCGAGCGCAACACCGCGAGCACCGCCGACGGTTGCGGTCCGGTCGCAAGCCACACCTCGAGCGTCGGTGCATCGACGAGTTCCATCACCACATACGCGACCAACCCGTGCACGCCGACGTCGTACACCGGCACCACACAAGGATGCGACAGACACGCCATCGCACGGGCTTCGCCCAGCAGCCGCCGACGATCCTCTGCCGGGCCGTGCGTGCTGTGGCGCAGCAGCTTGATCGCCACCCGTCGATCGAGCCGCGCGTCATAGGCCTCGAGCACCACACCCATCGCACCGCGGCCGAGCTCGCGACCGAGTTGGTAGCGGCCGAATCGGCTTCCGGGTTGGGTTCCGGGTTGGAGCCCCGGGACGATCCAAGGCTCGGCAGTGCCCCAGCACCCGTCGGTAGCGTCGAGCGATTGCGTGCGTGAGGCCGTCACCTTAGTCCACCAGGTGCATCCTAACGCGGCGCAGGGGCGCGGCCATTCCCCCGAGCGTACGACCAGATGGCGCCGGCTGCGGGGCGAGGCGACGAGCGCCGCGTCGCGACAGACCTGCTAGGATCGCTGCCGATGAGCACCTTCGAGGAGCGTCGACTCGCTCGGCAGACTTGGCCGATCCGCAGGTTCGCCCTGGGGCAGGAGCCGCTCGTCGACGAACGCGATACCAGCTCGCCGAACGAACGCCTGGCGCTGGTGTGGACGCTGACGCGCGAGCAATGGCTGCTGGCCGGACTCCCGTTCCCCGAGTACTCGCGCGCCCAGATGCCTGGCCGCGTTCATCGGCCGACATGACCGACGCCACGCCCGAGGACTTCGTCGACTTTCTTCGCTGTCTCGCGAGTGAGGCCTGCGATTTCGTCATTGTCGGTGCTCACGCGCTCGCCGTGCATGGCGCACCGCGTGCGACGGGCGATCTCGACGTCCTCGTCCGCGCGAGCGAGGAAGCGATCATCGATTCCGTCGAAGGAACTCTCGGCGATGTCACCGTGCGCTGCATCGGTCTCGAAGCGATGCTGGCGAACAAGCTCGCCGCGGGCCGTGCCAAACGTTGCCGCTGCCGCTCACCACTCGACCGGGACACCATACGTCGAGAAGGCACCGTCGCTGGTGACCACCGTGAGTGCATGGCGTAGGGCCGTCGCCGCCAAGAGACGATCCCACGGATCCTTGTGGCCCGTCGGCGGCCCGAGGGCGTGCAGTGCCGTCACGTCGAGGAGATCCACCGGAAGCACGGCATCGGCGTGGATTGCACTCGCAAACCAGACGTCGGGCTGACAGGGCAGCGCGAGGCGACCCTTGTGGAACTTGATCACGATCTCCCAGTAGGACGCCACGCTGACGAAGACCTCGTTCTCCTCGTCGTCGAGCAGGACCCGGGCGCGGGCCGACA
>CANLQR010000422.1 GCA_947492135.1 Deltaproteobacteria bacterium | reverse complement strand
GCACGATCGCCGCCGTGCTCGCCGCGTCCCACACGCTCGGGCGATGGTGGCGGCCGGGGACGCGCTGGACCCGGATCATGAGCCTGGTTTGCGGCACCGCCTGCGTCGCCGCGCCCGCGGTGTGGTTCGGCATGTCGCCCAACACCCGCTCGGCGCTCGTGCTGCGCTCGCCGGTCGCCCGCGATTGGCTCGCCACTGTGTTGCCCGCGTGGCCACCGACGCTGCTGCACGAGGTCCTCGCGACGCTCGACGTGGGCGCGGGGCGCTACACCGTCGAGCAGGTCCAAAGCGAGGCCTCCGGCGCCCGCCGCAGTCGCAACTGGAACGTCGTGCTCGTGGTCGCCGACACGCTGCGCGCGGATGCTCTCGCGCCCGGCCGGCCTGCGGGCGGCACGGCCTTCTCCCAGCCCGGCGACACCCCGCGGCTCGACGCCTGGATGGAACGCACCTACCGGTTTTCGCACGCCTACGCCGCTGCCACCGAGACCCGCCGCGCGATGCCGACGATGTTTCGCTCGATCGAGGCGAGCGATGATCCATTCGCTGGCGTGCCGCTGGGCAGCCGCATGGAGTCGCTCGGGGTCGAGCCGGTCGGCGTCGTGCACCGCTATTTCTCGCCGGGAAAATTCCCCTCGATCGCGGCGTTGCTCGACGGATTCTCCGAGATCCGCGCCTACGAGACCCGTGCGACCGCGACGGCGATCCCGCAGGCCCTCGAGATCGCCGCATCGCTCGCCGATCGGCAGTTCTTCTTGTTTGTTCATCTCTACACGGTGCACGTGCCGGGGTTCGCCGGGCGCGTGCTCGGGCGCCGCGATGGCTCGAGGATCGAGAAGTACCGCACCGCGCTGCGCTATCTCGACGGGCAGTTCGGGGCGCTCGTCGACGGACTCGACGAGCTCGGCCTTGGCGAACGCACGATCGTGGTGTTCGTCGGCGATCATGGGGAAGGGCTGGGCGACCACGGACAGATGAATCATGGTCCGCGCACCTTCGAGGAGGACCTTCGGATCCCGATGGCGTTCGCGATCCCCGAGTTGCCGGGCGGTTTGATCGAGGAGACGGTGGGCATCATCGACGTCGCGCCAACCCTGGTCGACCTGCTCGGAGCCGCCCCCGTGCCCGGGGATCGGGGGCGCTCGCTGCTGCCGTTGGTGCTGGGACAGCCCGGTGAGCCGACGCGCCCGTACTACTTCGAGAACAACAAGGCGACGACCATTGGCGTGGTCGTTGGCCATGACAAGCTGATCTACGAGCGCGGCGTGGAGGTCGTTCACCGCTTCGATGTCGCGGCCGATCCCGACGAGCAGGTCGACCTGTACGACCCGTCCGGCGCGATCGAGCGCGACCTGCAGCGGGTCCTGGTGCAGTTCAAACCCGAGGTCGCGGTGCAAGAACTCGCGAGGCCCGCCACCTTCGAGTTGTTGCGCGCGCGGCTCGACGAGATCGATCCGCGCGCGCCCGGTCACGCGCTCGGACTGCTCGTGAGGCTGGTTGCCGTCGCGCCCAGCCCCGAGCTCGTGGCACGATGCGTGGAGATCTTCGAAGCCACCGAGGATTCGGCGGTGCGTTTACTGATCGCCCGACACCTGCTGGACAAGGCGCCGCTCGAGCTCGACGGACCCATGACGCGGTGGCTCGAAGGGCTCGAAGGCACACCCGATGCCGAGCTGGAGGTCGTGGCCGCGCTCGCACGCCAGCGACAGAGCAGCTTTGGTGAGGCGCACGTCGCCGCGCGCCTGACTCACTACGCGACTGGTCGGGGCTCGGCGGCCTGGGAGCCGTGGCTGAGATTGATCCGACCGTGGGCCAAGCCGGCGCCGCGGTTCGGCCCCGCACTCGCGACGATGCTCGGACACGCCAACGACTTGCCGACGGCGACACTGGAGCTCCTGCTCGAGGCTGCCGCGGGCCTCGTCGGCGAAGACCCCTCGACCGCGGGTGTGGTGCAGGCCGCCCACCGCCTGCTAGGACACCCGGAGCCCCGCGTGCGCGTGGGCGCGATACGGACGCTGGGCGCCCTGGGCAGCGACGCGGACGCCGTGGCGCTTGCGCCCGCGGCCTCGGCGAAAACCGAGGATGTTCGGGTACGCCGCGCCGCCACGATCGCCCGCAAGGCCTTGCTCCGCGACAAGCCGGCCCTGTAAGACCCAGCCGGCGACTGCCGTTTGGGCGGTCACCATGCAGCGCTTGGCCCTTGGATTGATGTTCTGTGTCACTGCTCTTGCCACGCCGTCGCTCGCGCAGGCGCAGAGCCCCGAGCTCCAGCTCGCGGGTAGCGGCTCTACGACCGCGGAACAACGTCGGGCCCAGCGGCGGCAGAAATTCGACGACAAGCTGAAGCTCGAGGACTTCCAGCGCACGCCTCACCGCAAGGGCTTCTACATCGGCAACGGCCTGGCGACGGGCGTGACCGCCGAGCTCAACAGCTTCATTCCGGCGGTCGCGTATCGGTTCGAGATCGGTGCAGGCCTGAGTGATCGCATCACGCTGGGGGTTTCCGGCGGAGTCACCAAACACCTGGGTATTCGCGAGAACACGGCAGGTGTCGCCGATGTGGTGATGCACGCGTTCGTCGTGCGGGGACTGTTCGTCAAGCTCGGCATCGGCGCCACCAGCCATGCGCCGCAACGCAACCGACTCAAGCGCCCCGGCTTCGGCGGCATCGTCGGGGTTGGCTGGGAATTTCGTCCACTGAAGGTGCTGGGCATCGCGCTCGCCGGGGAGTTCGAGGGCCGCGTGCGAACCGATGGCGTGGTGACCAACGCGTTCATGCTCGGCCTGGGTATCCGCGTCTATCCCGACTTCAAGAAGAAGTGGTGAGCTTGGCCCGCCGCGGCCCGCTGTCTAGAGTTCGAGATCGAAGCCCATCCGCGGGGCCTTGGCACCCCGCCCACTCACCGTCACCTCGAGGTCGACGGTGTTGGCCTCGGGGAACTCGTCCAACGGGATGCGCAGGGACTGCTTACCCGTGCGCGGACGGATCGGCACCGTGAGCACTTCGGTGAACTCGTCGTCGCTGCCGCCGATGCGCGCGGACACCACGAAGTTGTAGTTGCCCTTGCCGCCCTTGCCGGTGTCGTCGACCGCGATCCAACCCTCGATGCTGTCGCCGTCGACGATGACGCTGGACAGCTCCATGTGCGCGGACGTTTTGGCGTCAGCGGTGACGATCACGGCGGGACTGATCAGGCGATCGACCTTGATGGGGCCGTTCGACATCCCGACGACGTCGTCGGCTCGGCCAACGCGAAGCCAACCGCTCGCGAGCGACCACTCCGAGAGAAATCCAGCGGTGTAACGCGCCAACACCACGACGCCGACCAGCGCGAACCCGGTCGCGAGCAACCACGGGCGCAGGACGCTGATGATCCGCGTCACGACCCGCGCCGCACGCTCCGGCCACCCCAGCAGGAACATGCACCCCAGCAAGCCCAGCCAGAACGCGCCCACGCCGATCACGTCGGCCAACATCCAGTGGCGGTAGCGCAACTCGTAGGTGCCATCCACCGCATCGACCGCCATCAGCATCGGATCGCGCGCGGACGGCATGCTGCCCTGGCCCACCCGCAGTTTCCCCGACCTACGATCGGCTTGGGTCGCGAGGTTCTTGCCGCCCAACGGCGCGACCTCGTACCACTCGACCGGGACACCATCGTGCAGCAGCTGCCAGCGCGGGAACCCAGCGATGTTGAACTCGAGTCGAGTGCCCTCCGTGGCGCCCTCGACCTTGACCTCGACGCGGCCACCGTCGGCATCGTCACGCAAGACCTCGAGCTCGCCGTCACCGACGAGCCTCGCGATCTCCTCGGTCACCTTGCGCTCGGCGACCTTGAGGCGACCGAAGCGCTTGATCACCTTGGCGCCCTTGGCCAACGCGGTGCCGACCATGTAGCGCACGCGAAGTCGGTCGAGGACCGCAGTCTGTTCGCTCTCGAGCTTGTGGAGGAACACCTCGCCAGGGGTGAAGCCGAGCTTGTAGGCCGGTGCGCCGGTGTACAGCGGCGCATCGGCCATGGCGTGGCTGTGGCGCTTGGACTTGTAGGCGAAGCGGAAGTAGCCGTCGCGCTCGTCCCACTTCGAGTGGGCCCACTCGCCGAACGCTCTCCACTCGGCCTCGAAGCGAGTGTCGGTCGGGCTGCCCGAGGCCAGTCGGTTGAGGCGGAGTCGCCCGACCTTGTTGGCCTGCGCGGCCATCACCGCGCCGATGAGGATCGCGAGCATGACACCCGCTGCGAGTCCGATTCGAAGGGCCGCGACGAGCCGACGGCGGGCAATGGGCCGATCGCTGCGCCACGCGTCCAGACCCCAGCGCCCCAGCACCGCGACCAACACGCCCGCCGACAGGTAGAGCCCCGGCTTGGCGCAGATGATGAACCGCTGATACTGCAGATAGCGGAAGTTCTCGGACAACCAGTCGAGGCGCAGTCGGAAGAAAAAATCCGAGGTGCTCATCAGCCACAGCACGACCGCGAAGGTCGCGGCGAACTTGGCGAACCTCGGGCCCCGCGCCCATCCCCACAGCAAGCCCAGCAGGATGCCGTAGCCGATCGTCGGCGCCATGTTCTTGGCCCACGCACCCTTGAGCAGCCGCAGCAGCATGGTGCTCAGGTCGCTATAGAGGGTGCCGAAGTTGGCCATCCATGCACTGTTGGCGATCAGTGGCAGCACCCACCACGCGGCCACGCACAGACCGAACCCAACCGGGATCCCCGTGACGACCAGGGTCCGAGCCAGCCCGCGCCGCAACCCCATGTGCAGGACGAAGAGCACCGAGCCCAGCGCGAGCACCGGCAGTGCGACGGGATGGGCGAGCATCGCGAGGCCGAGCAGGATCGATGGCAACACCAGCTTGCGCGGCGCGACCGGCGTGCTGGGATCGCACGATGGGGCGATCTCGGCGAAGCCCCACCACAACAGCGAGCAGCACACCGGCTGCAGCCACACGCCGTAGTGCACCGTGTAGCTCCAACCGCCCTCGCGCAGCACGCCAGGATCCAGGAACGTCAAGGCCGCGGCGATGATCCCAGGCACCGGGCCCAAGCCGACGGCGCGCGAGATCCTCAACAGCGCCAAGCCCTGCAGCAGGTAGCCCGCCGAGAACACGAACGCGTAGCACGCCGGCCACGACAGCCGCCCCCACGAGAGCGCGCGGACGAGCCCGACCACGAGATCGCCGAGCATCGGATACAGCTCGCCCAGCGGGAACCCGAAGTACCAGTAGGAGCTCCACGACGACAGATGCCCGCTCGCGAGGGTCTCGCCATACATCCAGGCGCGGGCCAGATGGACGGTGTGATCCTGGCTCATCGGCATGGTGCCGATCGGCGCGGGCCATATCACGGCCATGCCGATCGCCAACACGACCCAGGTGGGCCAATGGCGGAGCAAGAATCGCCGAACGGCGGAGAAGCTCGCAGCGGGCGAGACGGGCATCGTCGAGGCCCGTGTCATAGCAAGAAACCGGCCCGACCTCGCGCCCTCGTCGAGGTCGACCCGACAAAGGCTCCAAAGCGTCCCGAAAGCGGTGGCACCGGGCGCAGCGTTTGGCCATCATCCCCCCCATGCGCGCAAGACCGCGGCGGCTCCCGCTCGACACGATCCCTTGTCGCGCTCCGGCGCGGGATCGGCGGTGGCGGATCCGGCGGGTCACAGTGGGGTGGTGGCTGGCGCTCGCGATCGCTTGGGCCTGGTCGCCGCACGCTACGGCGGCGCCCGTGGCCGCATCGGCAACACCGTGGGCCGACGCCGCGGCGCGAGGCAAGGGCGGGCCCGGCCGCTTCGCGCGGGAGCTCGATCGCCGGGCCGACGTGCTCGCGCGTCACCCGGGTCGCGATCCTGCGGCGGTGCTCGCACTGCTCGGGCTGCTCGGCGAACTCGTCGGCGAGCTTCCGGCCAGCGAACTCGAGCGATTCGTCGGTCGGGTCGCGAAGGATGCCCGCCGTCATCCGCTGGTGCGCAGCCACGCGAACTACTTGCTCGCGCGTCTCGACGAATCTGCGGGTCGCCTGCCCAGCGCGGCCAAGCGTCTGCGCGCCGAGGGCTACGTGCTCGACTGGCAGATCATCGGACCGTTCGAGAACGCCAACCGCGTCGGCGAGTCGACGCGCTACGAGCCCGAGACGGCGGCGTTTTCCGGCAATGCCCAGATGTTCGGCAAGCTGGTCACCGAGCCACTGGAGTGGCGGCCGTGGACGTACGAGAACCTCCCGCGCGGGGCCTACGTCGGGCTCGATGATCTACTGCGGCCTGGTGAGCACGCGATCGGCTACGCCACGACGTGGGTCCACGTCGAGCGCCATACGCCCGCGGCGCTCACCATCGGCGCCGGCGGCCCGTATGCGATCTGGGTCGACGGCACAGAGGTCGGCCGCGGCGATGCCTACCGCACGCCCGATCCACTGCAGGACACCCACGCGGTTGCCCTGCGCGCGGGCTGGAACCAGATCCTCGTCAAGGTGGCCGTGCTCGAGGGCATGTGGGGGTTCTACGCGCGGTTGTCCGCGCCGGACGGCAATCCGCTCGCGGGCCTGGTGATCCATGCCGAGCCTCCCGCCGTGGCCAGCACCGGCCCCCGCGGTGCGCTGCCCACCAAGGTCGCGTCGCTGCGCCTCGAGCTCGAAGCCAAGGCGGCTGCGAGCCGAGCGCGACCCGAGACCGGCCTCGATCTCGTGGAGTTCTATCGTTGGGTCCATCCGTTTGACCGCGACGACAAGGCCGCGTCGGTGCGCGCCCGCGAGGTCGATGGCAAGGTGAGCAGCGCCCGCTCGGCCTTGATCCTGGCGATCCTCGAGCCTGATCCGAACGGCAGCCGCCAAGCCCTGGCGAAGGGGGTCGACCGCGCCGCCAAGGCCAAAGCCAGCGGCCCGCTTCACGGCCAGCTGTTGCTCGAGCTGGCGTGGCGCGAGCGATCGTTGGGGCTCGACCGACGTCACGACGACCTGCTCGAGCTCGCTCACCGGGTCGCGCCCGACGACCCCATCATCGAACTCGCGCTCGCCGATCGTCTCGCGGAGCGCGGCATGGCGTGGTCGGCGTTGCGCTGGAACCAGGACCTGGTGCGCCGCCATCCCCAGTCGCAGACGATGGCGCTGTCGCTCGCGTCGCGGTTGCGAGACCTCGGGCGTACCGAGGCCGCACTGGCGGTCTACGAGGCCGCCGACCGCGTCCACGGGGGCA
>CANLQR010000421.1 GCA_947492135.1 Deltaproteobacteria bacterium | reverse complement strand
ACCTTCCCCCCAGATGCCGCGTTAGAACCTCCGCGGGTCCTGTTGGCCTGCCTTCTGCAAACACCGATTCCAGGAACCTCCATGTCTAGCCTCGTCGCCGCCGCTGCCCTCGCCGCATCTCTCTCCCAGACCGCGTTCGTCGAGGAGGCCGCCGTACCCGCAGGCACCGCGAAGAAGGACCCCGCCTCGACCGGCTCGACCGACCTGGGTGGCTCGGGGCAGTTCGCCGCCGCGGCAGCGAGGGAGACCACCGACGTCACCAGCCTCAACCTGTCGTTCGGCGGGATCTTCAACACCGGCAACTCGCGGTCGATCGCGGTGACCGGCCTGGGCAAGTTCACGCTGCGCCGGAAGATCCACCAGTTCACGGCCGCCGCGGCAGGCAACTACGGTCGCGCCGCGCTGGCGCTGAACGACGACACCACGACCGACGGTATCAACGAAGGCAAGGTCGAGGACACCACGGGCAACGTTCAAGGCCAGCTGCGCTACGACGTGTTCTTTCATGAGCGGTTCTCGGCATTTTTGATGTCGACGGCCCGCTACGACAAGTTCCAGGGCCTCGACTTGCGCCTCAACATCGACCCCGGTATCGCGATGTACGCGCTCGCGGAGGCCACCCACAAGCTATGGTTCGAGGTCGGCTACGACTTCCAGTTCGACCTGCGTAGCTCGCGGGGGCTCGACACCGCCGAGGCGACGGGCGACGGACGACCCAGCAAGACTCTGATCAACCACGCCGCTCGCCTGTTCGCAGGCTACACCAACAACCTCAGCAAATACGTCACCTTCGACACCGGCTTCGAGTTCTTGCAGAGCGTCTTGGTGGCCAAGCGCTTCCGCATGAACTGGGTGAATGCCCTGAATGTCTCGCTCTCGGACCGCTTCACCATGGGCACGACGTTCACCCTACGCTACGAGAACCAGCCGTTGGACGGCGTCGCCAAGCTCGACACGATCACCTCGCTGTTGATCGGTGTACGCTTGCTCTGACGCTGCCGCGTAGGGCGGAACACCGCCGAGTGAAACCACCTCGGATCACTCATGGACACCGACCTCGCCATCCTTCACGCCGCGCTCGACGGCCTCACGGCGCTGGTCGCTGTGCTCGACGATCGTGGGATGGTTGCGCACGCGAACCACGCGTGGGTCGAGAACACCGGGCACCCGTGGGCGGGCAGTTGTGCGCCGGTCGGCTCCGACTACGCCGCAACGCTGGCCCAACCGCGATCGTTGGATCGCGACGAGGTTCCCGCGTTGATCGAGGCCATTGCCGCTGCACGTTCGACCTCGGGTGCCCCCGTGAGCACCTGTGAGTACGCGCTGGGCGACCACCGCGCGACGACCCACTGGCGCACGAGCGTGCGGCCACTCCCGGGCGGCCGCGTGCTCGTCCATCACGAAGACATCACGAGCCCGCGCAACACCGAAGCCGCGCTCAAGCGCAGTCAGGCGCGCCTGCGCACCATCCTCACGGGTGCACCGTTGGTGTTGTTCTCACTCGATGCGCGCGGCGTGTTCACGCTGGTCGAGGGCATGGGTGCGGGCACCGGCGGCTTCGCGGGGCCCGAGCAGGTCGGCTCCTCGGTGTTCTCCGCCTACGCCCACATGCCAGCGCTGCTCGAGGTCGTTCGCGGCGCATTGGCCGGCGCCGTCGGCGTGACCACTGTCCAGGTCGGCCGGCTCGCGTTCGAGATCCGCTGCTCGCCACTGGTTGGCGTCGGCGACACGTTCGATGGCGCCGTCGGGGTCGCGACCGACGTCAGCGAACGCGTACGCATGCAGCGCATGAAGGACGAGTTCATCTCGATCGTGAGTCACGAGCTCCGCACGCCGCTGACGTCCATCCGTGGATCGCTGGGCCTGCTCGAAGGTGGGGTTGCCGGGGTCCTGGCCGCCAAGCCGTTGGAGCTGGTCCGCATCGCTCGCATCAACACCGACCGGCTGATCCGTCTGATCAGCGACATGCTCGATCTCGACAAGATGGAGGCCGGCCTGCTCGAGCTCCAGCCCACCGAGGTCTCGCTCTCGGAGGTGATCGATGTCGCACTGCGTGAAATCGCCGGCCTTGCCGAGCATGTCGGGGTTCGGATCGTCCGCGAGCCCGATGACCTCGGGCCTTGTCCACTGGTCGCCGATCGCGACCGGCTCGCGCAGGTCCTGGCGAACCTGCTGTCCAACGCGATCAAGTTCTCGCCGACGCAGGCCGCGGTGCGCGTGGTCCTGGCCCGCCGGGGCGGTCATGCGCGCGTCGAGGTCCACGACCGCGGCCCGGGGATCGCACGCGACGATCTCGGGCGGCTGTTCCAGAAGTTCTCGCAGGTCGATGCCTCCGACTCGCGCGCCCGCCGCGGCTCGGGGCTGGGCCTGGTGATCTGCAAACGCATCATCGAAGCTTCCGGGGGGCGAATCGGGGTGCAAAGCGAGCCTGGGCGCGGTTCGATGTTCTGGATCGAGCTGCCGCTGCCGTTGATCGCCGAAGCCAAACCCTCGCGGCCGGTCGGGGTCGAGCACGGTGAGACGGTCGAGATCGAGCCATTGATGGTGATCGCGCCGCTCGAGACCCGCGGCACACGAATCGATCAACTGCTCGGCGGCCTGCAGCAGGCGGCCCGTGGAGAGTCCGGCGCCGCGCTCGCCGACGCCCATGCCGCTGCCATGATCCTCGCAGCCTCGATGCCCGGCGACAGTCCAGAGCATGACCAGCTGCGCGCCTGCGCGATGGCGATCGACGCAGCCTTGGCCGCGCCGCAAGGCGAACGCCGCGAGCAAGCGGCACGCGCGCTCGCGGACATCCAACCACTGCTCGAGCGCCTGCGCGTGCTGGGGCGGCGAGGCTCATGAGCGCCGCGTTGATGCCCGTGGTGGCGCGCGTACGCTTTCCGCTGAGCCTCAAGCTCACGATATTCGCCGCGTCACTGCTGATCGCGAGCATCGTCGGGGTCGGCCTGGGCGCGATGGCGCTGACGACAGACACCGTCCAGACCTCGCAGCGCGAGCTGCAGATCGCAATCGTCCAGGACGTCGCCCACGGAGTCACCGCAGAGTTCGCCCACGCTCAAGACACTCTCGACGCCCTGGGCCGCACTCTGACCGACGCGACCATCGACGAGGACGTTCGAATCGACCTCGCGGTCGTGGCGATCGAGGCCAGCGAAGTGCTCGACCATGCGACGATCTATGCCGCCGATGGCACCCTGATCACGCCCATCATCGAAACCCAGGTCGCGGGCCTCGAGCCGCCAGCGACGCTCGATGCCAGCCTGCGCGAGCAAGCCACCGCCGAGAATCTGGCCGTCGGCGACGCCGTGCTCACCAACTTTGGGCCGCGGGTACCGCTGGTCGTGCCGCTGCGCGCCGCCGGACGGGTCACCGGATTCGCCGCGACGCTCTTGTCGACAACCGCCATCTCGGCGCGCGTCGATGCCCTGGCCGACACCCACTTCACGGAGGTCCCCGGCGGTCTCTACGTGATCGACGCCCAGCGCCGAGTGCTCGCTCATCCCGATCGAGAGCTGGTCGACACCCTCGCACGACTGCCCGCGACCGGCATCCTCGATGGCTTCGAGCGCATTGCGCTGCCTTCACGCTTCATGCGCGCGAGCGAGTTTCTCGGCGACGATGGCGTCGCGATGGTGGGCACCATCGTCGCACTCGAGGATCGGCCCTGGGCGGTGGTGGCCCAGACCACCCGCGCCCATGCTTACGCGCCGGTCGAGCGCATGCGCAACATCGTACTGATGACCATCGTCGTCGCGACCGTGCTCGCTGTCGGTGCGAGTTTCGTGCTCGCGCGGAGCGTCACCTCACCCCTGGAGCAGCTCTCCGCCTACGCCGGCGCGCTGGCCCGGCGCGAGTTCGACAGCCGCATCGACATTCGCACCAACGACGAACTCGCGGTGCTCGGCCAGGCGATGACCCGAGCCGCCGATGACCTGCGCGTCGGTGAAGCACGCCTGGCCCACGAACACGCAATCCGCTCCGATCTCGGCCGCTACCTGCCGGCCGAGCTGGTCGACCTGGTGGTTCGGCGCGAGCAAGACATGGCGCTCGGAGGGGCCAAGCGCGAGCTCACCGTGATGTTCGCCGACGTCGTATCGTTCACGCCGCTGACCGAGAAACTCGCCCCCGAGCAGGTCGTCGCCCTGCTCAACGAGCTGTTCACCATCGTCACCGAGATCGTGTTTCGCCACGGCGGCACCATCGACAAGTTTGTCGGCGACTGCGTGATGGCGCTGTGGGGCGTCCCCACGAGCCAGCCCGATCACGCCCAGCGGGCGCTCGCAGCATGTGAGGAGATCCTGTCCTGGCTCGAGGCCGGCAACCTGTCCTGGCAGCACAAGTATGGCGTGCGGGTCCAGCTGGCCATCGGCGTCAACTCGGGCGAGGCGGTCGTCGGCAACATCGGATCGGAACGTCGGATGGAGTACACGGCGATCGGCGACGTCGTGAACGTCGCCGCGCGGCTCGAGGCGATCGCACGGCCGCAGCAGGTCCTGCTCACCCAGGCGACGCGCGATTTGGCCGGTGACGGCTTCCACTACACCGCACTGGGCCCGCGCACCGTGGCTGGCCGGGCCGAACCCCTGATACTCTTCGAGCTGGTGCCGTGACCCGGAGCAATCCCGAGCATCTGCGCGTCAATGACGTCGTTGGTGGGCGCTACCGCATCGACGAGCTGATCGGCGAAGGTGGGATGGGTCGGGTCTTCCGCGCGACCCAGCTCAACCTCGGCCGCGCGATGGCCCTGAAGGTGTTGATCCCCGGCATGCTCGACAACATCGGGGTCGAGCGATTCATGCGCGAGGCCAAGGTCGCCGCGTCGCTACGCCACCCCTGCGCCGTCGAGGTCTACGACATGGGCAAAGACGGCGACATCGTGTTCATCGCGATGGAGCTGCTGACCGGCGACGTACTGCGAAGCCGGATGATCGACGGTGTCCCCTACGCGCTGCCCGAAGCCGCCGAGATCGCGTGGCAGCTCGCCGATCTGCTGGTCAGCACGCACGCCATCTCGCTGGTCCATCGCGACCTCAAGCCCGAGAACATCTTCGTCGAGTCGCCGTTGCGCACGCGCGTGGTCGACTTCGGACTCGCGTTCATCGAGGGTGGACTCGAGCTCGGCCGGCTCACGCGCGAGGGGCTGGTCGTCGGAACACCCGCCTATCTCGCGCCCGAGCAGGCTCAGGGCCTGCACGTCGGCACGCCTGCCGACATCTACTCGTTCGGGTGTGTGCTGTACGAGCTCATCACCGGCGTCCCGCCGTTTCGCGGCAGCCAGATGAACGTGTTGACCCAGCACCTGTATGTCGCGCCGGTGAACCCCCGCGACCGGGCTCCCGAGGCCGGAATCCCCGGCGACCTCGACGAGCTGGTCGTGCACATGATGACCAAGCGCGCGGAAGATCGCCCCGCCGCGGCGGAAGTCCGCGCCGAGCTCGATCTGGTTCGCCGCACGATCTCCGGCGAGCGCCACCGCGGGCGCGACCAGCTGCCGCTTCAGGGTCGCGCCGCACGCATGGTCTCGGTGATGCCCAACCGCATGTCGACGCTCGCCGACAACGAGGTTCCGCTGGTCGTCGAGCTCGCCCAACCCGGGATCCGGTTGGGCGTCTGCGGTCAGCTCACCCAGGAAGAGACGCTGTCGCTCGCCACCAACGGAATCGAGCCGGTCGGCCTGGGCGGCAAAGACCCCCGAGGCGAGACCGCTGACGTGGTGCTGGCGATCAGTCAGACCCACGAACGCCTGCGTGAGCTGACCCGGAGTGGAGTGCCCGTGATTGCCACCAGTCTGGTCGAGGATGTGGAACAACTCTCGCATCTGCTGCGCCTCGGAGTTCGAGAAGTGCTGGTATTACCGATTCGCATCGATGACCTCGCCCGCAAGGTCCGCAGACTGTTCGAACGCGGCCAGCGGGGTAACCCGTGAGCGGGACTTCGCTTGCCGTGTGGTTGCTGGGCGCAGTGGGTCAGGCCTCGGCATCGGCATCCGAGGCCCCGGCCGCGGGCACCGTGGAAACCCTCGAGTACACCGTGAACGAGGGCGACAGCTGTGCCTCGATCGCCAAGCGCTTCTTCGGTGATTCGAAGCGCTACGACATCATCCACCAGTACAACCCTGGCATGGGCCCGACGCCGCACAAGCTCGAGGCGGGACGGGTGTTGCTCTTGCCGCGGGTGGCGACGGCGAAGAATTCGGGGCCCGACGCCGAGGTCACGGTGTCGCGCCGACGCGTCGAGGCCAAAGCCGCCAACGAAGATGGCTGGCAGCTCGCGAGTATTGGTCTCGATCTGTTCCGCGGCTGGCGGGTCAACACGCTGCCGCGGGCCGCGGCAGAGTTGACGTTTCGCGACACCTCGGTGCTCGAGCTCCGCGAGAACACGTTGGTCATCATCTACGGCTCGTCGCAGCTGTCGGCACGGCGCACGACCACCGAAGCCACCCTGGATCGGGGCGCCTTGCGATCGCGACTCGGCGAGCTCTCGGGCGGCGCGACGCTGAAGGTCGAGACGCCGACGGCAAACACCGAACTCGTGGGCGGCAAGGCGCTGGTGACGGTGGATGGTGGTGGGACGTCGCGGATCGCGAATCATGGTGGCGGAAACGCCAGCGTCAGCGGCAAGACCCGCAGCAAGACCCGCGGCAAGGCGACCAAGCGCGTGAAGGTGACCAGCGGCATGGGCTCGAAGGTCGAGACCGGAAAGTCTCCGACACCGCCGCACCGGCTGCCGCCGGCGCCGCTGTGGGCTGCGGGGCAAGCCACGCGGTTCGTGTCGATCCCTGCGGCGGGCGCGACCGTCGAGGCGTCATGGCGGCCTGAACCGAAGGCCGCCTCGTATCGTATCGAGGTCGCCCGAAACGCGGATGGCCGTGACGTCGTCGCCGACGCGGTCGCGCCGCGTGGGGTCGACCGCGTCGAGCTGCGCGGGCTGCCACCGGGCGAGTACTGGATGAGCGTCGCGTCGATCGACGGCGACGCGTTCGAAGGCGCACCGGGCGTGGCGCTCGCGCTGCGCGTCATCGCCGGGGCGTTGGTACTGCCCGATGGTGCTGCGCTCGAGCTGGCCGCGCTGGCCGACGATGCCACGGCCGCGCCCGCGAGCGCTCCGATTGCGGTCCCGCGCGGGACCACGTTTCGCGCACCGCAAGGAACGCAGTGCGCCGTCGGGGAGGCCGCGCCCGCTGCGACGGTCACCCTGG
>CANLQR010000420.1 GCA_947492135.1 Deltaproteobacteria bacterium | reverse complement strand
GTGCGTGCGGCTCGCGGTGCGCTCGTCGTCGCCGACACAGCGCGGCGCCACGGCCTCACGCAGATCGCGGTGGCCCGCGACAATGCCGACGAGGCCGCGCTCATTCCCGGCTTGGAGGTGCTCGCGGTCTCCTCGCTACCAGAACTCGTCGCCCACCTTCGTGGGGATCGCCGGCTCGCCGCCCACGTGCGCTGTGGCGGCGAAACCGTGACGGAAAAGGGCCCGGACATGGCCGACGTTCACGGGCTCGCCACCGCGCGGCTGGCGATCGAAGTGATGATCGCGGGTGGCCACAACCTGCTGCTTCACGGCCCTCCCGGCGTGGGCAAGACCATGTTGGCGCGCCGCGCCGGCGCACTACTCCCCGAGCTCGACGATGCCGCCGCGCTCGAGGTCACGAAGATCCACGGCGTATCGCGGGGCCGCGTCGCGACGGATCTGATCCGGAGGCCGCCGATTCGCATGCCTCACCACACGGTCAGCGTTGCCGGCCTGCTCGGCGGTGGTTCGCCGGTACGTCCCGGTGAGGTGAGCCTCGCGCACCGCGGGTTGTTGTTCCTCGACGAACTCTTGGAGTTCCCGCGAGGCTGCCTCGAAGGGCTGCGCGAGCCGCTCGAGGACGGTGACGTCACGATCGTGCGTGCCAACGGCGTGCTCCACCTCCCCGCACGGTTCCAGCTCATGGCCGCGATGAACCCGTGCCCGTGCGGGTATCTTGGCCACCCCGAGCGCGCCTGCGTCGATCCGCCAACGGCGATCGCGAGGTATCGACGGCGCCTCTCGGGGCCATTCATGGACCGGATCGATCTGGTGGTGCCGGTCGGGCCCCAGGCCAAGGATGAACCGGAGCCCCCCGTGCGCGGTGAGTCGTCGGCGACGATGCACGAGCGCATCGTTGCCGCGCGCTCCCGTCAGACCCGCAGGCTCGAGGGGACCCCATGGCGAACCAACGCCGAGATCCCTGCCGACGCTGGGGCGATCGAGTTGCTGTGTGTGCTCGATGGCCCCGGGCGATTGCTGCTGCGGGACCTCGTGCGGGTGCGTCGACTGAGCCCACGGGCGCAGCACCGGCTGCGTCGCGTGGCACGGACGTTGGCGGACCTCCAAGACGAACGCGACCCTGGGGCGCCACTCGGGGCGCAGGAGGTAGCGCAAGCGGCGGCGTTGCGCTGCGTGCCGGACGGCTGAGGTGTGAAGGTCCGTGGACGTGTCCGCGGCTCGCCGTGCTAGGTTGGCGCCACGGTGCGTGCCGGCACAGTCTTGGCGATCGTCAACCCTGCGTCGTCGAACGGACGCACGCTGCGACGTTGGCCCAAGCTGCAGCGAGCACTCGGTTCGCGGTTCGGTGAACTCGAGATTCGCACGACCCAAGGGCCGGGACATGCCACGTTGCTAGCGCGGCGCGGGCTCGAGCAGGGCGCGCGCATGATCGTGAGCGTCGGGGGCGACGGCACCAACAACGAGGTGCTGTCGGGATTCGTCGATGACGCGGGTTGCAATCGATTCCCCGAGGCCGAGCTCGGACTGGTCCACAGCGGCACCGGCGGGGATTTTCTCCGCCATCTTGGCAGGCGATCGCCCGACCAGGCGATCGCAGCGCTGGCCGAAGGGCCGGCTGCTGTGATCGACTACGGTGTCGCGACCTATGTCGACGGGCACGGCCGCTCGGCCACGCGGCCGTTTCTCAACGTCGCGAGCGCCGGGATCAGCGGTCTGGTCGACTATCACATCCGGCGGTCGAACCGCTGGCTGGGCCCGACCGCAACGTACCTGTTTGGGTCGTTGCGCGGCATCGCCGAGTTCTTGGCCAAGCCGGTATCGATCACGATCGATGGTGGGGTGCCGACCGAGTTGCCGCTGTCGCTGGCGGTCGTCGCCAATGGCCAGTATTTCGGCGGTGGCATGTGGATCGCCCCACGGGCCCGCTGTGATGATGGCTTGCTGGAGGTGCTGTACACCGGCGGCGGCTCGCGCCTGGGGTTGGTCGGGCTGCTCGCAAAGGTATTTCGCGGCAGCCACGTCGATTCGCCTGGCGTGATCTCTGCGCGTGCGCGAACCATCGAGTTGAGACCGATCGACCCCGACGATGTCGTCTTGCTCGACCTCGACGGCGAGCAGCCCGGGCGATTGCCGGCGAGGTTTCACGTCCACCAGGCGGGGCTTCGCGTCCGCGCGGCAGGGCTTCCCGAGCCCGCGCGCACGCGGGCCTGATCGCGCGCGATCTTCTGATCACACCGGCGGGCGTTCCTGGGCGACTGCGAACTCCTGCTCGAGCGCGAGCGCGACCCGAGCGACGGTCGCCTCGTCGTAGAGGCGCCCCCAGACGGTGATGCCGTGGGGTGCGCGGAACGGCAAGAGGCTGGCGGGGGCTTGGCCATCGGTCGCCGGTTCGGGAGCACGCTCGACGAAACCGGTCCGCACCACCATGCACGGATGCCCCGTCATGTTGGTCACCAGCAACAATGGTTCGGAGAAACTGGGCCCGACGATGGCTGCGACATCGTCAAAGATCGTCTGCATGGCGATCATCACGGTGCGGCGCACGCGATCGGCGTTGACCAGGTCGATGGCGCTGATGAATCGCGCTGCGCGGAACGTGTTGGGCCAGGCCTCGGGACCCTGCCAGCGCAACGCGTCGTCGCTCCCATTGAGGGTCAGCTGCTCGAAGGCGGCGGCGGCCTCGGCGAACAAAATTGTGAGCAGCGCTGGGTAGGGTAGGGCGGGCAGCGTCAGCTCCACCAGCGTCGCGCCTCGGCGTCGCAGGACGTCGAGCGCCGCCTTGTCGAGGCGTCCGGCGGACGAACCACTGTCGAAGTCGGCCGCAACATAGCCGATGCGTAGGCCACGGACGTCATCGCGTCCGTCGTACGCCAGCGGGATCCTGCTCGCCGAAGGGTCGCGATCATCCACGCCGACGATCGCGGCCAGGCTCCACATCGTGTCCTCGACCGTTCGTGCGATCGTGCCGATTTTGTCCAGCGACCAGCACAATGGCATGCAACCGGTACGAGGCACGCGGCCGAAGGTGGGGCGCAGGCCCGCGGTTCCACAGCGCATCGCTGGCGCCACGATCGAGCCCAGGGTCTCGCTACCGACGGCGAAACTCACCAGGCCCGCAGCCGTCGCGGCCGCCGGGCCGGCACTCGAGCCGCTCGCGCCTTCGTGGGGGTTCCATGGATTGGCCGTCACACCGCCGTCCCAGATGTCGCCATAGGCGAGCGCGCCGGTCGTGAGTTTCGCGCATAGCACGGCTCCGGCACGGTGCAGTCGCTCGACGACGGTGGCGTCGGCCTGCGGGATCCGGCCCGCGAAAGGCTCGGCGCCCCATGTGGTCGCGATTCCTCGCGTATCCAGGATGTCCTTGCACCCCCAGGGGACGCCATGGAGCGGCCCGAGATCGCGGCCACGCGCGAAGGCACGGTCAGCTTCGCGCGCCTGCTCTTGGGCAAGTGTGTCGGTCGTACGCGCGACGCAACGCAGGCTCTTGCCGATGGTGCGTAGGCGATCGAGGTGGAGCTCGGCGACCCGGACGCAGCTGATCTTGCCGCGGCGGTACCATCCACCGAGGCGTCGCAGCGACGCGAAGGCGATGTCGGCGTCGTCGCGCGGCCCGGGACCGTCGTCGTAGGTCACCCGGATGTCGGTGCGCGGTGGGCCGTAGGCGTGGCCGAGCAGGCGCGGATCGAAGTGGGTTGCGGGCGCGGCGTCGAAGGCCAACACGTGCGCGCGTCGGGCGACCGCTCGCTCGATCTGCGCGCCCAGGACCATCGCGATCGCTTCGCGCTCGGCCGTTGTGTAGTGCACACCGGCAACCCGCTCGGCCGCGGCGATCGTCGCGAGGTCGAGCCCGTCGTCGGTCGGTGGCGTGGTCGCCGGCGTGGACGCGAGGTCGTGGCTGGTCGGGCTGCTCCGGCACGCCGCGAGCGCAGCCGCGGCCAACAAGAACTCCCGGCGGCGTGGATCGATCTCAGGCATCGCAGTCTCGCAGTCTCGCAGTCTCGCAGTCTCGCATGCGTCGCGGCGGTTTGTCCGGGCCAGCGGTGCCATGGTGCGCTGGTGTCGGCGCTTCAGCGCTCGTACCAGCGCACGACACTCTCGAGCACGACCATCCCGACGCGCGCGAGGCTTCCGGGATCGATGCGCTCGATCGTGTCGTCGACGCGATGCCAGGCGGCGTATTGGCGATCGATCAGCAGGATGCTCGGGATGCCAGCCGAGGTGAGGAATTTGTGATCATCGATGATGCCCACGGACCGGGTCGTGGGGTCGAAAGCGTCGACTCCCAGAGCCAGCGCTGTGCCCCACACGTGTTCGACGAGCGCGGGGTGGGCTGCCAGCGAGTTGGACTCGACCAGCAAGCGCAGATCGATGTCACCGACCATGTCGAGCACGATGCCGAACTCGGCAGCGGCCAGCAGCGGATGCCGGCCACCGGAGATCTGCTCGCCGAGGTGACGTGATCCCATGCAGTAGCCGCCGAGCGTGGGTCGGCCGAGTTCCTCGCCGTCGAACAACACCACCGAGAAGCCCACATCGGTGGGTAGCCGGGCCAGCAGCGGCTCGATCAGCTCGAGTACGACCGCAAGCCCACTAGTCCCGTCGTTGGCCCCGGGGACCGCGCTGTCATGCAGTGCGGGGTCGGCCTCCTCGTCGGCCCAGGGGCGGGTGTCGAAGTGGGTGGCGAGAATGAAACGGTGCCCGGCGTCCTCGCGAAAGTGCCCGATGATCTCGACCAGCGCGTAGTCACCGGTGCCACCGGGGTCGGCCGCGGCGTGGGCGATGCGTTCGACGTGTTCGGCACCGCGAGTTTCGAGGTCGTGCGCGAGCGCAGCGATGGAGTGGGTGCGCTCCGGGTTACCGAGAGTGCGCGGCCGAGTCATCCAGGCCTGCAGCGTCGCGAAAGCGCGTGCACCCGAGAAACTCGAGCGGCTGCGCGTCTCGTCGGGCGCCGTTGCCGTCGAATCCGCGGGGCGCGGGCACCCAAAGAGCATGAGCAGCACTGGTGTGGCCACGCGGCCGACCAACGGGCCACCGCGTCCGGTCGATGGGCCACCTGGGCCGCACGGGGGTCGAAGAGCCGCGTGCATGCAGACGTCCGATGTTGGCACGCCGCACGCAGAAGCGGTCGGCAACTCCGCAGGAGAAACAAACATGACCGCAGCATCACCCATCATCGCACTCAAGACCAAGACCGAAGACCGCAAGCCCGTTCGCGACGCGATCGGTCGCGCAGTCGAAACCATCGTGACCCGCTTCGGGAAAGGCGCCTTGATGGCGCTGGGCGGCGACACCGGGGAAGTCCCCAAGTACGACACCATCTCGACGGGCTCATTCAATCTCGATCGCGCGCTGGGCATCGGGGGCCTCCCCCGCGGGCGCATCATCGAAATCTACGGCCCCGAGTCGTCGGGAAAAACCACTATGACGCTGCATGTCGTCGCCGAGGCCCAGCGTCGCGGCATGCTGTGCGCGTTCATCGACGCGGAGCATGCGTTCGACGTGTCGTATGCACGTTGTCTCGGCGTCGTGGTCGAGGACTTGCTCGTGGCACAGCCTGATCATGGCGAGCAGGCGCTGGAGATCGCCGATACGCTGGCGCGAACGGGCACCGTTGGCCTCATCGTCGTCGATTCAGTCGCGGCGCTGATCCCCAAGGCCGAACTCGAAGGTGACATGGGCGATCAACATCTCGGGCTCCAGGCGCGGCTGATGAGCCAGGCGATGCGGAAGATCGCCGGGGTCGCGCACCAGACCAACACCACGGTCGTGTTCATCAATCAGCTGCGGCACAAGATCGGGGTCCAGTTTGGCTCCCCGGAGACCACGACCGGCGGCAACGCACTCAAGTACTTCGCCAGCGTTCGCCTCGACATTCGTCGCATCGCTACGGTGCGTGATGGTGATCGAGCCATCGCAAATCGGACGCGCGTGAAGGTGGCCAAAAACAAGTGCGCGCCGCCCTTCGCCGAGGCCGAGTTCGAGATCGCGTTTGGTCGGGGGATCGATCGCGACGCGGAGATTCTCGATGCCGCGGTCGAGCGGGCCGTGGTCACCAAGAACGGCAGCTGGTTCTCCCACGGGACCACGCGGATCGGCCAGGGTCGTAACGCGGCGATCGAGTGGTTGCGGGCGCACCCCAAGGAGCGCGATGAACTGCTCGCCCGCGAGCTCGCGGGTCCAGCTCCGGTGCTGGGTCCCGCTGCCGCCGCGTGATGATGGAGGGAGGCATTGCGGCGCTGCTGCGCCGCGATGGTCCCGACGCCGGCCCCGGCCCACCGCGGGGAGGGGCCGGCGTTTTCTCTCGGAACAGCCCGACAGGGCCACCGATGGCGGCGAAGGGCCCAGGGCTTTCTGGACGTTGGGTGAGCCTGCCAAACAACCACCCAATCCAGCCGATGCGCCTTGGCGAGCCCGTCGAAGGCCGACCCGCCGCCGTTGTGTCACGGTCCGCGAGCGATGGCGCAACCACGCGGCCTTCGGTCCGTCGATCGCCCTTGCGCGCGCGTGGTCTCGTTGGGACACTCGCGCTCCCCACTGCGGAGGCATGTGTGAGCAGCTACTTCGTCCTCAAGATCCAGTACGTCAACCGGCCCCCGGAAACTCGGAACATCAGCGCGCCCTCGACCGGACTCGGTCGCGAATCGGGTGACATCGTGTTGAACGACCCGCAAACGTCGGGCCGCCACGCGGAGATCCTGTTTCAAGGCGGACAGGTCCGCGTTCGAGATGCCGGCAGCACGAACGGGACTTGGTTCAACGGCCAGCGGATCGCGGAGTTCGTGCTCGAGCCCGGCCAATGGTTTCAGGCCGGCCAGACGACCCTGCAGCTGATGTCGGTTCACGGCGAACAGCCGGCCGCGCCTGCGCGCACGGTCATGGCGATGGGCGTGCCACCGCCGCCCGGAGGGCCCGCCCCTGCTGCCGCGCCACAAGGGTGGGGAGCACCAGGGAGTGCACCCGCGCCCAGACCCATGGGGTCGCCTGCAGCCGCGCCGGGATATCCTCCTCCGGCGGCGCCACAGCCGCCTGCGCAGTATGGCCCGCCACCAGGTCCACCGCCGGGCGCGGCTCAGCCCGGTCCTGCGGCCTGGGGCCAGCCGCCCGGTCCCCCGCCCGGGGGGTTCGGCCACCCGCCGGGACCGCCGAGGGGTGGACCGCCGATGGGTGGACCGCCGATGGGTGGACCGCCGATGGGTGGACCGCCGATGGGTG
>CANLQR010000419.1 GCA_947492135.1 Deltaproteobacteria bacterium | reverse complement strand
GACGCCGAGGGCGTTCCTGCCGTGGCCGTAGCTCCATCGGATCACGACTCGTCGACAATCGACGCCGGCGTCGGCGGGGTCCGCTCACAGCGGCCCATGGAGCTGCTCGAGCGGGGCGTCGCGATCGGCCGCTACGTCGTGTTGGGCGTCGCCGGCGAGGGGGCGATGGGGGTCGTCTATCGTGCGTACGATCCCGAGCTTCAGCGCGAGGTCGCGCTGAAGCTGCTGCGCCCGACCGCCGCGGCCCGGCTCGAGGTCGCGAGCGCGAGGCTGCGACGTGAGGCCCAGGCGATGGCTCGCGTGTCGCATCCCAACGTCCTGCCGATCTACGACACGGGCACGTTCGCCGGCCAGGTCTGGATCGCGATGGAGTTCCTGCGCTCGGAGGTGCTCTCGGAGTGGTTGGCGAGCGCGCGCCGGACGACCGCGGAGATTGTCGCGATGTTCAGCATGACGGGCCGCGGCCTGGCCGCCGCGCACGCCTCGGGCCTCGTGCACCGCGACTTCAAGCCGCAGAACGTCCTGATCGGAGCCGACAATCGGCCCCGGGTGACGGATTTCGGGCTCGCGCGGGCCATCGCCAGCGGTGATGACGATCGCGGGCGCCCCGAGGGCAACGATCCGATGCCCGATGCCGAGCTGACGCTCGCGGGGCGCGTCGTAGGCACGCCGCGGTACATGGCGCCCGAGCAGCACGACGGCGCGGTCGTCGACGCGCGGGCCGACCAGTTCGCCTTCTGCGTGGCGCTGTACGAAGCGCTGTACCGCGTCACTCCCTTCGTCGGCGACAATCTCGCCCAGCTCGCGGTGCGCAAACACGAACGCCGCCTCGCCGAGGTCGGTCGGGACGCCGACGTCCCGGGTTGGCTGCACCGGGTCATCCTTCGCGGGCTCGAGCCCGATCCGGGTCGACGCTTCGCGACCATGGACGACCTGCTCGCGGCCCTGAGTGAAGACCCTCGTGGGCGACGGCGGCGGATCCTCGCCTGGGCGACGGGCGGGATCGTCGTGGCGGCGGGTCTCGCGGGCGCGAATCGGTGGCTCGCCAATCCTCGTCCCTGCGAGGACGCGGCGCGCAAGCTCGTCGGCGTCTGGGACGACGATCGCCGCGCGCGCGTCGGCTCGGCGATCCGTGACACCGGCGTGCCCTATGCCGACACCGTGATCGTCACGGTGCAGCGCATGCTCGACGAGTATGCCGCGCAGTGGATCAGCAAGCACAACGAGGCGTGCGCGGCTACCAAGGTCCACGGCGAGCAATCGAACGAGCTCCTCGACGCGCGGATCGTCTGCTTCGACGCGGCGCGTGCCGACGTCGCGGCCGTGGTCGATCTGCTCGAGGCCGCCGACGACACGATGGTGGAGGAAGCCGTGCGCACGGTAGCGTCACTGCGCGCGATCGCCCAGTGCGACGCGCGACCCGAGCTGCTGCAGATCGACCGCGCGCCGCCCGATGCCGAGTCCGTCGCAACCCTTGCGACGATCGACGAAACCCTGTCTCGAGGGCGAGCGCTGCTGGCCGCCGGCAAGGAGGCCGACGCGGCGCTGGTACTCGAGCCCGCGCTCGTTGCCGCTCGGGAACTCGGGTTCAATCCGGTGCTGGCCGAGGCCGCGCGCCTGCTCTCGGACGCGACCGGCAGCGCAGATGTCGAGCGGGGCCGCGTGCTCGCGCTCGAGGCCTTGGCGGCTGCCCTGGCAGGCAACGCGCGTCGCACCGCCGCAGATGCGTTGCTCGGACTGGTCTACATCGATGCCTACGTCCTCAAGCACACCGAGGGCGCGCAGCAGTGGGCGGGTATTGCCGATCCACTCATCGCGTCACTGGGGGACGAGCGACAGGAGATCACGTTGATCAACCTCCGCGCGATCACAGCGTTCGCCGCGGGTGAGCTCGAGCTCGGTGAGGAGCTGGCTGCGGAGGCGGTTTCGCGGGCTCGGGCGGCGTCTGCGGATCCCTCGCGACTGGCGGGACTGCTCGGGAACCTGGGTGCCACCATGGCCTCGCGCGGACGGCTGGTGGCCGCTCGCGCGTACCTCAGCGACGCCCTGGAGATCCTCGAGGCTACCCTCGGGCCTGATCATCCGCAGACTCTGGCAGCGAGCGGAAACCTCGCCACGGTGGACATCTACGAGCAGCGAATCGACGACGCGGTGGCAAGGCTCGAGGCGAACCTCGCCCGCGAGGAGCGGGTGCTCGCGCCCGAGCATCCGCAGAAGATGGCCACGCTCAACAACCTCGCGAACGCGCTGCGCCTGCGCGGAGACAACGCCGGCGCGCTCGCGCTGCACCGCCGGATCCTGGGCATGCGTGAGCGACGCTACGGCCCGAACTCGGCCGACGTCGCGCAATCGCTCCACAACCTCTCGGTCGCCCTGCGTCTCGATGGGCAGCTCGCCGAGGCCCGCGTCTCACAGGACCGGGCGCTGAAGCTGCGCATCGAGCTGGTTCCGCCCGACCACCCCGACCTTGCCAGCTCGTGGCTCAACGAGTCCTTGCTGCGCGAAAGCGAGGGCGATGTTCCCGGGGCCATCGCGGCCATCGATGCGGCGGTCGCGATCGCCGAGCCGCGCCTCGGGGCGACCCACCTCACGACCGTGAATGCGCGACTCATCCGCGCCGACCTGATGGCGATCGTCGATCCCGGGCGGGGGGTGGCGCAGCTCGAGCAGCTGCTCGCCGACGTCGAGCGTGCCGGCGTCCACGCGCGGCAGCTCGGCGAGGTGCGCTTCAGCCTGGCCCAAGTGCACCCCAGCCCCACGCGTGCGCGTCAGCTCGCGAACGACGCTCGCACGGTGGTGGTGAATGCTGGTCTCGCTCCGGAGTTCGTCGACGAGATCGACGCCTGGCTACGCGACCACCCGTACACCCCCCAAGGGTCGGACGCTCGCTAGCTCGCCTCACACGGCGTACAGCCGCACGACTCGTCGCAGTTCTCGAGCACGGGGAACGAGTTGCCAGCGCATTCGGCGACGCAGGCCCCGCCGCCACACCGCATCCTGGTGCCCGAGCACACCGAGTCGGTGGCACCGCACTGGACGCTGCACTCGCCGCTGCCGCAGTTCACCGTCGAGTCGCCGCAGGCATCGGCTCCGCCCTCGCAGATCAACGCGCACGGTAGGTCTGGCGGGCAGTTGACCGTGGCGCCGTCGCAGGCATCGATGCCGGTGCACAGGATCTCGCACTCGTACTCGGCGGGGCATGCCAGCACGAGATCCGCACACACGGCTTCGCCGCTGCAAGCGATGGCGCAGACGTTGTCACTCTCACAGCCGCCGGTGCACGCGTCGGGGCACGCCGCAAGCCCGGGGGCGATCAGGTCCTCGGGGCACATGCCGCCGTCGTCGCTGCTGCCGGTCTCGATCGCCGGCGACTCGCCGAAGCAGGCGGACGAGGCCAGGCAACTCAACCACAGGACCCATCGACGGGAGCATGCAAGCATAGGGAACAGTTGAACCGACCGGGGTGACCGATGCAAGAGGATCTCGCCCACGACCTCGAGCGTGCAGCACCAACCTTAACGCTGGATGAAGAGGCTATTCCACCACGTCCACCACGCGGAACTGCATGCCGCCGCGTTGGACTCGCTCGAGCAAGGGCTCGTGCAGCGCCGACGCCGGCGTCAGCACGCCGCCGCGATGCGGGAGTCGATCGCGATCCTGTGCGAGCGTCAGGGCCGACTCGGCGAGCATCATCCCCGTCAGGCCGTAGCCGGGGTCACGGCCACTGACCTCGACTCGAACCGTGCGGCCGGCACTGCGGCCGACCAGCGTGACCACGAAACTGCTGCGCGCGCGTTGCTCGGGCGATGGACCCTCGCCGCTGGCTTTCCACCGGAGCAGTAACCCGCGGGTCGGCTTGGTCTGGGCCATCGCAGCGACCACACCCACGCCGGCGAGGAGCTGGCCGAGCTTGGCCAGGGACTTCACCTGGAGGTAGTGGCGATAGCGGAACGACTGGCTGAACTGCGGACAAAAGCGGGCGCTGCGTTTGACCACGAGTGGATCGACGGAGGGAAATGGCACGACCCACTGCCCGACCGCGGCCTCGTGGTGGATCCGTGGTTTGCGGCCGGAACTGCCACCACCACCGCCACCGCCACCGGGCTTGCGCAGGTTGGCCAGCGCGTTGACGGCGGAGGCCCAGGTGCCGCCTGAAGGACTCCCGCTCACCTTGACGAAGGCATCGATCTCCAGCGGCTCGTCGCCAGCAAACTGCTTGGCGACGAAATAGGCTCCGAGGTCGTGGGGGATGCTGTCGAACCCACAGCATGACACCAGCAGCACTTCGCGCGCGGTGGCGCGTTCGTGGTGCCGCGCGATCGTGCGCTGCCAGAACGCGGGCTCGCCGGTGATGTCGACGTAGTCGGTGCGGGCCTCGACGCACGCGTCGACGAGCGCGTCGCCGTGCAGATCATAGGGACCGACGGTGCTCGCGATCACCCTGGTCTGGCTGGCCAGGTTTGCCAGCGAGTTCGGATCATCGCTGGCCGCGACGACGATCGCCGGCGCCGCGAGCGAGGGCTGGGTCGTCGTCAGGCGCTCGCGCAGGGCCTCGAGCTTGGCCCGGTCACGGCCCGCAATCGCCCACCTCAACGCGCCGCCGATCGAGCGCGCAGCAAGCTCGTGGGCCACCAGGCCGCCGGTGAAGCCGGTCGCACCAAACAAGACGACATCGAAGGGACGCAGCATCTTTGGCGCAAAGGTAGCAGCCTGCAAGCCGTCGACGAAGCCGTGGGCCGCGCCCGCATCCACAGCGCTACGGCGCGCAACACACGGTGATCGGCTCGCTCGGCATGGCCGATCCGAGCGGGGTCGGCCCGTTGCTCGCGCAGGCAAAGCTCGGCGCTGGCGCGTCGTAGTTCACGGCCCAGTTGGACTGCCCGGACAGATCGGAGCCGTGACACGCACCGTCCACCGGGATCCCACCGGCTGGGACCACACAGAACACGTCGTAGTACTCGGTCATCGATCCGCCACAGCTCGGCGTGCCTTGCAGGTTGCAGGCGCACGGCGAGCATCCGCGGGTGTCGGCGACGCCGCGATGCATCACGTTGAGCTCGCTGTACGGGCCCGCGGGACAGGTCTGCTCACCCTCGGCTGTCACGCACCAGCGATCATCGAAGCCAGGTGGCAGTGCGGGCAGGCAAGGACCTTCGGCGCAGGCGTCGGCCGGAGGCGGCGCGCACAGCATCGCACCCTCGGACCACGCCGGCGGCGGTACGACCGTCAGCGGCGAGGGGACGCACGATGCGCCGTCGGCGACGCCGGTCGCACGCACATAGGCATGCGGCTGTCCGGTGGACATGATCTCGCACGCACCGGCGGAGGCTCCGGCTTCGGTCTGTGCCGTGCAGGCGGCGTCGGAGTAGTAGCTCACCGTGGCGTTGCACGATCCGCCCAAGCTCGCACACTCGCAGCCGCACAGCGCCGGGTCGCTGGCGAGGTCGCGAAACCCGAGTGCGTGCTGAATCCAGCCCTGCGGACAGATCGGGTTGGCGGCGGGCGGCGCCATCGTGGCGAGCGCGAAGGGGCCCGACCAACCTGCGGGCACGGCATCGCCGCAGCTCGAATCGCCGTCGCAGGCCTGCGGGGTTTCGTCGGATCCGCTCTGCTCGCTGCCGTCGGCGGAGTCGCTCACGTCGCCGGAGCCCTGCGTCGTTGGCTGGTCGCTGCTGTCCGCCGCCGACGCGTCGCCGATGCTCACACCCTGGCTCGCGCTGACACCCGAGGAATCGAACGCGCACGCCGCCAAGATCCACGCCGCCAAGCCCGCTGGGTACGCTCTCGCGCACGCTGAGCCGGTCGTCATTGACGGAGTGTACGCGGGACGGCGAGGCCGGTCGATGGTGTTGTCGCCGGCGCCAAGCCGAGCGAAGCGCGAGCGGCCGAGCGCTTGGCTAGCGGCCGAGCACTTCGCGCCACGGCAGGCGATCGAGCATCAGCTCGCGGACCGCCGGTTCCCCCTGCGGCGTCACGGTCAGCTCGAGCGCCGCTTCGCGGTCGCGCAGGGCCGCTTCCAGGTCCTCGGCGCGCTCCTCGTCCACAAAGTAACGCAGCGGGGGAAGCAACGTCTCTGCTCGAAGCGTGCCCTCGCAGCCATCGGTTTGGTCGCACGTCACTTGGCGCACCCACGGATCGTAGCCATCGTCGTCGCTGCGGCTCAGGCACAGGCAACAACCCGGCACCGGCTCGCGCACGCCGTTGGGTGTCGCGCCGCAGGTGTCGCGCCCGTCCCAATGCAGGCGATAGCGATACTGCAGGTACTGGCCGTGCAACAGATCGCGTGGATCGTAGCCGTCGATCGGGATGGTCCAGGTGCGGCCGTGGCTGCCGGCATACTCCGCACGGCCCACCAGTGCCGCCAGGCCCAGTACCGGCACCAGTACCGCGAGCGCAGTGAGGCGGCTCTTCACGGGCCACCTCCACCAGCGAGCTCGCGCGCAAATTGCCTGCGCTTGCGCGTCCACAACCACACCAGCGCCAGTGTCAGTACTCCCCCACTGACCAGGCCCAAGCCGGTGTCGAGCAGGGTGCCGAACACCTCGAAGTAGATCGCCAGAATTCGCAGGCCGATCATCGCCGTCGCCGCGTTGAGGGTGCGGGCATCGTTGCTGTGGTGGGCCGCCCATGCGACCAGCAGCCACAGCGCGACGAAGCTCGTGGCGGCGGCCAGCTCGAGGTCGCCGGGCGAGAAGAACAGGGGCAGATGCGCGAGCAATCCGCACGCGACCAACAGCAAGCGGGAGGAGAAGCTCGAGAGAAGCCCGGCCGCGATGGCGAGCGTGAGCGCCGCAGAGATCACGCCCGCGGGGTAGGCCTGGCCCCAATCCTCCCTCGCGGTGTTCTCGTAGAATGCGAAGGTTCCGAGCGTTGCGCACAGCACCACTTCCGCCCAACCGATCGCTTCGAGCACGGCTGCGAGCGCCGGACGAAGCCTGCGGATCACAGCCCAGCGGCCCAGCCCCAGGCACAGCAGCGGAGCCACGTAGATCGTGCCCAGCGCCAGTTCTTCGGAGTGCCACGCGTCGGCCAGATGCACCGCCCATGTCACCCACGTGATCTGCAGGCCGAAGATCCACACCGCCGCGGCAAGGCCCGAGTGTGCGCGCGTCATGAGCACGGCGGTGAGAACTCCCCACGCCAACAGGGCCTCGTGGGCCTCGCCGCCGAGCTGATAGACCTGTCCGATCAGCGCGATCGAGGCGAGTACCAGGCCG
>CANLQR010000418.1 GCA_947492135.1 Deltaproteobacteria bacterium | reverse complement strand
CCGGAGAGGTTGGGTCGCAACCAACCCGAGGCACTGAGCTTCGTCTGTCACGCCGACGAGCGCTGCACGACCTGCGCGGCGCGGGATTCACGAACCCCGCATGGCCGACAGCGCTCGCATGGCGGCCATGCGGGGTTCGTCGGTCGACATCTCCCGCGAGGCCGCTTCGAACCTCCTGCGCGCCTAGAAGCAGGCCTCGTCCCCCCTGCACACACCGTTCTCGCATTCGAGGCCCAGCGCGCAAGACTCCCGGGCATCGCACGCGTCGCCGGGTCCTCGTCTCGCGCGACACGTGAAATCGTCGCAGTACGCGTCGTAGTTGCAGCGAGCGTCGCAGTACAGACCTGCTGCGCATCGCTCATGGTGGAAGCCGGGTGGGTCCGCGCAGGGCTCGTCGGGGCCGGGCCGTGCCTGGCAGGTCGACGTCTCGGGATCGCACCACTGGCCGGGCGGACCTTCGCAGTAGTCGCCGGCGACGCCGGCACAGGGCGCGCCGATCTCGGTCCATCGTTCGCACTGCCGTTTGCCGTCGCCGACCGGGACGCACGCGAGGTCGGGCGGGCAGGACCCATCGAGGTCGCCGTCTCGGCAAAGGTCGCCGAGGCTGTCCGGGGGCCACGCGCGGCAGCGCGCGCCCGTTCCGTCGAGATCGAGGCACACCGCATCGGCTTCGCAGTTCGAGGGGTCGAAGAACGGCAGAGTCGACGGAACCTCGCAGGACTCGCCGACGCGACGGTCGCCGTGAAACAAGAAAGAGCTGCACCGTCCGGCGCGCGCGGCGATCGTGGAGTCCGCGGAGGAGTACGCGATGCCTCCGTCGGCGCAAGTCGCCTCGGCGGTCTCGCGCATGAGCTCAGCGCACGCGACATCGAAGCGATCTGAGCCCCTGCTCTGCGCGGCGTCGCGGATCTCCGCGGCGCGCTCGTGGGCGTAGGCGTCGCAGTCATCGTCGATGGAGGCGCAGTGACACCTCGTGCGGCGCTCGCAGTCCGCAACGAGCATGTCGTGCAACGGATCGACCGAGACGTCGCGGTCGACGCAGCCGAGCGGCGCGGCGAGCATCACCGACACCGCGAATCGTGCACGTCTGCATCTCGAGTGGACGTCGCCCATCGCAGCGACTCACACGGTAGTGCATTGCGGGCCACGAGGACAGCGCTGCGTGAGCGACCGCGGACGGGAGCGTCGGCGACTCGAAGTCTCCAGATGCGGCGCATGCTTCGACCGCGTTCGGGCGCTGCGGCAGTCGGATGACGCCGATCGCGGAGATCACCGACAAGCGCGTGGCCAGAAAAATGCCCCTCACACGTCGGCTTCCGAGCGAGGTGCCCGACCCGTGGCCGGCACGCGGGCCACCGGAGTCGGTCGAGTCGGCGCCGTGGCTCGACGACGAGCCGTGGGCGCCGGACGACGACGCCACCCAACACCGGACGTCGAGTAGAACGCGGGGAGCAACGCGACGGGCGCGTGCGTCTCGAGATCGCGTCCCACGCGGGCAGTCAGGACGACTTCTCGCTCGTTCTCGTTCGTCCGAATGCGGCTGTCCTTCGTCGAGACTTCGGCGAGCGGCAGTTGGAGGAGTCCTCGCGACGCGATGGCTCGACTCGGACTGGTGCCCGCCGCCGAACGCCGAAGATGATGTCCTCGCGGGCCAGCGTCCTCGCGGGCACGAGATTGCAAGTGTCGCGGGAAAGCGAAGCGATCGGAGGTTGCGTGTGTGCGGCCCGGGTCGTAGGTTGCGATCGAAGTCGTGCGGTACGATCGTCAGGTCATCGGCTATCACGCGTGCTCGAGAGAGGTCGCGGATCGGCTGATCGTGCACGGCGAGGCGTTTCGCGAGAGCAAGAACGAATGGGACTGGCTCGGGCGCGGTGTCTACTTCTGGGAGTTCGGCCATCAACGCGCGCATGACTGGGCCACCGAGTGGCCGAGGCTGCGGGGCAAAGAGTTCGCGGTGGTCGGCGCGATCATCCAGCTCGGTGCGTGTCTCGATCTGCTCGACACTGATCACACGCGTCGACTTGCCCAGTTCGCGACCGCGTTGACCGACAGCGTGGGTCCGCTGCGGGCGAACGAGGGCGCACGGCGCCTCGCCGACTGCCTGCTGATCAACGCGTTCTGCGACAGCGAGAGCACCACATACGACACGGTTCGAGGTCTGTTTCAGGAGGGTGAGCCGCTGGCGCCGGGGTCGGCGCTGCTGCTACAGAGCCACATCCAGGTGGTCGTGCGGCGGCCGGACGCGATCATCGGGCTGTTCCGGCCGCGCGGGTTCGCGGAGTGGGGGACGCCGTAGGTTGCGGCGCGTGGAGGGGCGAGTCATGATCCAAAGGATGAGCGAGCGAGCAACCCGCGTGATCGTGGACCCTGCGGTGCACGAGGCCGAGCAGGCGTTCGAGCGCATGATGGCGCGGTTCCGGACGATGACTCGGGAGGAGCAGCTGCGCTTCTGGATCGAGAAGGGGTTGATGAACCCGGATGGGACGTGGCGGTTGCCCGATGGCGATCCATGCGTGACTCGGGTGGAGTAGGCGTCACGCGCCCGCATCGGTCTCGGTGTTCGCCAGCAAGCGTCGGATCACGGCCGAGATCTCCGCGCCGATCGCCCCCGGGCGTCAGCGGCATCGCCCCTGCTCCTCGTCGAAGAAGCGGAACTCGGAGTCGGGGTACAAGATCGACACCGAGCGGGCACTGGTGAGCGCGTCGCGATACGTGTGCATCTTGTAGAGGTCGGCATGCTTGAAGACGCCGCGGCGCTCGGCACACTGGTCGCCGTCGTCCACATCGTCCCCGGACTGGACCGCTTCCTCGAGTCTTCGAACCCTAGCAACCCGTTTTGCGCCTACGCCGGCGCGACTTCCGAGGCCCCCGCGCGGGAGCATGCCGCCGCACGCCGATCATTGGCCAGCGTGTGCGGCTTTCCCCTATGCTTGGCGCCGCTTCCGATCATGCCGCTCACGCTACCGACCACGATTGCGACCCGAGCCCTGGTGCCATGGGGTATCGACCTCGAAGGTGGGGAGGTCCCCGCGTATCCCTACCCGGATTTCCATGGCCGCAACGATGAGCAACGGCGGTTGCGCGAGTGGCTCGGCGCGACCGACCGCGCCGTGCGACCGCGCGGTGGTGCGGCGCTGGTCACTGGATTTCGCGGGGTCGGCAAGAGCCTGCTGGTCAACAAGGTGCTGTTCGATGCCGGCATCCAGGGCCTGCTCGGCCTCGCCTATGCCGCGCCCGACACCCCGGCGTCGGGCTGCTGGGGTCCGTTCGTACGCAGCGATCTCGAGCAGGTGATCGCCGAGCACCGGCTCACCGATCAGGCGGTGATGTTCTTTCCGGTCCGGGTCGAGATCGCCGACGCGATCGAGCCCGAGAAGCTGTTCAAGCGCCTGCTCCGGCGCACGTACTTCGCGGCGGCGCACAATCACCTCGGCGCCCTGCGGCCCGATCTGCTGCGGCGGTTGCGATTCGCCTACCTGCGCACCCTCAAGGGCGCCGAGATCGAGCAGTCCGAGCGCTTCAAGAGCAGCTTCGGCATCGACTTCGACAACGTCGGCAAGCTCGAGGTCACCGCCCAACAAGAGTGGGAGTTCGCCGAGACCCTCAAGCTCATCGCCGGGCCACTCGACATCGAGGAGGCCGAGGACGAGATCCTCGAATTCGGTCGCGGCCTCGGTGGTGCCCGCGTCGGCCAGTCGCGCGGCGCCAAGAGCCGAGCCTCGACCTGGTACCGCCGCACGCTCGATGAGTTCCAGGCGTCGTGGTCGGGCACCCAGGGCCTGCGGATCCACCTGGTTTACGTGTTCGACGAGCTCGACAAGCTCGCCTCTGACTTCGACGCCACCGCACGCCGGGACGGACACCTGAGCATCGCGACCGAGGTCGTCAATCGGCTCAAGAGCCTGTTCACGACCGGTGAGATGTCATGCGTGGTGATCGGCGGCATCTCGCTCGAGGAGGCGTGGGCCCGTGAGGAGATCCGCCATGACTCGGTGCTGCGCAGCCTGTTCAGTCCCCACGTGTACGTGCGGCAGCTCGACGCGGAGGATCTGCGGGCGCTGGGCTACGATGACGAGCGGCGCCTGCGGCTGGCGGCGCTGGCGACCCGCGGTCGCTACAAGCACCTGATCTGGTACGGCGCGGGCGACGAGTCTCGCGTCGATGAGCGTCTGGCCGAGGTGATCGGTGCGTGGGGACCCGCCCCACGCGCGACGATCAGTCCGCAGGAGTGGATGCAGGCGGTCGAGAGCGCCGCGGATCTGACCTCGCTCGCCGAGGTCCTGTACGCCACGATGCCGGTGCACCTGGATCCGGTGTTTCGCTGGGATCTCGCGCGCACGGTGGTCGCGGTCGAGTTCCAGGCGCTGCGCTCGGACGTCTCGTCGCTCGACCGCGAGGCGGTCTCGCGCGTGGTCGACTCCAAGCCCCTGACGCTGGTGCTCGAGCGGCTGCGTACCGTGCTCGTCCGGGCCCCGGGGGCCCCGCAAGCCCGTGCCCGGGTGGAGTCTCAGCGCCACGTGGCCGCGACCACCGACCCGGATCGAGGCGGGGAGCGCAAGTGAAGCCCCCGCGTTGATCCGCGTCGATCCGGGTCGCCAAGGCGGGTTCCCGAGGTCCCCACCAGGACCGAACCCGCCCGACAAGAGGCGGTGGCGCCCGCAAGTGAGGCAGTTCTCGCGAGATACCGGTGGCCGGTCCCGCCGGTCTGATGCATGCTGATTGCGAAGCTGGCCATGCCAAGTGAACTCGACACGCTGATCGGCTGGGTTCGCCCGTACGCGCTGCTCAAGACCGCGGTGGTCATCCTGGGCAAGTCGTTGCGGGCACCACTCAAGCAGGCGCTGATCCTGAGCGGGCCGGCGCTGCCGCTCGAGGTGCGACTCAATGAGCCCACCGGCGAGGGCGCGCAGTGTACTCGGCGGATCTTCGTCGAGCCCGACGACCGCGAAGCGGGCGACAGCGTTCGCGTCCGGCTGGTCGACTCCGAGTTCGACGTTGTCGCCCAGGAGCGCACGATCGCCTGGGATGGCGATCCCATGCGTGCGACCGATCAGGTCATCACGGCGATCCGCGAGCTCGCGGGCCTCGACGCGGCGTAAGCCGGCGACGCGCGAGCACGGCGCGGCGATGCGCGGCGGGCCGTTCGCAAGACGGCACGACGGTTCGCGCTCACCCGCGCGCGGCGAACACCGGGAGCTCCGCGTCCATATCCACGCAGTCGCCCCGTTCCCCGGCCGCATAATCCGGCAGCACCCCCGCGTACGCAGCACTCAGCTGCCGCCAGGTATAGAACCCGCCCGCCCCGAAACACTCCTCCAGCACGAGATCCCCGTACGCGAGATCGCCCTCCCCGTCCTCGAGCGCCACGATCTCCTCTTTCCCGACCCCGGCCCCGTCCTCGTTCCACGCCAGCTCGAGCGTCATCCGCTCGCGCGCCGGCCCGCTCCAAACCTGCGTCTGAAACGTGCTCACCAGCGAGAAGATGAACTCGCCCGCGCCATCCGCGTTCCTTCGGAACGAGTACTTGTCCGCCGAGAAATACTCCTTGATCGGAAATTCCTGCGTCACCTCGAAGCCGTCGTACACGATGTCGACGAGCTTGTGGTCGGTGCTGACATCGCGCTCGAACCGGATCTCGATGCTCCCCTTGTAGCTCCGATCCCGATCCGGTCCGCGCTTGAGCCCATACTTCTCGACCGTATCGAAGTCCATCGCGAACACCCCCGCCCGGATGTCCCCGTCGATCGAAATCTCGCCATCGAGCAACTCGTCCATGTCCGAGCTCGACGTGCCGACCAGCACCTCGAAGTGACTGCCGTCGTCGTCGCCCTCGAGCCGGATCGTCCAGCTCAGATCGGTCTCGACATCGTGGTACGGCCCATACACGTCGACGCCGCCGTCCTGCGACGTGGCCGGCCACTTCTCGAGCGCCTGGATCACCCGCCCTGCCGAATCGACACCCTCGCCGACCCAGCCGTTGACCTCGTGCGCCGTCTGCATCCCGAGCGCGTACACGTCGCCGTACTCGGTCGTCTGCGCGTCGCGCATGTCGTCGTCCGACGGTGCCATGCGGATGTCCTCCGACGTCGGGAACGCATGGGTTCCGGTCTCCCAGCAACCGCCGGCGGCAAGGACCAGGGGAAGGGCGAGAAGAGCGTTGCGGCTTGGCATGGGACTCCCCATGAGCAAGGCCCGGACCCCGAAGAAGCCCTGTGATCCCAACGGCCTGGGTCGGGAGCGTCGGTGGTGTGGCGACCCGCAACGTGGCGCGATCCATCAACGGCCCGGTGCCGTGAGCCAGGCCTCGATCGCGGCGGCGAGCTGGGCGTCGGCGCCGACTGGGAGCGCGGCGCGGGCCTTCGGGCGGATCTGATACGCTGGACTCGACGTGACGACGCTGTCCTGCGACACGCATCCGCGGGCGGAAGCCGTGATGATCGAGATCTTGCGGCGCATGACTCCGGCTCAGCGGTTGCAGCGCAGCTTCGCGCTCCGTGACGCGGCGCAGGGTCTCGCCCGCAGCCGGATCCTTGTCGAGCATCCCGACGCTTCTCCGCACGAGGTCCAGATGAGGCTCGCCTCGCTGTGGCTGGACGCCGAGACAATGCGCAGGGTTTGGGGCTGGGATCCCGACGTCGAGGGGTACTAGGTGGCCGCGCCCACGGATCTCGAACTCGCGATCGCGGTCGGGACCGTATTCGAGTCGCTGGGCCTGCGCTACCTGATCGGTGGTTCGCTTGCAAGCTCGCTTCATGGAGTCCCGCGGTCGTCCAACGACGCGGACTTGCTCGCGGAACTTCCGTGGGCCCATGTCGATGAGTTCGTGCGGAGACTCGAGGCAGACTTCTACATCGACGGCGACATGATCCGCGATTCGATCCGCCGCGGGATCTCGTTCAATCTGATTCACTACGGTAGCAGCTTCAAGGTGGACGTCTTCGTGCTGACGGACGACGCCTTCGGTCAAGCCGAGATGCAACGCCGGCAGTTGCACGACACCGGTCGGGGGGCGGCCCACTTCGCGACCGCCGAAGATATGGTGCTGCAAAAGCTCCGCTGGTACCGAGCCGGAGGGGAGAGCTCCGAGCGTCAATGGTTGGATGTCCTCGGGATCCTGAAGGTGAAGGCGTCTCGGCTCGACCTCGACTACGCGCGACCATGGGCGGATCGGATCGGGGTCCGCGACCTGCTCGATCGAGCGCTCGCGGAAGCCCTGGGCCCCTTATGATCGGAGGCGTTCGCGGT
>CANLQR010000417.1 GCA_947492135.1 Deltaproteobacteria bacterium | reverse complement strand
GAGGGCCTCCATCGACGGATGTCGTGCGTCGGGGTCACGCTCCAGGCCGCGCAGGATGGCCCGGCGCAGCGGCACGCTGACGCCCTTGATGCGGGGCGGATCGGGCATCGGGTCGTCGAGGACCGCGCGCGCGAGCTCGGCGTTGTCGTCACCGGCAAACGGGAGCCGTCGCCACAGCGCTTCGTAGAGCGCGACGCACAACGCGAACTGATCGCTGGCGGGCCGGGCAGGGCGACCCGCGTGTTGCTCGGGCGCCATGTACATCGGCGTGCCCTTGGGCCGCGCGCGGCGGGTCGACGCTGTCGGCTCGGCGTCGGAATCCGGAGTGCCGAGCACGTCGCCGACGCGCGCGAGGCCGAAGTCGAGCACCTGTACGCGGCCGTGCTTGTCGACCAGCGCGTTGTCGGGCTTGAAGTCGCTGTGGACCATCCCCGCCCGGTGGGCCGCGGCGAGGCCCTGTCCGGCTTGACGATAGGCCTGGACGATCTCGGCCACGGTGCGCGGTGCCGCCTGCACCCACCGGCGCAGGGTCTGGCCGTCGACGAAATCCATCGCCACGAACACCCGATCGCCGACCAAGCCGACGTCGTGGATCGCCACCACATGGGGATCCGACAGCCGCGCGAGGGCCTGGGCCTCGTGCAGCAGCTCGGACTGGCGAGCGCGTCGGCCGGCCCGGGTCTTGATGAGCTTGATCGCGAGCTTGCGATCGAGCTGCGGATCGTACGCCGCATACACCACGCCCATCCCACCCGAGCCGAGCGTGTAGAGGATCACGTAGCGCCCGACGTGCTCGCCGCCCCGCAACGGGAGCACCGCAACCTCGGCGGTCGGCGCGGACGACACAGACTCGGGATCGACGCGCATCTTCTGGTCGGCAAGGTTCGCGCGCCCGGCCCTGCGGGCGCAAGTCGATCGGGCGCCTGCTATCGTCGCGCCCATGGCCCTTCGTTTCGCGACCTGGAACGTGAACTCGATCCGCGCGCGCCTCGACCACGTGCTGACGTGGCTGTCGGACCACGAGCCCGACGTGTTGTGCTTGCAGGAGACCAAGGTCGAGGACCACCTGTTTCCGCGGGTGCCGTTTCTCGAGCTCGGCTATACCGTGACGCTGCACGGCGGTCGGGCCCTGTGCGGCGTCGCGACCCTCAGCAAGCGCAAGCCTTCCGAGGTCCACATGGGATTTCGCGAGGCCCCGCCCGACAAGCAGCCGCGGCTGCTCGAGTGCGTCGTCGATGGGATTCGCCTGTTCAACCTCTACGCGCCCAATGGCACCGAACTCGGCTCGGAGGCCTTCGCCTACAAGCTGGAGTGGTTCGCACGCCTGCGTGACCAGCTCCAGGCTCGGCACACCCCGAGCGAGCCGATCTTGCTGATGGGCGACTTCAACATCGCCCCGGATGATCGCGACGTTTGGGATCCCCAGCTGCTTCGTGGCCGCATGCTCTTTACCGACGAAGAGCACGCTGTGCTCGCTCGGCTGCACGAGTTCGGCCTGTCCGACTGTTTTCGCCGGCACAACAATGACGGCGGGCATTTCACATGGTTCGACTATCGAACCGGAGGCTTTGGTCGCAATGAGGGCCTGCGCATCGACCTCGTGCTCGCGTCCCAGGGCGTGGTCGAGCGCTGCATCGCGGTCGACCACGACCACACTCCGCGCAAGTGGGACGTGCCCAGCGACCACGTGCCGGTGATCGTCACGATCGCGTGATCGAGTAATCGCGGCGGCGGGGCGGATCACTTCGGACAGTTCTCGGATGTCACGCTGTCGTAGATCTCAGGGACCCCGGCCTCGACGAACTCCAGCGGGATCGACTGACACTGGGCCACGCCGCAGTCCTCCATGCGCATCACGTGGGCATGGGGCCCTGTGGAGTACCCGGTGGAGCCCGATAGCCCCACCGGCGAGCCTTGCGGAACGAAGTCACCGTCGAACGTCCACACCGCGTTGAGGTGCTTGTACAACGAGGTCGAGCCGTCGCCGTGCAGCAACACGACGAGGTTGCCGAACGCGAAGCAGTCGTCCGGGCCGCCGTCGTAGCAAGGGTCGCCCGGCATGGTCTCGGCGTAGGTGTGGATGACGATTCCATCGGCCATCGCGACCAACGGGGTGTTGAGTCCCACCGAGAAATCGTAGGCGAAGAACGCGTTGCCCTGGTGGCTGAAGCCGCCGTCGTTGCCCTGCGCGATGGTGGTCGTCGTGCCGCACTCGAGCGGCAGGTAGAATCCCGCCGGCGGCAGCAACTCGGGGGGTTCGTCGAAGGTACATTCGGCGTAGGCGGCCGTGACGTAGCCATGAAGGGCACCGTCGACGATCTCGAACCACAGGTCCTCGCCCTCGACGAGCTCGCCCGTGGTGCTGCTGACGACGTCGACCACGGCGTTGTTGGTGAGCTCGCCGACCTCGTCGCTCGCGGTCGAGGGCTCGGCCCGCACGTTGAGCGCATTGCCCGGCATGATCGTGATGCGCACCCGCGGGCAGGTCTGCTGCGGCACATCCGGGGTCGGGGTCGGTGGCGTCGGTTCGCCCGACTCGGAGCTGTCGTCGACCGGCGGGGCAACCGTGGTGCCCGGCGCCGTGGTACCGGCGCTGGGGTCCGCCGGTGGACCCCAGCTGGAACTCTCGCTGTCCACGTCCCACGCGTCGGGATTCCGACCGTCAGCTTGGGCGCAGCCAGAGCCGGTCAACAGGCAGACCGCGAAACCGAACCAGCTCTTGCGGGGGACGAACGCCATCTCAAAGACGATGCACCCCAAGGGCGCCCGAGTCAGGCGCCTTCAATCGCCGAGACGTTCGAACGCGTAGAGCGTTGTGCGTACCCCGGCCGGCATCAGCCGGTCGGCACGCCGCCGGTCAGCATGATGTCGTCGACCCACACGCGGTCCGAGCCGCTGTCGACGCTACCGTCCTTGGTGTAGCGCCACTCCAGCGTGTGCGGGCCCGCAGCAACCGGATAGCTCGCGCCCGCCGCCGCGTTGATCCCCGACCACTCCGCCTGCATGACGTTGTCGATCCAGAACTCGAGGTAGTCGAAGCTACCCTCGGTGCTTTCCTCGTGGGTGAAGTCGACGGTTCCGGGGATCGCGAAGTTGACCGCCAGCGCAAAGTTGCTGGTCTGGCTGTTGGCGATGTCACCGCTGGCCGCCGACCACGTGCCTGCGATCGGGTTGCCGTTGTCCACGATCCAGTTGGCGTTGCCGCTGGACGCGAACTCGGCGGGCACTGCACCGCCCTCGAAATCCTGGATGTATTGCCCACCGGTGCAGTCGGTGAAGTTGAAGCTACAGCTGTCGGCATTGCAGGACAGCGCACCCATCTCGAAGCCGATCGACGCGCAGTCCATGTTCGCGAGGTCGTCGCCGTCGCAGGGCTCGTCGCCCTGGGCGATGCCGTCGCCGCACAGCGAGCAGCCCGTGGTGTCGAACAGACAGGTGTCGAGGTCACAGGCGATGGTCCCCTGGGTGAAACCCTCGCTCTCGCAGGTGACGTTGTTGCCCAGAGGTCCGTCGCAATCCTCGGCCATCTCGATGGCCCCGTTGCCACAGATGAAACAACCGTCGGTGGCGTACCCTTGACAGGTCGCGTTGCACACCAGCTCACCGCTCGAGAAGCCCAGCGCGACGCAAGAAGCGTCGCCAAAGAGGTCGCCGTCGCAGACCTCGTCGCCGGAGAGCATGCCGTCGCCGCAGACGCCCGGACCGTCGTCGCTGCTGGTGCTCGAGTCGGGGTCGATCGTCGTCTCGGTGGGGTTCGCCGTCGTCGTCATCGCTGTCGTCGTGGGTTCGTCCGTGGTCGAACTCTCGACGCCACCCGACTCCGATTCACCCGTGCTCAGGGACGTCTCGGCGTTGGTGGGATCGGTGGTGGGATCGGTGGTCAGGTTGAAGGGGTCGTCGACGACCTTTTCTCCGCAACCGAACAGACCCATCAACCCAAGGAGCGCAATGCGACGCATGGCCAAAGCCTACCATCGGGTGCGCGCCTGCCGGAACGCAGTCGAGGGGGGAGAAGTCACGCGAGTGGCTGCGCTCCCCCAACCGAGCGCGTGCCCCCGCGGATCTCGGCGATCGTGCGACCCAGGCCACCTTGTCGGCAGCCGCGGAGCCGGGCGGTCGGCCGAGAAATCGCGATCCCGGCCGGGCCGCAAGGTCCGGGTTCGCCGCAACGCCCGGCTCGGAAACGCCCTAGCGGCGCATCAGGTTGCCAAGCTTCATGGCGATGCTCAGATCACCCTCGAGCTGAAGCTTCCCGAGCGAAAATGCCGCCATGGGGTCGAGCTTGCCGCTGAGCATGTCCTCCAGATCACCGATCTTGATCTTCACGGTGCACTGCGCCGGGACGTCGTCGTTGGTCACGATGTTGGGCACCACGGTCGCGTCGACCGCGATCACCCCGTCGTCACCGCAATGAAATTTGATCGAGCCACCGAGGCCGCAATCGGTGCCGACCTTCTGGGTGACGATGGCAGTGACGTTCTCGATGCTCATGGTTGAATCCTCAGGTGTTGCATTAGCCCATCGTCGCAGCGGCGTCCACCCTGGCCAATCCCGGCCCGGTCCAAGGGGGCGGGCGTGCGAGTCGGGCACGATTGCAGCATCAGCCCGCGCGAATGCACGAGCTGCGGTTCGCGAGCGACGGGCCACAGGATTCGCGCGCCGTGAACATTCGAGCGGCGCGCACCCTCGTCACTGGCGAGATCCCTCACCCTCCGCAAGTGGCGAGTTCCGGGTCCTGCGCCGCGTCGGCGTGGTTATCGCGTAAGCTCGGCGCCGTCCGTCGCGTCGTGGATGACGGTCGGAATTTTCGCCCATGCCCTACCGCTCGGTTTTTCGCGAAGACCTTTTCTCCGGCCGCAACATCGTGGTCACCGGTGGCGGCAGCGGCATCGGCCGTTGCACTGCCCACGAACTCGCGTCGCTCGGCGCACACGTGATGCTGGTCGGGCGCAAGCCCGAACGGCTCGCTGCGGTCGTTGCCGAGATCACGCAAGACGGTGGCCAGGCCAGCGCGTTCGTCTGCGACATCCGCGAGGAGACCCGCGTGCAGGCGGTCGTCGCCGAGATGATCGCCGCTCGCGGACGCATCGATGCGCTGGTGAACAACGCGGGTGGCCAGTTTCCGTCGCCCCTGGCACTCATCAACCAAAAGGGCTTCGAGACCGTCGTCCGCACCAACCTGGTCGGTGGGTTCCTGTTTGCGCGCGAGTGCTTCACCCAGTGCATGCGCGATCACGGCGGCAGCATCGTCAACATCGTCGCCGACTTCTGGAATGGCATGCCCGGCATGGGGCACTCCGGTGCCGCTCGTGCCGGAATGGTCAACCTGACGCAGACCGCCGCGCTCGAGTGGGCGCCGGCGGGTGTGCGCGTCAATGCGGTCGCGCCGGGTTGGGTCGCGTCCTCCGGTCTGGATACCTATGAGGGGCCAGTGCGGGCGATGATCCCCAAGCTGCGCGATGCGGTGCCGCTCAAGCGACTCGCGACCGAGGCCGAGATCAGCGCGGCGATCGTCTTCTTGCTGACCGACGCGGCCGCGTTCATCACGGGCGAGACCATGCGCGTCGACGGTGGGGCGCCGCTGGCCAGCGGCGTCTGGCCCACGCCCGAGCACGACCGCAGCCGGCCGTTCGAGGGCTTCCACCGGGCGACCACACCCAAGATCCTCCAGGCCAAGAACCTCTAGGGGCTTTTCAAGCGATGCCGACGATCGAGAGCCAGTTGGGTCCCAGCAGCGGTTCGTTTGCGGGCAACCGCGAGCAGATGCTCGAGCTGGTCGCGCGAGTCCGCGGACTCGAGGCCAAGGTGCGCGAGCACTCGGCGCGGCAGGTTGCCAAGTTCGCCAAGCGCGGGCAGCTGATGCCGCGCGATCGCATCGCACGGGTGCTCGATCGCGGCGCGCCGTACCTCGAGCTGTCGACGCTCGCCGGCTACAAGATGCACGACGACGACGGCGGCGCGGCCATTGCTGGCGGCGGCAATATCGTCGGCATCGGCTTCGTCTCGGGACGCCGCTGCTTGGTGTCGGCGTCCGACAGCGCGATCAAAGGCGGCGCGGTGTCGCCGATGGGGCTGCGCAAGAGCCTACGCGCGCAAGAGATCGCACTCGTCAACAAGCTGCCGTGCGTGAATCTGGTCGAGAGTGCGGGCGCCAACCTGCTGTACCAGTCGGAGCTGTTCGTCGAAGGCGGGCGAGTGTTCGCCAACATGGCCCGCATGTCGGCCGCCGGCGTGCCGCACATCACCGTGGTGCACGGCTCGTCGACAGCGGGCGGGGCCTATCTGCCAGGGTTGTCGGAGTACGTGATCGTGGTGCGCGGCAAGAGTCGGATCTTCTTGGCCGGACCACCGCTGGTCAAGGCCGCCCTCGGCGAGGACGCCGACGAAGAGGCGCTCGGCGGCGCGCAGATGCACATGAGCGTCTCGGGCACGGCGGAGTACATGGCCGACGATGACGCCGGCGCCATCGAGCTCGCGCGCGAGGTGATCGCCAAGCTCGCCTGGGACGAACATGCCCGCGGTCTCGAGCCGCGAGCGTTCCGCCCACCGCGTCACGACCCCGACGAGCTCTGCGGGGTCGTGCCCGTCGACTACCGCCAGCCCTACGATGTGCGCGAGATCATCGCGCGGGTCGTGGACGACTCCGACTTCCTCGATTTCAAGCCTGGGTATGGCGAGCAGACGGTGTGTGGCCACGCGCGCGTCGAAGGCTGGGCCTGCGGCATCATCGGCAACAACGGCCCCATTTTCCCCGAGGGCGCAGCCAAGGCCGGTCACTTCATCCAGGCGTGCTGTCAATCGGGCACGCCGATCATCTATTTGCAGAACACCACCGGCTACATGGTGGGGCTGCGCGCCGAGGAGCACGGCATCGTCAAGCACGGCTCGAAGATGATCCAGGCGGTCGCGAACGCGAACGTGCCGCAGATCACCATCGTCGTCGGTGGCTCGTTCGGTGCCGGCAACTACGGCATGTGTGGCCGCAGCTTCGATCCGCGCTTCATCTTCTCGTGGCCCAATGCGCGGGTGTCGGTGATGGGTGGTGAGCAAGCTGCCAAGGTGATGGAGATCATCACCCGCGCCAAGTTTGGCCGTCAGGGGGTGACCATCGACGACGAGAATCTCGGCAAGATGACCGGCGCGATCAAGCAAAAGCTCGATTCCGAGTCGGATGCGTTGTTCTCGACCGCACGGCTGTGGGATGACGGGATCATCGACCCGCGGGACACCCGACGTGTCATCGCGATGACCCTCGCGACTT
>CANLQR010000416.1 GCA_947492135.1 Deltaproteobacteria bacterium | reverse complement strand
GTCGGTCGCTTGGTGCGCGTAGCAAGGATCGCAAGCACGAGCGCCCACACCCCGAAGCACTCGCCGAACGGGTTGCCGATCGCGGTCCGACCACCGGTAGCGAACACCGGCATCGACAGCGTCACTGCGGCGGCCACGACCGCGCCCGCGGGGCCCAACCCGCGTGAGATCGCCAGCCAGGCTGCGGCAGCCGTCAGGGCAACGCTCGCAAGTGCATGCGGCAGGCGCAGGCCGATCTCATCACCGAAGACCGAAACCGCGGCCGTTCGCAGGCTTTCGGGCACCACCGGTGACCGCTGCAGTCCGGTGCGCGCCTCGCCGAGCGCCGCAGCAACACGATCGAGGACCGGCAGCTCCGCGTCGCTCCACAACCCCGCAGTACCGAGTCCGGGCAGGAGCCACGCCGCTGCGAACATCGCCAGCGCGAGCGTCAACAGCAAGGCCCCGCGGACCTCGGCCCGCGACGCGACCGGCCGAGCTTGGGGCAGCGGCGGTTGCATGGGTAGACCCTACCTTCCTTCTTCGTTGGGTTGAAGCCTGACGACGAACCTGCGCCCAAGCGTGCGCGTGATCCCGTGGCAGTCCTTCGATCGGTCGGGTAGCGTTCCCGCCATGCCGATGACGCGTCGACGCGGAACTCACGCCCTGCTGCTGGTGGCCACGATGTTCGGTGGGTGCAGCGATCCCAAGCCCGCCGCGATCGAGGCCAAGGCCAAGCCCACGCCGGGCACAGCGACGCCCGCAGCGAACAAGGCCGTCGACACGACCGACGAGGGTGACGGCGGACCCGAGGTCGCCGCGGCGGCTTGGGCGTGGACGCTACCCAAGGGGATCCACACGCCACCGCGGGTACCCGAGGACAATGCGATGTCCGCCGACAAAGTCGAGCTCGGCCATCGTCTGTTCATGGACAAGCGGTTGTCGATCGACGGCACCCGCAGCTGCTACAGCTGCCATCAGAACGAGCTCGGCAACGCCGACGGTCGGACCAAGGCGCTTGGGCCCGGCAACAAGGATCTGCCCCGCAACACGCCGACGATCTGGAACGTCGGGCTGTCCGCAACGCTCTACTGGGATGGTCGCTCCGACTCGCTCGAGGCTCAAGCCCTCGCGGCCCTCAAGGGCGGCAACATGGCGCTGGGTGATGCGGTCGAGAGCAAAGCCGCCGAGATCGGAGCATTGCCCGAGTACGCCGCCGCTTTCGCCAAGGCGTTCGGCACGCCCGCCAAGGTGACTGGCCTCCACGTCGCGCAGGCCCTGTCCGCCTACGAGCGGACCCTACTGTGCGGCGACACCGTCCACGACAACGACACCCAAGACGAAGCAGCCAAGCGCGGCTGGGTGCTTTTTTCGGGGCCTGCGGGATGTATCACCTGCCACGCCCAGGACAATTTCAGCGACGGCCTGTACCACCGCATGGGCATCGGTGCGGGCGATCCCGCGGCCGCGGGGATCGATCTGGGCCGCGGCAAGATCACGGGCAAGCCCGAAGACAATTTTCTCTTTCGCACACCCACGCTGCGCAACGTGGCCAGGACTGCGCCGTACTTTCACGACGGAAGCGCGGCCACGCTCGAGGACGCGGTTCGCATCATGGCAAGCGGCGGGATCACGACCGCGGGCCCCGTGGATTCGAACCTCATCGATCGCAAGTTGACGCCCGAGCAGCTCGCGGATCTGGTCGCGTTCTTGAGATCGCTCGACTGCCCCGGCAAGCTCGAGGTGAAAGGAGAGCAGAAGGTCGACGGGATCGGCGGCGCCTAGCGTGTCGGCGTGATTCCGAATTGACGAAGGGCGCCACAGCCATGCCGTGACGCCCTCCCGCTCGCCCGCTTGGGCGAAGCATGTCGCGCGAAAGCGACTAGCGCTTGCTGAACTGGAAGCGAGCGCGCGCGCCCTTGCGGCCGTACTTCTTTCGCTCTTTCTTTCGCGAGTCGCGGGTCAGGTAGCCGAACTCCTTGAGGGCATCACGGTACTCCTCGGAGATCCGCAGCAGCGCGCGAGCGATGCCGAGCCGGACTGCGCCGGACTGCGAAGACAGTCCACCGCCCTTGGCCGTGCACCACACGTCGTACTTGTCGCGAGTGTTCGTGACCACCAGGGCCTGCTCGACGATCTTCATGTTGGTCGGGCGCGTCACGTAGCGCTCGGCATCGCGGCGGTTGATCGTGATGCGTCCCGAACCCGCAAACAGCCAGACCCGCGCGACCGAAGTCTTGCGGCGACCGGTGGAGTAGAACGACATCGAGTTGTTGGTGATGGCCATGAAAGCGAGATCTTCCGCGAGTTAGTCGACGAGTTTGAAGGTCTTGGGGTTCTGCGCCGTGTGCGGGTGCTCGGCACCTGCATAGATCTTCAGCTTGCTGAAGGTCGCGCGACCCAGGGCATTGCGGGGCAACATCCGGCGGACGGCCTGCTTGATGAGTTCCTCGGGCTTGTCTGCCAGCATCTTGCGAGCCGGCACGCTCTTCATGTGGCCGAGGTAGCCAGAGAAGCTGTGATAGTGTTTTTGATCGAGCTTGCGGCCCGTCAAGTGGACCTTCTCTGCATTGACGACCACAACGAAATCGCCAGCGTCGACGTGCGACGTGAAGATCGTTTTGTGCTTGCCGCGTAGAAGGCTTGCAATCTGGCTGGCGGCGCGGCCGAGCGTCTGACCGCTCAGATCAACGAGCCACCAGTCGCGGCTCACCTCGCCCGTCTTCGGGAACATCGTGCCCATGGGGGGCGGAGCCTGCCGTGCAGCGGCCGGCGCTGTCAAGCGACGCGCGCAGGCAGATGTGGGGTGGCTCGGAACCGCCAACGACGTGCGATCGGGCACGCGCGCCAGCGGGACGAGTCGCGGCGACGCGTCCGTACTACACTCCAAGCGTGCGCCGGACCGAATTGGCCACAGCTCGCCGCCCGTGACCTCCTTGCCCCCCACCCGTCCTCCAAGCTCGACCACGGGCATCGCCGCGGTCGACAGCGCCGCGGCGGTCGGCGCCGCGAGTTCGTCGAGTCCGGCGGGATCCGCCTCCGCCGACGGGGCCGTGGCTCGGGCCGCCCGAATCCTCGTCGCCGACGACACCGAGTCGGATCGCCGCGCCGCGCGCGATGCGCTCGAGGCCGCGGGGCATCTGGTCTTCGAGGCCAACGACGGCCAGCACGCGATCGAGGTCTTCGCCCGCGAGCGACCTGATCTCGTGATGCTCGATGTGGTGATGCCAAGGCTGTCGGGCCTCGAGTGTTGTCGACTCCTCAAAGCGAAGAGAGTTCACGCCTACCTACCGGTCATCATGGTGAGCACACGGAACTCCGTGAATGCTCGCGTCGAGGGGCTGCGCAGTGGCGCAGACGACTACCTCGGCAAGCCCTACGATGCCGACGAACTGCGCGCGCGTGTCGAGGGCCTGTTGCGTGCCCGAAGAATCCTTGGCGAACTCGCGCCCGAGCGGCCCGACGAAGGCCCCGACAGCGGGGATGGCCGGCTCGACACCAGGCACGTGCGACGCCTCGAGCAAGAGTTCGATCGCGCCAGCCGCTACAGCGATCCGTTGGCGTGCCTGCGCGTCGCGTTCGACGACGGACACGCCGACGCCCACGCGACCGGACGGCTGAGGATGGTCATCGACGCGACGCTGCGCAAGATCGATCTGGTGTTCCCGGCGCGGCCCCACGGGTTCTTGCTCGCGCTACCCAACACGCACTTCCCCGGCGCCCTCGCGGTGGCCGAACGGATCGCCCGCGACGCTCGTCCCACCGGTACTGCGGCCGGCGTCAGCATCGGCGTGGGATTTTTTCCCAATCGCGATGTCCACAATCTGCGCGAGCTGCTCGAGCTCTGCGAAGCCGCGCTCGAGCGGGCGCGCTGCGATGGTGGCGGCAAGATCTGTCTGTTTCAGCACCAGGGGTATATGTACGCGCCCGAGGATCCATGAGAACGGGCGAACGCAATCCGATTGGCGCTGCGCGATCGATTCTCTTGTATCCCCGCGACGGCGACGATGCCAGGCGAGCGACCCACGAGGCCGCCGCGAGCCTGGCGGCTGTGGGCGTGCGCGTGGCCCTGCCCCGCGATTGGCTGCTGACCCCGGGAAACCCACCGCCGACGCCCCACACGGCGATCGACTTCGATGATCTCCAGCCCACGATCGACCTGGTGATCGCGCTCGGTGGCGACGGTACGTTGCTTCGGGCAGCCCGCTGGATCCAGGAACGCGACCTCGCGGTACTCGGCGTGAACCTCGGGAACTTGGGGTTTCTCGCGGCGTACGGCGCCACCGAGCTCGCTGAGGCACTGCGGGCCGCGACCCACGGCGAGTTGGTGTGGCAGCCGCGCATGCGCATGCAAGTCGAGGTGTTTCGGGGCGGCTCACTGCGGGCCTCGCAGACCGGCTGCAACGACACCTACGTCAAGCACGGTGAACTCCCGCGCATGCTCCACCTGCGCACGAGCATCGGCGGTTCGTTTGCAGCGGTGATCCGCGCCGACGGCCTGATCGTCTCGACACCGATGGGCTCGACCGCCTACAACCTCGCGGCCGGCGGCCCGATCGTCGACTCGGACACGGACACGTGGACGCTCACACCGATCTGCCCGCACACGCTGACGCACCGGCCGGTGGTGACGCGCTCGGATCACACGCTCGAGATCGAGTTTATCGGACCCGAGGATGCCGGTGCGGCGACGCTCTCGGTGGACGGCCAGTGGAGTTTTCCTCTGCTATGCGGAGATCGCGTCGTGATCACGCGTTCGACGAGACCACTGCGGCTGGTCCCGCCGGTCGCCACGGTGTTCGACGTGCTCGCGCACAAGCTCGGCTGGGGCGGCTAAAGCACCCACCGCTGACCCCGGCGGAACAGCCGGCGAGGGTTTCGGCTATAACCGCGCGCCGATGCTGTCGTACTTGCGGATCCGCGGCCTCGCGCTGCTCGAGGACGTGTCGCTCGAGCTCACCAGCGGACTCAACGTGCTGACCGGTGAGACCGGCGCGGGCAAGTCGATCATCGTCGGAGCGTTGTCGCTGCTGCGCGGGGCCCGGTCGCGTACCGAGATGGTGCGCGACGGCAACGACAGCGCCGAGATCGAGGCGCAGTTCGAGCCCGACCCGCGCGCGCGCGACCGCGTGAGCCGGATTCTCCAGGCTCATGGATTGGTGGTCGGCGCCGACGACGAAGGTCTGGTGATCGCCCGAACCGTCACCCGGTCGGGCCGCGGCCGCGCGAGCGTGCTGTCGACGTTGGTGACCCAGGCGGTGTTGACCGAGCTCGGTGAGGAGCTCATCGACATCTGCAGCCAGCACGAACACCACTTTCTCACCCACACCGGGCGCCACCTCGAGGTCCTCGACGCCTGGGCGCGGGATGACGAGCTGCTTGCGGAGCATCGCCGACGCCATGCGGCGTGGCGCGACGCCGTGGCCGCGCTCGACGATCTCGCGCGCCGGGCTGCAGAACGAGATCTGCGGATCGACTACCTGCGTTTTGGCGTAGACGAGCTCGAGACCGTGGACCCCGACGCCGTCGACAGCGAGGCGTTGCGGCGCAAGGTCGTGCTGCTGCGCAATGCCCAGCGCTGGGCCGAGTTCGCCCGTGAGGCCCACAGCACCCTGTACGAGGCCGACGACGCCATCGCCGCGCGGCTGTCGTCGCTGCTCGAGCGGGCCCGCCACGGTCGTGACGACTCGTCACACCTCGGTCTCATCGAGGAACAGCTCGCCCTCGCGACGATCGCCTGCGAGGAAGCCGCGCGCGCCGCGACGCGATTCGCCGCTGAGCTCGAGGTCGAGCCCGCCGAGCTCGAGGCCGCCGAGGATCGGTTGCATCAGATCGACCGGCTGCGGCGCAAGCACGGCGTCGAGGCAAACGAGCTTGGAACCCGGCTCGCCGAGATGCGTGCCGAGCTCGAACAACTCGAGCACGCCGACGAACACCTTGCTGCGCTGCGCGAGCGCACCGTGGAGCTCGAGGCTGCCTGCCGTGCGAGTGCGCAGGTGCTGCACGAGGCGCGCGCCGCTGCTGCGGGTGGACTCGCCGCCGCAGTCGAGGCCGAACTCGGGGCCCTCCACATCGCCAAGGCCCGCCTACGCGTGCAGATCGATCCGCTCGACGCACCGGGGCCCGACGGTTGCGACCGGGTCGAATTCTTGTTCAGCGCCAACGCGGGCGAAGCCGTGGCGCCGTTGCGCAAGGTTGCGTCGGGTGGCGAGCTGTCGCGGGTGTTGCTCGCGCTCAAGGGTGCGCTTGCGGGCGATGATCGGGTTGCGACGTACGTGTTCGACGAGGTCGACGCGGGCGTCGGTGGGGCCGTTGCCGAGGCCATCGGCCGCCGCCTGCAACGGGCCTCGGCGCACCACCAGGTGCTGTGTGTCACGCATCTGCCCCAGATCGCCGCGTTCGCCGACGTCCATTTCCGCGTCGACAAGCGCCAGCGCAAGGGCCGGACGATCACCGAAGTAGAGCGGCTCGACGACGCCGCACGCATCGATGAGATCGCCCGCATGCTCGGAGGCGCGAAGATCACCCAGAGCGCGCGGGATCACGCGGCGGCTCTGATTGCCGCGGCGCGAGCCGAGCGCGCCACCGCCAAGCCGAAAGCCAAAGCGAAGGCCAAGCCCGCACCAGGCAAGAAACGCTCGTAGGCGCCCGCCATCGGGCGGGCGCCCGCGTCGCCTCGAGCGGCTCAACGCAATCGACGTCGCCGCGCGACCACGATCGCCAGCATCGCGGCGCCGAACCACGCTGGGGCACGCCGCTGTCCGGTAGCGCAGCCGCAGCCGCCACCCCCGCCATCTTGACCGCTGCCGCTCGACGAGCCCTCGCCGTCCGCGCCCGACGCCGAGTCGCTCACGGTCTCCGATGCGGTCGCATCGGAGGCCGTGGCGGACGCCGAGTCCTCGCCCGAGTCGGGATCGGTCGGATCGGTTCCGGCGCCATCAGCCCCGGTGTCATCGGCCCCGGTTCCATCGGTCTCGGTCGACCCGCCATCGACATCGTACCCAAGCGGCTCGGCGCAACCCTCGTTGCCTGCCCAGTCCACGGCACATACCGTGTAGCTCACGGCAACCGCTTCCGGTTGGGGTGGAAGTTGGGCCCGGTAAAGGTCGCCACCCATGAAGGTCGCGACGACCTCCGTCGGCTCGCCGCGATCAACGCTGACGCGTACGAATGCGCGGTTGAGCCTGGGCCCCTCGTCCGTCACTGTGTTGTCGGTCACCGCATAGTGGATGGTCACCGGAGTGTCGATGGCCACCTGTGCCGGTGCCTGCTCGACGGAGCGGAAGGCGGGGGCGGAGGC
>CANLQR010000415.1 GCA_947492135.1 Deltaproteobacteria bacterium | reverse complement strand
GTTCTGTGCCATCCGCGGCGCCAGGCTGACTCCGACTCGCCCCCTCTGCCGCCGCCGTCGTCTGGTCTTCGAGTGACTCGGCGGCGGCCGACTCCTCGTGCGAACTGCCATCGTCGATCGCCGCGCCCGGGAGCTCCTGAGCGCACCCTGCGAGCACTGTCAGCAGCAGGGCGCCGCTAGCAAGAACCGAACCGAACCGAACCGAAAGTGTCGTGCCATCCTTGGACTCCCACTGCGTGTGATCGCATCCGAACAGCACTACTGATTCCACGCCAAGTCGTCAAGCCACTTCGGGACCGTTGTCGTGTCTGCTGCGATGCAGGCCGTCGGCAGAACGCAATCATCCCGCCGCGATCCAAAGATCACTTCGCCACGCATCGCTACGCGAACATTCGTTCTGGCATGTGGGCACCTGACGATGCCTTGCCCGGGAGTTGCCCACCGTGCTCGACGGGAGCCAACCTCGCGGCGGACCCGATCGCTCCACGGCGCCGGGTGCACCGCCCGTACACCGGCCTGATGGCGCTGACCGTCTGGCCGGTGTACACATCGATCACGTCGCAGCCATGTAGACCATGCAGACGTGGATCTGTCCGTCGTCCTCGAGCCAGCGTCACTCGCGAACCACCACTCGCCGTCGCGCGGCGGCCGGATCTATCGAGGCCGAGCGCTCGTCAGGTCGCGGCCGCGATGACGTCGATTGGCAGGAACATCGGCACGGGTTCGCCGGCGAGCAGTCCTTCGAGGACCCCCTCGAGCGGCACGAAACCCAGGCGGTCGTAGAACCCGACAGCGTGGGTTTTGGCGTCCGTAACGACCCCCACGCAGCCCAGGGCGTCACGTTGGTCGACGGCAAGTCGGAACACGTGGCGCAACAGTGCCGTCCCAACACCGTTCCCCTGGGCTCGCGCGTCGACACCCAAGCGCGCGAGTCGAAGCACCGGCAACGGGTACCCCGGGAAGCGCCGCCGGCGTTGCGCATCCGGGACATGCTTGCGCTCGAGCGACGAGGCGGCGACGGTGGCAAAGCCGACGACTTGGCCCCCGACGACCGCGACATACGTCACCGCGAGGTGGAGCTTGAACTGGTTGGGCCCGGCGTAGTGCTCGAAAAACCGATCGAGATCGGCCTGCCCACAGGAAAATCCACTGCGGTCGTCAGTCCGGGCCAGTGGGCGGATTTCAGCGGCCTCGGCCACGCATCAACTCGACAAGTGCGTCGCTGGGTGGCGGCGGGTTCCGCAGGAGACGAACGACTTTGTCGAAGGCTGCGTCCGCGAGCACCAGGCGGGTCGGAACGAGCGCCTCATCGGGCAGCTCCCTCCGAGACTCCATGAAGTAGAGTAGCGCCTGCTCGACGACAAAGTTTTTCTTGAGCCCGTGGCTCTCGGTAAAGCGATCGAGTCGCTCCTTGGTAGCCAGCGAGACGGTGGCCGAAATCTGTGACTGATCGCCCATTGTCGTTGGTCCTGGACGGGTCCAAGTGCAACCCATGTCAAAGCATGGAAAAACTAGCATCGCGACAACGGCAGTGCAACGACCACGAGGGCTGCTGGGTGAGGAATGAGCCGCGCCGGCGTCGCAGCCGCGATGGGGAGGTTGGGTGAGCCGCCGAGGTGCCCGAGACTGCGGCTCGCACTCCACCAAGTCGTCGATCGAGAACTCCACCAGGCTGCAGTCCGGTTTTGCTAACCTCGAACCCGGTGGCACCACCGGGGGTACTCATCGAAGCCGTACAGCGCGCCCGCGCGCGTTGGCCCGCCGTCGAGGTCGACGCCCAGCTCTTCTTCGACACGCTCACGGCCCGTGGGATCGACCCCACGGCCCCGGGACTCCAGCTCGAAGAGATGGTGCTCGCGTTCGCCTGCGCGCGCGGTGACGTCGGCGCGATCACGGTGTTCGATCGCGAGTACATCGCCAAGATCCCGCTTTTCCTCGCCCGTATCGAACCCGACGCCGAGGTCGTCGACGAGGTCCGCCAGCGGGTGCGCACGCGGGTGCTGGTCGCCGAGGCGCCCAACCCGCCGCGGATTGCCGAGTTCGGCGGTCGCGGCCCTCTGGGTGCGTGGGTTCGCGTGGTGGCCCGCAGCGTGCACGCCAACCTTCGCCGTGATCGGCCAAGCGGCGACACCACGCTGGCCGAGAGCAACGCGGCGACCCCCGGCGCGCTGTCGCCCGAGCTCGAGGCCCTGCGCGCGCGATACCTGCCGCTGGTCAACGCCGCGGTACACACGGCGATCGCAGCGCTCGCCCCCCGCGAGCGCACCTTGTTCAAGCTGCACTACCTCGACGGCCTCGCGCTCGAGCGCATCGGGGTGATGTATGCCGTGCACAAGGCCACAGTGTCGAGATGGCTCGCCGCTGCGCGGCAAAGCGTGCTCGATGGTGCGACCAAAGCCGTCGTCGAGGCGCTCGGTGCCCAGCACGCCGACGCCAAGAGCCTGCTCGACCTGCTGCGCAGTCAACTCGACGTCAGTGTCGCCGCGCTGCTGTCATCGACTGCACCCATGGCGTGAGCCCGGTCAGTTCACCGGCGAGTCGCGGGGATCCACGGTCTGCTCGGCCTCACCCTCGATCGGCGAGGAGATCCGATAGACCTCGTCGAGCCAGTTGCCCAGATCGATGATCTTGCAGCGCCGTGAACAAAACGGCCGCCAAGAGAAGTCCGCGCTGACTTCCTCTTCACGCCGGCACCTCGGGCACACGATCCGCATCGACCGATGATTGGCACAGCGCGGCCGCGGGTGCAACACCATGCCGCGACGCGGGCGCTACCGCTCGAGCGCTTCCTGCATCGCGAGCAGCCGCGGCGCGACGTGGTGCTCGAACGCGAGGACCGCTTCGACCACCATCGCGTAGTGATCCATCAACAGGGCCTGGCCGGCATCGCAAAGCTGCTCCTTGCGGAAGGCCTCGTCGTGCAGGGTCTCGGTGATGGTGCCGTCGACCAGGTGCGCACACGCAGCCATCACGTTCTCGGGGACCAGACGGTGGTCGCCGGTCACATGGCTCGGATCGAAGATGATCGGCAGGATCGTCTGCCGGCGGGCGTAGGTGATCGCGTTGAGGTCGGGCTGGTTGCGGCAATACCCCCCCTTGGTGAACAGGGTCTTGACGCCCCGCTCGCACAGCACGATGTCGAGATCTCCCTGGTTGGCGATGTACTCGGCAGCGTGGAACCACTCGGTCACCTCATTGCCGAAACCGCGCTTGAGGATGACCGGCTTGCCGAAGCGCCCCACCGCCTCCAGCAGGTCGAAGTTCTGGGCGTTGCGCGTGCCGATCTGCAGCATGTCGGCGTGCTCGCCGACCTCTGGCACCAGATTCAGATCCATCACCTCGGTGACATACGGCAGGCCGGTCTCCTCGCGCGCTCGATCGAGCATCGCGATGCCCTTCATCCCCAGCCCACGCCAGTCGGTCGGCCGGGTCCGGGGCTTGAACGCTCCGCCGCGCAACATCATGCGATCGGTCACGCCGTAGCGCTCGCCGATCGCTCGGGCCGCCCGCGCGATGGCGAGGGTCTGCTCCAGGGTTTGCGGTGAGTCCGGCCCAACGATGAAGATGTGCTGGCCCGAACCAAAGCGCCGGGCCAAGCCGTCGAGTCCCGGGACCTCGACGACCCGTCGGGGCCGCCGCAGCGCGATACCATCGGCACCGCTGACGACGCGCGCGATGTTCTTGAAGTCCGAGGTAACCCGCCAGGTCGCACGAACCCCCGGCAAGTCGCGAAGGTAGCCCTCGCGCGCCGCGAACTCGCGGGTGTCGCCGATGACGTGGATCGTGCTGTACACGCCGATTCTCTGGGTGATCTCGATGGCGAGACCGAATCTCGCCGCCAGATCGCGGATCTGATCGACGGTGGACTGACGACCGTTCTCGAACTCGATGATCATGTTGGACCGCGGCTTAGACTTACAGCCGCGGCGCGCCCCTGACAACTCGGCTGGCAACTCGGGTGGGGCTACTCGGCCCCACGCGCGGCCAACGAGGCGAGCGCTTCGGTGAGCCGAGCGCAGCCGCCGACCACGCTGGCATCATCGGTCGCGTAGCTCAGCCGCAGGTAGCCAGGGGCACCAAACGCGCTTCCGGGAACCGACGCCACCCCGTGTCGATCGAGCAGCCAGTTGGCCAGCGCCGTGTCGTCGGCGACTCCGGTCCGCCCCACATACGCCGAGGCGTCGATCCAGCAATAGAAGGCCCCGTCCGGCGGAACGATGCGCAGTCCATCGATCGCCGTCACCGCCGCGAGCATGGTCGCCCGCCGCCGCGTGAACGCCTCGTGCATCGCGGCGACCTCGACATCGACCGAGGGGTCGGTGAGGGCGGCGAGCGCAGCATATTGCGAGGGCGTCGCCGCGCCCGAGGTGGTCTGGCCCTGCACGCGCGTGGCAGCGGTCACGACGGCTTCGGAGGCCACGAGATAGCCGATTCGGAATCCGGTCATCGCGTAGGTCTTGGACACGCCGTCGACCAGGGCGATGTTCTCGAGCACGTCGCCCAGGCAACGCACGACGCTGGCGTGCTCGAACGGTGCGTAGCTCAGGCGCCGATAGATGTCGTCCGCCATCACGCGAGTGCGCGGTGCGAGCCGTGCGAGCACCTCGCCCAGCGCCCGCAGATCTTCGGCGCCGTAGCCCCCACCGGTCGGGTTGCTCGGGCTGTTCAGCACCAGCAAGCGGGTGCGCGGACCGACGACCCTCGCGAGGACCTCGGGTTGGAGCCGCCAGCCGTGCTCGGGCAGCGTGGGTGCGACCACCGGCACGCCCTGGGCGAGCCGGACCATGTCGGGGTAGCTGACCCATGCCGGCGTCGGGATCACGACCTCGTCACCGGGGTCGATCGTCGCCTGCAACAGGTTGGCGATGCTGTGCTTGGCCCCGCACGAGATCAGCACTCGAGCCGGTGAGATCGCGGTGCCATGGTAGGCCGACAGATGCTCGGCCACGGCTTCTCGCAGCGCCAACATGCCCGCGACGGGGGTGTAGCCGATGGCGCGCTCGCGGACCAACGCCACGACCGCCTCGCGTACCGCGGTCGGTGGGCGAAAGTCGGGCTCGCCCGCCGAGAAGTCGAAGACCTGGCGCCCTTGCGCGCGAAGGGCTCCGGCGCGCGCCGCCATCGCGAACGTGGCCGAAGGTCTGAGCACCGCCGCACGCTGCGAGATGGTGTCCTGCACGATCGCAAGGGTATCAGCGAAGTGCGAGGAACTCGACCTGGGCCTGCCCATAGATCCGCGTGGCCTCGAGCTCGAGGGCCGCGGGAATGACGAGACTCGGTGCGGCACCACGCACGCGCTCGCGCTCGCAGACGACCTGGGCGCCCGGCGCGAGCCAGCCGCGGTCGCACAGCGCGGCGAACACCGGCGAGAAGATGTGCGGTGACGCAAACGGTGGGTCGACGAACACGAGATCGAAGGGCGCAGCGCTCCCCCGACCCGCCGCGAGCAACGCCAGCGCGTCGCCCCGGCGAACCTCCGCGTGGCTTGCCAGCGCCAGCGCCCCGAGCTGCGCCTGGAGGTGACGCACGACGCGGGCGTCGAGCTCGAACAGCATGCAGTGGGCCGCCCCTCGACTCAGCGCCTCGATCGACAGGGCGCCGGAACCCGCAAACAGATCGAGGACGCGGGCCTCGAGCACCGAGGTCTGCAGACGATCGAAGACCGCCTCCCGGACGCGCGAACCCATCGGTCGCAGGCCCGGGACGCCCTCGGGCAACGCCAGTAGTTTTCGCCCACGCAGCGTGCCCGCGCCGATGCGCTGCAGTCCGAAACCAGAGCCGAAGCCAGAGCCAGAGCCGAAGCCAGCCACGCGGGCTACGCCACGCCCCACGCTGCGTCGCGGGACAGCGCGTCTTCGCGGTCGAGCCGCTCCCATCCGCGGCGCAGCAGCCGACGCCGACGCATCCACGCGACCATCACCAGCGGCAGCAAGAAGAAGAACGGCAGTCCTCCGCTGGCGATCATCGGGTACCACATGAAGCGACCCGGCAGCCCATCACGCCAGTGCGTGACCAGCTCGGGCAGCGAGGCATCATAGGCGCGGACGAACGCGACGTCGAACTCGTAGCCCGCGCGCAGCTCCGCGAAGACCTGCCGCATCGATGCGCCCTGCGGGTCGCGATGGCGGAGGAACTCGACGAGGTCACGGGCCGCGGCGTACGACACCGCGGCATCGGGCCCATCGGCGCCGTGGAACTGGGCTTCGAGCCGCTGGAGGTCGGGGACGCCGGCACCAAAAACCGCCTGGGCCAGGGTATGCGCTCGGCTGAGGCTGATGCCCCCGGTCACACTCTCGGCGACGCCCTCGTGGAACCACCGCGGCAGCGCGGCGCCTCCGGTCGCGCGGTGCAAGATGACGTGGGCCATCTCGTGTTTGAGCAGGCGCTCGAGGTCGGTCGGCGCGCCGTCAGGGCCGTGACGTGCGATCACGATGTCACCGGCTTCGGGTCGCGCGACGCCGGCAACCCAGTGCGGCATGCCGGTCGCCTGGGCAACCCGACCGGCGTGATCGACGAACGTGATGCGCACGGTATCGTCGACATCGCGTGCAAGCGGCTGCTCGACCTCGGACCACCACTGCGGGATCGATGCCGCAAGCGCTTGGGCTTCGTCGGCGAGCTCGGGCTCATACCGAAGCACCGCTCGACCCATCGTGATCTGACCGGTGGCACGCTCGACGAAGAAACCCTCGGCACGGCCAGTCGCCGCGTGCACCGGCGTCGACCACAACGCCAGGGCCAATCCCAGCGCGACCCCGAGGCGACACAGCCACGCGACCAACGCCGCCGGCCCGCCACGCTCGACGGCTCGGACTTGGAGGTCGGCCGGGTTGGCGGCGGGTGCGGGGGGCCGAAGAATCATGGCGACACCTTGACCACGACCTTCTCGTCGCGCAAGGCGTTCGCGACCAGCAGTCCGACCGCTACGCCGATGACGATGATGGCGACCCCCGCGACGATGCCGCCGCGGGCGCGCGGTGACAGCCTGCCGATCCGGCGGCGCTCGGCAAGGCCATTGCGCTGGAGCTCCACGCGCTCGGCCCACAGGGCCGCGATGAGGCCGTCCTCGTCCGCGGCGGCGAGCGCTCGGAGGCCCAGGGCGACATCGAGCCGACAATCGTAGGGCAGGACCACGGCATCTTCGCGCTGGGGGACGTAACCGATCAGCACGACCATGTCGTCTCTACGATCGCGACAGATCGACCGCGCATCGCCGGCGCCAGGTCGCAGGCGTCGAACCGTGGTGGGCGGCCCTGCGCTGACCCGAGCACTGCGCTCG
>CANLQR010000414.1 GCA_947492135.1 Deltaproteobacteria bacterium | reverse complement strand
GAGAGCCCGCTTCCGGATCCCGATCCTACATCGCGCTCTTGATCGCGCTCAGCGCGTCGTGCGTGCGGCGCTGCTCGGGAACGAGCTCGATCTGCACGAAGCGGCGCGCGCCTTCGCTGAGGCCGTCGAGGTCGGCGTAGTCCTTCTTGCCGTGATCCTCGCCCTCCTCGAGCGCTCCGATTGCCGACTTCTCGCCGAAGACAGCCGCGCTGCCTTCGAAGAGCTTCGCGAACGAGCCCCACGCGCCGGAGGTCATGTCGGCTCTGCCGCCGAGTTCGACGACCTTGCCGGTCAGCTTGCCCACGCGTCCGGCGTGCGACGCCTTGAGCGAGGTGAGCTGCGCCACGCGGGTGCTGGTGGCGAGCTTCTCGATGCACTTGCCGTAGGTCTCGACCGCGGCTCGCTCGCCACGGAGCATTGCGTTGAGTCGCTCGACATCACTCTTGTTGGTTGGCTGAGTCATTTCGCCGTACGCGAAGCAGGAATCGTGCCGGCGCTCGGAGCAACCATTCGAGCAACGCCTTCGCACTGCACCGTGGCGTAACCGCTCGCCCGTGCGGCTAGGCATGGTCGTAGCCGGGCGCGTGCGAGGTGCCGGCGGTTGGGAGCCGTCGCCGACGCAGCGCTTGCGCTCGCGAATCCCCCGATCGTCCGCGGCGAGGCGCTATGGTGAGCTGGGAGAATCGCGATGTGGTCTCCGATCAACCTGCTCCTCACCGCCACCGTGGTGCTGGCGCCCGTGTCGCCGCCGTCGCCCAAGGCGGCTGCGCGCGCGGCGGTTGCATCGCAGCTGCCCAAGCCGGTGTCGCACGGCATCGATCCGAGACGAATCCCCAGCACCTACTCGCTCACCCGTGATCCCGGTTTCACCCCGTGGTCTTCTTTCCTCTCGCTGGGGCATGATCGCCTGGGCGAGTGGACGCTCGACGGGTCGAGCCTCAGCGGTGGGTTGCGGTGCATCGACCTGCGTCAGGGCGGCTGCCAGCCCCTCGCATACGCCATCGTCGCGCCGGTGTGGCGGCCGTATGGCAGTCGCGTCGGTTTCTTCGCAGGTCCAAGTGTCACCTCGCTGCCGTTCGGGAGTGGCATGCGCGTGTTGCCGGGCTTCAGCGCGGGGATCCGCGTCACCACGGCGAGCCTCGCCGCCGTCGTGAAGCGGCTGCGACGCGAGTAGCACCCAGGTGTTTCGGCGAGGGGAACTGCCAAAGGGACCCGAGGCCTTGCCTCGGATCCCTTGCAGGTGTTGACTTGGTTGCACGGTGACCACCACCGGCTGGTCTTGTAGGCGACATTGGGCTTTGCCACCGCGGTCTGCGTGGTCGAGTTGAAACACGCGACGGCGCCGCGAGCGTTGCAGAAACTACGCAGACGCGCGCGCACACGGGCTGCGACGAGCCGCCCACTGTGGCGAGAATCGCCCGCTCAGCCCGACGACCACGTCGCCGTGAACGCGACCGTGTAGTAGCAGGGGAAGCTGTAGCCGAGCGTGTCTGCGACCTCGCACTGCGAGCCGGTGCAGACGATGTCCGCACGCTGCGTGCCGGACATCGCCTCGGCGCCGTCGAGGTCACCGGTGATCGACACGTCGTACTCGAGCACGATGTCCGTCATCGCGATCGGCACCTCGACCTGCAGGCGATCGGGGCACGTGAAGTCGCTGCCCGATTTCGTGCACTCGAAGTCGTCGTAGGGCTCGCTCTGCTGGATCGTGAACGTGCTGCCGCCGTCGTTCTCGAGCACGAACATCAGATTCGGATCGCCGACGAGCTCGGACTTGCACGTGTTCTCCTGCACGCCGCCGTCGACGTAGCTCCACACGCCCGCGCGTGGCGAGACTGTGCCTGCAGCGTCACCGTCGTCACCGTCACTGCCGTCGGCGGGCCCGGCGTCGTCGCCATCGGCCCCATCCGAAGTGGTGCACGCGAGGGCGAGCGCGAATACGAACAGCGCGCGTGTGTACTCCGGCACGATGACCACGATACTATCTTGCTCGAACCGGTGCGCTTGCCTTGCTCACTGGTCGTCCTCGTCACCGCCTGCGCTAGCGGTGAGGGAATCGCGCGGGCGGGCTCGAGACCGAGAGCGACGGATCGGTCGGCTCGACCGGCAGCGCGGACACGATCGATCCCACGAGCCTCGTCACGACCGTCGATCCCTCGAGCAGCGAGACCGTCAGCACTAACCTCAGCCAAGCCGACGACGACGAGGGCGACGGGCCGGCCGAGTGTGGCAACGGCGACGTCGAGATCAGCGAGGACTGCGACGACGGCAACACCGAGGACCGCGACGGCTGCAACGCCGACTGCACGCCGTCGGGCGCGGTGCTGTCAGGGCACACGATCGGCAGCGGTGTGATGGCCGTCGACGAGGGCTTCGGCGTCGTCGGTGACGACCGCGTCGGTCGCGAATCCGATCCCCGCGCAGCAGCGCTTTGGGCCGTAGCTCCAGGATGGCTGCGGTTCATGACCGCGTTCAGAAAATGCGAACGGTCTGCGGCCTTCGCTGCAGCTACAGTCAGCAGAGATGAACCGCACGACGCTCCCGACCCTCGCCGCCGTTGCGGCGCTCGCCGCCTGTAGCCACGACACCGCGCCGCCTGCCGTCCCGCCCACGCCGGACTCCGAGGCGCCCACCGACGAGGATGCCGCCAAGCCCGAGCCGGTCGCCGCGCTCGCGGACGGTCACGTGAGCCGCGAAGAACTGCACAAGGCGACCGACGATCTCCAGCAGAGCCTGACGCGGCTCGTCGCGCTCGAGATCCTCGATGTCGGCGCGCTCATCGGCACGCAGCCCGACGGCGCGATGAACTGCTATGGCCCGTGCGAGGATGACCCGCTCGCGCAGGCGTGGATGCAAGAGCAAGTCACCAAGATCGATCGGTTCCACGATCTGGTCGACACCGCCGAGGAGCTCAGTCGCGCGACCACGACGACCGCGACGTGGGCCGAGGCCCAGGAGGCGGTGAAGGCCCTCGACGGGCTGCAGCTCGTCGAGATCAAGGGCATTCATCACGAGAGCCCGAACTGCTACGTCGCGAACTGCCCCGGCGATCCCAAGCGCGCGGCGGTGTTGGTCGCGCTCGCGAAGTCGGTCCGCGGCAGGTGACCACCGACGAACGGCTCGGCCTCCGTGTGGGCCTCGACCTGGGCGGCACTAGGGTCCGATGAAGAAGGCGTTGGCGTAGATCCACGGCCGCGGCGTACTCGCTTGGTCCTGGTAGTCGCCGAGATACGCGGTCAGGTGCAGCGGGACGATCCGCACCTCGACCCGATAGGCGCCAGCGGTGTCGGGTGTGTACTCGAGCACGTCGCTGCCAGCGTGGACCTCCTCGAAGCCACCCTCGATCGCACGCATCACGTGCAGCGTGACGGCGGGCGGCGTGGCGGCGGGATCCAGGCCGCGCACCGTGGGCGCGACCGCGTAGATCGTGGGCCCGGCCGCGAATGATGCCTCGCCGCCGATCTCGGCCACGTCGTCGCCGGCCTCGACGTAGGCGTCGAAGCCCTTGGGATAGCCCAGATACTCGAACGCGGCGTACAGCCGTCGCGAGCGCAGGGCATCCTTCAGATCGCGATCGTCCCAGGTGCCGTCGCGTGCGCCCGCGACCAGCAGGTGGTTCGAGAACCAGCCCATCATGCGGCGGTAGCTATCGATGCGCTCGCCGTCGGGCAGCTCCTGCATGAAGGTGTTGCGGTGGGCGTCGGTGCCCGCGGTCGTGACCCGTAGCGTGCCGTGTGAAAGCAGGGTGCCCCAACGCTCGAGGTAGCGGGCGTCCTCGCTCCACAACGGAAAGATCGTCAGGTCGGGGTGGGGCAGGCCCTCGCCTCCTTCCGCGAGCTTGGCGATCAGGCCGACGGCTGCGGGCAAGTTGAGCAGCGTGTTGGCGTGGAGGTTGTACATCTCGAACCCGTCGATCGGCAGGGTCTCGAGCTGTTCGACGGTCCAGTCCTCGGTGTGCTGGAGCAGGCTGACCGCACCCTCGAGCTTGAATGCCTCGATCGCCTCGGGCGTGACCTCGCCGTAGAGCGTGCGATCAGCGATATGGCGCTCGAGTCCGACCGGCATCGACGCACCCTCGGTGCCCGCGAGCACCAGTGGCCCCGGCGTGCCGTCGCAGCTGCTCCAGTTGCCCACCGGCTCGCTGTCGCGCTCGAGCAAGACGTCGCCGCGATCGATGTCGAACAGCAGGGTGTCGGGAAACTCGGTGCGGTCGAACAGCTCCGGGTGATCCGTGAACATCACGAAGTCGTGTCGGGTCTGGCACAGCGCATTGCGCAGGTCGAGGTAGCACTGGGCGTTGGGCTCGCCGTCGATCTCCGGCGTCTCGTCGCATGCATCGTGCGAGTAGATCGAGTGGGTGTGCATCAGGCCGCGCAGATCCAGCAGCCCGCGTGGGTTGGGATCGGGCAGCGACGGGTAGACTGTGCCGGGTTCCCACGGCCCATCGCCGCCGTCGGGACCGCCGGTCGAGCCGGTGCTGTCGGCCGTGCCGCCGGTAGCACTGGTGCTCGGGGTCGCCGTCGTGTCTCCGGTCGTGCTCACGGTCGCGGTCGATCCGCCGCCCGTGGTGCCGGAGGTGCTGGCCGCCACAGCGCCGCCGCCGTCGCCGCAGCCCGAGATCGCCACGATCAGAAACGAAACAGCCGTGCGCATGGCTGCGAATCTACCCTGGCCAGCGGGTTGCACGACGGTCCTACTGTCCGCGGGACGGCGCGAACCACGACGACGGATCGCGAGCAGCCGCGCGATCAGCGGCGAGCCGCGCGGCCGCGCTTGGCACGATCGCCGTGCCGTGCCGTGTCGATCGACAACGACTCGGCCGCCGCGCGCGTACGAAGGTGCTCGGTCATGGCGATCGAGACGGTTGCTACGCCTGGTCGGGAACCATTTCGAGGGTCGCGGCACGACATCTTCAGACGAGATGGCGATGCGCTGCCTCGAACGAAAGGGACAGAACAATGAATGCTACGACCCAGTCCGTAATGCAGGAACTCGACGCAGGCGAACTCGACGCGGTCCAAGGTGGATGGCCGGACATCGGCGGCACCTTTTCGGGCCTCATCGGCGCGGCCGTGGGCTGGGGCGCCCATGCCTACGTCGCCGAGGTTGCCTATATGTACGAAAGATACGGCATCGACGCCACGCTGGCCCTGTGACGCAAGGAGCACGAAAATGATCAAAGACACCATGGATTCAATGCAGACGATCTCAGCCGACGAGATGGAGAGTGTCGACGGTGGGAGTTGGTGGAACGACGTCGCCGCGTTCGTCGTCGGGGCCGTAGGCGGCTGGAACGCGTATCAGCCGCAAGAGCGCGTGTGGTCGACCATCAGCTTCGAAGACTGCGAGTGTTCGAGCCAGTAATCGCCTCAGTTGGTCGTTGGTCGCGCAACTCGGCGTCTCCCATCACAGGAGGCGCCGAGTTTTCGGCGTTTGAGCACACAAAGTCCGAGTCGGGGGTCGAGGAGCGTTCTTACCGCTTGCTCGGCGTGCTGCAGCGCCTGGTCGATGGCGGCAACCCGGTCAACCCCCGCGCCCGCGGGAGCGGGCCTTCACGCGGGGTTGGCCACCGCGACGCCGTGCCTTCTGGTGACGTGCGCGCCCGTCACGACGTCGAAGACTCCGCCATTCTGATCGCGCCAGTAGTCGGCGTACGCGCCGGACTGCGCGAGCAAGTCGGGATGGGTGCCCGACTCGACCAGCCGGCCAGCACTCATGACGTAGATCCAGTCCGAGGCTCGCACGGACGCGAGTCGGTGCGCGACGATCACTACCGTGCGCCCCGCGAGCCACGGCGCCAGACGATCGCGCAGCGCCCGCTCGGTGCCGGCATCGAGCATGCTCGTCGCCTCGTCGAACACCACGACCGGCGCATCGCGATAGATCGCGCGAGCGATCGCCAGGAGTTGTCGCTGCCCGCCCGACAGTGAGGCACCGCGTTCGCCAATGACGGTGTCGTAGCGATCGGGCATGCCGTCGACCAAGTCGGCCAAGCCCGCGAGGCGGCATGCCGCCACCACGCGCGCGCCATCGACACTCGCGTCACCGAGCGCAATGTTCTCGGCGAGCGACCCGTCGAAGACCGTCGGGTCCTGGGGGACCCACGAGACGCCGTGCCGCCAGCGTTCGAGGTCGATGTCGCGCAGATCGACGCCATCGAGCGCGATGCGGCCCGCGGTCGGGCGGTAGAATCCCAGCAGCAAGCGCAGGATCGTCGACTTTCCGCAGCCGCTGGTTCCGACGAATGCGGTGGTCCGGCCGGCCGGAATGACGAGGTCTACGCCGTCGAGAACTGCCCGGGAGCCTCGAGTGTTGTAGTTGAAGCCGACCTGCTCGAACGTGATGCCGTGCCGCAACTGCGGTGGCGCGCAGACCCGTGCCGCGGGGTCGATTTCGGGGTCGAGGTCGACGACCTCACCGAGCCGCTCGAGCGCAACCAGGCCCTCTTGCACCGTGAGATTGGCCGTCGTCAGCGACCGCAGCGGGACCAGCATCTGCGCCAACAGGGTGTTGAAGAACATCAACTGGCCGATGCTCAGTGCCCCCTCGACAACCAGATGTCCGCCATACCACAGCACCACCAGTGATGCCGCTCCAGAGACCATCGCCTCGCTACTGGCCATCGAAAGGCCGAGCAGTCGCATTCGAAAGCGAGACTGCACGGTCTCGACGAGTCGCTCGTCGAGCCGCGCAGTACGCTGCTCGATCGCTCCGCCCGCGCGCAGGGTCGCGACGCCGTTGAGATCCTCGACCAGTCGCGATTGCAAACGGGCGCCATGCTCCATCAGTTCGCGGGAATGCCTCACGAGGCCACGCTGGTGCAGGTACAGCGCGACGAGCAACACGGGGATGAACGCGCACGACACCGCCGCTAGCCGAGTGTCGAAGTAGAACATGATGCCCACGAACACCAACAACAACACGACGTCGACCACGACGCCTAGCGCGACGCCACCGACGACAGCGTTGACCTTGCTGACGTCGAGCATGCGCGACATGATGTCGCCGGTTCGCTTGGTCTCGAAGAATCGTAGGGGCAGGTGCAGGACGTGGCGGAGGTACTCGGACTGCATCTGCAGATCGATCCGACGGCCAAGGTGCGACAGGAAGTACTCACGGAGCGCAGAGAATGCGACGCGAAACCCCAGCACGATCAGCATCCCGAGGCCGAGCATGTCGAGGACCTCGAGTTGGGTGCCCGGCAACACCTCGTCGACGAGCACGCGCACGAATACCGCCGGCAGCAGCCCCAGGATGGTCAGAAGGACGGCGATGACGGCG
>CANLQR010000413.1 GCA_947492135.1 Deltaproteobacteria bacterium | reverse complement strand
ATCCTCGACGAGCTGGGGACCAAGCCGGCCGTCAACCCATACGAGGCGTTGAGCGCAGTGGCCGACGCGGGTGGTGCAGCGGCCGCGGGGTCGGACCACTTCTACAACTCGTTCAACGAGATCGAGTTGATCGATGCCCTGAATGTCGTCGCCAATCAGATCGAGTGCACGATTACGTTGCCGGACGCGCCCGAGTTTCCCGACTTCGTGGACGTCTCGGTCGACGGACAGCCGTGGGCGCCGATCGACGACTGCGACACTGGCGATGGATGGACGTACATGGCCCCGGTTGAACCGTTCAACTCGGTGCGTCTGTGTGGCGCAGCGTGCGAGGCGCTTCAGGGCGGCGGAACCGTCGAGGTCGATTTCGGTTGTCCCGCGTGAACTCTAGAGTTCAGCGAAACCACCGCTCGACAGTCTGTGCAGGCACCGACGTGGCCCAGGCCACGTCGAGCAAGCGAGCCCGCGCCTGGGCTGGGTCCGCACAGCGAGTGACCGCATCGACGCAGCGTTGCAGCGCAGCGATCCGCCGGGCCCTTGCGAGGCCCGAGACATCCCGTGCCGCATCGTCACGGGTGACAGGCGCCATCGCACGCGCGACGAGCTGGTCGCGCAGGGTCTGGTCGCAAGGCGTTGCCCATAGGGCGTCGCGGATGGCACCGCGTTCGCGCTCGGGCACCACCACGCCACCGCCGATCGCATAGCCGAGCGCGGCCGCGACGGCGCTCGCGAACTCGCGCTCAGCGACCGCCCAGGCCTCTCGCCAATAGTCGAGTTGCATCGGCTCGACGCCGAAGCGGTCGGCGAGTCGCTCGATCATCCCGGACTCTTCGGTCGTGCGCACGCCGTCGACGATGGCCATCACCCACGCCCCCTCGAGCAGCTCGCGATGCAGCTCGGGCGGTGGTGGCTCGAGCACCTCGAGGAGCTCTTCGAGTCGGGCTGGGCTGCCAATCGCGGCGATCCACGCCCCATACTCGTCACCATCGAGCTCGTGGGCGGTCTCGAGCAGGCCCATGAGCCGCTCGCATTCGCTGCCATCGAGTACCCCGTCCGCGTGGGCGACCAGACCGCCACAGATCAACGTCCACTGTTTGACGGGTTCGAGCGACACGGGTGACATGATAGCCTAACCCGCCGCGCATCATGTCCAGTACGGGGTCGAGTGCAGGAATTCAACATCTACACCTGGGCGGCCCAGTGTGGAGTTGCCCGCACTGGGTGGGCTCGCTGTTCCCGACAGGTGCCCGCGCGCCGAGCTTTCTGGGCCACTACGCTCGCGTCTTCAACGCGGTCGAGGGCAACAGCACATTCTACGGCGTCCCCCCAGCCGCCACCTTCACGCGGTGGCGCGAGTCCACACCCGAAGGCTTTCGTTTCTGCCTGAAGGTCCCGCGCACCATCACGCACGATCGCATGCTCACCGGGGCCGAGCGTCCGTGGGCAGAGTTCATCACGGCGAGTGCTGCGCTGGGGGATCGCGCGGGCCCGACGATGATCCAGCTGCCGCCAGGGTTTGGCCCGGCTCGCCTGGCAGCGCTGGCTCGGTGGTTGGAGGCGCTGCCCGTCGATCGTAGCTTTGCCGTCGAGCCCCGCCATCCGGCGTACTTCGACGGCGGCGCGGCGCATCGTGATCTCGACGCGCTGTTGCGCGAGCGTGCTGTCGATCGCGTGATCTTCGATGCCACGGTGCTGCATGCGTCGCGGGCCGTCGATCCCGAGATCGTGGCGGCCCAGGAGCGAAAGCCCCGCCTGCCAGTCGCATCAGCGACGACCGCGATGCATCCGATCGTCCGCCTGGTCGGCGTCGGAGTTCCGGGAGCGTGCGTCGAGGCGTTCGAGCACTGGGCCGATCGCATCGCGGTGTGGATCGGTGAAGGTCGCTCGCCGTTTGTATTCGTACACACGCCGGACGATCGCGATGTCCCGGCATTGTGCGCTAGCTTTCACGCGGCGCTGGGGCGACGCCTCGACGTGGGCACGCTGCCTGCCTGGCCCACGCCGGCATCGGGGCAGATCTCGCTATTCGACCCGTGATTGCGGCGAATCCTGGCGATGCCACCTGGCATCCGCGGGCGTGATCGCTATCATGGCCCCGCCATGCCGGGTCGACTCCACATCGCGATCTTCGTGCTTGCGTGCCTTGCAGGCGTCGCGTTCGCTTCGGTATCGACGTTCGACTTCGCCCAACATCTCGATCGACAGGTTCACGATCTCCACTGCTCGTTCATCCCCGGGCAGCGCACCGCGGCGGTCGATGGCGAGGCGGTGGGCTGTCAGGTCACGTTGATGAGTCCCTATTCGTCGGTACTGCGGACCCGCATCTGGGGAGGGCTGCCGATCTCGCTGCCGGGGATGGCGGTTTTTGCGTTCCTCGTGTTTCGAGGATTCGATCTGCTGGGGCGCCGAGGACTCGCGCGGCGCCGTGCCGCGGGCTGGCTGTTCGCGTTCTCCTTCGTGCCGCTGCTGACGTCCGCGGTGATGGGGGGAATCGCGCTGCTCGAGCTCGACGCGGTGTGCAAGGTCTGCATCGGGATCTACGGTGCATCGCTGGTCGCGGTGCTCGCGGCGGGCTTGGCGTATGCGAGCTGCCGGCGCGTGATCGATGAGCCCGAGGCCGATTCGGCCCCCGCGCGCTTGGCCGGCAATGGTGTCTGGGCGCTGGTCGGCCTCGCGCAGCTTGGTGCGTTCGTCGGCGTTCCGTCGCTGGGCTACATGGGGCTGATGCCGGACTACTCGCGCTATGTCGGCACCTGCGGCAAGCTCGCGGATACCGACGATGCTGGCGGTGTGATGGTGGCGCTCGACCAGAACGCAGGCGGCGCACCGGCAGTCGAGGTCTTCGATCCACTGTGCCCCGCGTGCCGTGCGTTCGATCGCCGTCTCGCGGCTTCTGGCCTGGCGGCCCGGCTGCACCGCCGCGCGGTGCTGTTCCCCCTCGATGACACCTGCAACTGGATGGTCGAGGGGGCTGTGCATCCGGGCGCGTGCACGATCAGCGAGGCGATTCTCTGTGCGGACGGCGGCAAGCTCGGGCCCACTTCGACCGCCGTGATCGACTGGGCGTTCGAGGCTCAGGAGAACCTCCGCACGGCGGCCAAGACCGATGCGACCGCGCCTCGGCGCCTGGTGAGCGAACGGTTTCCCGAGCTCGCAGCGTGCATCGGCTCGGCCGAGGTCCAGCAGCGACTGAACAAGTCGCTGCGCTGGGCGGTGTCCCACAGCATCCCCGTGCTGACGCCGCAGCTCTATGTCGGCGGCGTGAAGTTGTGTCCCGAAGATACCGACCTCGGGCTCGAGTACAGCCTGACGGGGTTGCTGGAAAGACGAGGTACACCATGAACTCGCTCGCATTGCGTGTGGTGCTGGGTATCGCCTGTGCGTCGGCACCGATGGTGATGGCCGGCGGTTGGGTCCGTGGCGCGGGAAAGCGTCTGGAGAAGATCGAGGCCGGGGAGGCTGTGGCGGACGATGCCGACGAGGGCGAGGTCGCGATCGCGACCGCCGCCGACGAGGGCTACTGCAGCGGCGACCTCCGCAAGATCCTCCGGCGGGTGCTTCAAAGCTGCGGCTTGATGGGCTCGGGCGAGGTCCGCGGCTGTCAGCCGGTGCAGGCCAAGAGCGTCGCGACGATGACCGGCGAGGATTTCAACGCCCTGTTTTTGCCGCTGTCCCAGCGTGCTGGGATCATTCAGTTCGACAAGGATTCCGCCGAACTCGACGCCGCGGATTCCACCCTGCTCGATAAGCTCTTCGCCGACCAGCGCGGCGCGAGCTACTTCTTCGTCGTTGCCCGGAGCTCGCCCGAGGGCAGCGCGGAGCACAACCGCGAGTTGTCACAGAAACGTGCGGATGCCGTGATGGGCCGCTTGCGCAGCGTTTTCAATGACCCGGATCTCGACCGCGAGGTCGGCATGTTGTGGCTCGGCGAGGAGTACGCGCAGCTCGATCAGGATTTCTGTTCGTGGTCGCGCTCAGGTGCCGCCGACAAATGCAAACCCAAAGACATCAATCGAAGCGCGTTCGTGGCATGGATCGACTGTCGCCTCTAGCGTGGGCCCGTCGCGGGCCGGCTCGTGCCGTCGCGGCCGTCGCGATCCTGCTCGTTTCGGGTTGCGACGATGAGGCTCCAGCGGCCAAGTCGGGCGGATCTCGAGTCGACGCTGTGGTCGCCAAGGCGCCGAAGGTTGATCTCGCGGGCTTCTGCGACGTGCTTGCCGAGCCTCAGGCCGCCAAGACCATGGTGTTCCCCGAACTCGCAGGGCCTGTGCCCGTACGTTCGCAGGGCTGGCGATGGATCAACGTGTGGGCAACCTGGTGCCGCCCTTGCGTCGATGAAATGCCGATGCTCGACGGCCTTCGGCCCCGCTTCACAGCCGATCACTTGCCGCTCGAGCTGGAGTTCGTCTCGGTCGACGCGGGCGCGGCCGAGGTCGATGAGTTTATGGCGTCACACCCCAACACGCCGGCCAGCCACCGCATCAAGGACGCGGCGACGCTGCCACAGTGGCTGGGTGAACTCGGCCTCGACGCGAGCAGTGCGTTACCGATCCACCTCTTCGTCGACGGCGACCAAAAGGTCCGCTGCGTGCGAATGGGCGCGGTCGATCTGTCGCACTACGAGACCGTGCGCGGCATGGTCCGAGCCGGCTAGCCCTCGCGCTGACGCAGGCCGGTCATCTCCGAGGTGCCCCAGCCCCAGAATCGCTTGATTCCCGGGCTGCGTTTGGCGAGCTGTTCGACGACGCGAAACCCGTCGCCGTAGCCCGGGAAGGTGTCCACCAGCGCGATATCCCCGGTGAGCGAGGGGATGACCTCGAACGCGTCCCCGACGACCACCTCGACCGGCTTGCGCAGGTGTGGGCGAATTACCGGAAGCATCCAATCCACGAGTTCCTGATCGATCTCGACGACCACGATGCGCTTGACCTGCAAGCGTCGGCTGACCTCGATGAGCTGATGACCAAGGCCCAGCCCCGCGATGATCACCTTGCCTTTGGCTTGTCGGGTTCCTGGGCGCAGCGTCATGAGCTCCGCGGGAGTGAGCGACATCCACGGCGCTTCGTTCCACTTGGGCCCACCGTCGTCCTCGGGCTTGGCCTGGTACAGCGCGGGGATGATCACGTCGCTGTCGAAAATGACGGTCCCGACTTCGGCCCCCCACCAGGTGAGCAGCGGCCGTCCAGCGCGATGGAGTCGCACGCAGTAGCGAAACCGGCCGGTCGGAGAGTCCACGAACTGGCCTGGCTCGAGCAGGTGGACCGGCGCGTCCGATGCGACCAACCCGGGAAACAGCTCGAGCACGTCGTAGGTGTCACCGATGAAATTCAGTTTTGGTGCCCACGCGACCGCGGCCGACCAGGGGACGCACTGACGCATGCGCGCGAGGTAGTCATCGTTCAGGGCACGGGCCTGCTCAGGGGTCAGGCTGACGGGTGGCATTGCGGCCATCGTAGCCTCGTTCCCACCGTAGTTGGCGGGCAAGGGCGCGGCGGTATCGTACGGTGGCCGCGGCGCGTTATGGTTTACGGTGCCCGTGGGAACCTCTCGATGACAAGCGCGCCGCTCGATGAGGTCGAGGATTTCCGGCTGGCCGATGGCACCGCTGTGCGGATGCGCCCGTTGCGTCCCGCGGACCGCGACAAGATCGTGGAAGGGCTCACGCGGCTGTCTCCGCACTCCCGTTATCTGCGCTTCTTCACCGCGAAGGCTCGGCTCACCGAGGCGGAGTTGCGTTACTTCACCGAGGTCGATGGCTACGATCACTACGCTGTCGGTGTGTGTCGTCTCGACGCCGACGGATCCGAAGGGGAGGGCATCGCGGTGGGACGCTTCGTACGTTTGGCCGATGAACCATCGGTCGCCGAGCCTGCGATCGCCGTCGTGGACGAGATGCAGGGCACAGGACTGGGGAGCCGGATCATGCGGCGGTTGACTGCCGCCGCAGCCGTGCGCGATGTGAAACGCTTTCGAACCGAGTTCCTCGCCGTGAACGAAGCCATGCACGAGTTGGTGGCGAAACTGTCACCCGAGGCGCGCTTTGTCGCGGACGGTCCGGTGGTCGTGGCCGAGTTTCCGATCACCGAGGCGTCGGCCCCGGCGGAGCGCGCGTCACCGATGTACGAGTGGTTCCGTCTGGTTGCACAGCGCACAGTCGAGATCCGTCGCGACTTCACGATGCTGTTCGATCCAGCCACGATCTTGGCCTCGCTGCAACGTGCGCGCAAGGAACTCATCGACCGCACCCGGGACGAGCACGGCGACTAGGTTGCTAGGCTATCATGGGGGCAATGACGGCGCCGATTCGGGTCCTGCTCGATGCGATGGGAGGCGACAACGCTCCGGTTGTGCCGATTCATGCGGCCGCCGAGATCAGCAGGACAACCGCGATCGGGGTCGTGCTGTGCGGCGACGTCGAGGCCATCGAGCGCGAGTTGGCGAAGATCGAACACGTCCGCGAGCGCATCGAGATCCTGCCCGCCACCGGCGCGATCGGCATGGACGAGAAGCCGCGCGAGGCGATCGCCGCCAAGCCAGATGCGTCACTGTGCGTTGCAATGCGGGCCCTCGGCGAGGGCCGGGCCGATGCGCTGGTGTCTGCGGGGTCAACCGGCGCACTGGTACTTGCGTCGTCGCAGTGGGTGCCGCGCATCGCAGGGATCGAGCGCGCGGCTCTGGCCGCGGTTTATCCGACCCGGCAGCGCGGCAGCAACAGCGACAGATTTGCGCTGCTGCTCGACGTCGGCGCCACGGTCCACTGCCGACCCCAGGACCTGCTGTTCTTCGCGTACATGGGGCACGCCTACGCCAGCCGCATCAGCAAAGTCGAGAGGCCCACGATTGGTCTACTCAACATGGGCACCGAGCCCAACAAGGGCGGGGAGACCTTGGTTGCCGCCCACCGGCTGCTCAGCGATGAGCCCCGTCTCAATTTCATCGGCAACGTCGAGGGCAACGACATTCCCATGGGCAAGGCCGACGTGATCGTGTGCGAGGGATTGTTGGGCAACGTCACGTTGAAGATGGCGGAGGGCACAGGAGAGCTGTTCCGCAACCTCGGCCACTGGGCGTTCAAGCAGAGCCTGTTGTGGAAGCTCGGCATGCTGTTGCTTTCGTCGGGCCTGCGTCGGCTCAAGGATCTGACCGACTACAGCGAGTACGGCGGTGCTCCGTTGCTCGGGTTCACGCGACCCATCATCAAGGCGCACGGCCGCAGCAGCGCCAGGGCGCTGGGCAACGCCATCAAGGTGGCGGCCAAGGCGGCGCGCGACGGCGTGTGCGAC
>CANLQR010000412.1 GCA_947492135.1 Deltaproteobacteria bacterium | reverse complement strand
CGCCGCGTCGTGTCGGTGCGTAGATGATCGCAGTACCGCGGCCGTCGCCCGGCCCCCCGAGGGCTTCGGCGAGCATCGCGTCGACCTGTTGCTCGCGCTCCTTTGCCGAGCGCAACTCGGTGCTGCGCAGCACCAGATTCGGCCGCGCGAAGCCGTGGATGATCTGCGGGGTGTCGGCGCCCAGGCCCAGCCGCGCGACGATTTCATCGCGCACCACCGGCGTGGCCGTGGCCGTGCACGCCATGATCCGCGGTGGCATCAACTCGGCCAGCACGTTGCCGATCTGCAGATACTCGGGGCGAAAGTCGTGGCCCCACTCGCTGATGCAGTGGGCTTCATCGATGGCCACGAGATCGATCGGCAGCCCTGCCAGCAAGCCGCGAAAACCCGGGAAGGCCAGGCGCTCAGGCGCGACGTACACCAGCTTGTACTGGCGGCGGCCAATCCCGGCCATCCGCGAGCGAACCTCGGCGCCGTCGAGGGTCGCGGCGAGGTACGTCGCGGCGATCCCCCGGGTCTGGAGCGCCTGCACCTGATCGTGCATCAACGCCACCAGTGGTGAGATCACCAGCGTGATGCCTGGCAACGCGACCGCCGGTAGCTGGTAGCCCAGGCTCTTGCCGCCGCCGGTCGGTGCGACCAGCAGCAACCGTCCGATCTCGAGCAGGGTCGTGATCGCCTCACGCTGCCCGGGACGGAACTGATCGTAGCCGAGCCGCGCGAGGGCGCGGTCGAGATCGGGCAGTGGCTGCATCAGCGGCACGGGGACGGCGAGAGCGTACACAATCGCCGTGAGTCGGCCGCGCCCGCGCGGGAGTTCCACGCGCGCGAGCGGTCAAGTGCCCCGTGGTGGACGATTGGTGGCTCTGGGGGACACCAGCCCGTGACCAACAGCGGCCAACGCCGACCACGCACGGGGGGACGGTGACGACGAGCGCTGCTGTCGACCGCTGCCGGCTTCGACCGCGCTGTTTTCACCCGCCACGAGAGTTCCGCGCCACGCCCAGTCGTCGGTGATCGGCCAGCGTGCAGCGATCCTGCACCACGGTGATGCCGGCGGCGCGCAGGCTCGCAGCGAGGGCATCGTTGCGTACGCCGAGCTGGAACCACACGACCTTGGGCAGCGGCGACATTGCGAGGATCTCGGCCTCATGCTCGGGCAACACCTCGCCGCGACGAAACACGTCGACCATGTCGATCGGCTGCTCGAGGTCGGTGAGTCGCGCGACGAACGGGATCCGCTCGGGCGGCAGCCACGTCCGTCCCAGACCCGCCGGATTGACGGGGAACACCTGGTAGCCGACCTCGTGCAGGTACTCGGGCACATAGCAGGCTGGGCGCTCGGACTGCCAGTGGGCCCCGAGCACCGCGATGGTGACGGTCTGTTCGAGGATGCGGCGGACCTCGTCGAGGGCTGGTTCCATGCGGGTGCATCATCGCACCGATCGCCTTGGCACGCGCTCGATCTGCGACACCGCGCCGAATCACTCGATCGGTTGTCCGCGAGTCTCGACCGCGACGCCCACCGCGAGCAACCCCAGCCCGACCAGCGGCGGGATCGCCACCCACTGCATCACCCACACCGGATTGACACCGCTCTTGACGACCATGCCGACCGCGAACGGAAACACCGCGGTCAGGACGCGGCCGGCGTTGTAGCAGAACCCCGCACCGGTCCCCCGCAGGCGCATCGGGAACAGCTCGGGCAGATAGAAGCTGAAGGCACCGAACACGCCGAACACCGTGACGCCGACTCCGAACAGCAAGTACAGCCGGGTCTCGGCCTCGACCGCTGAACCAAACGCCGCCCAGATCGCCATGGCGCTGCCCACGAAGTAGATCGCAAACATCGGACGCCGGCCCAGGCGCAACGCGAGAGGTACGGTGAGCGCCGTGCCGAGCAGACCGCCCAGGGCGAACGTGGTGGTGCCCAGGGTGATGAACTCGACCTTGCGGGTCGCGAGCATCGCCGGATCGGGCGCGGTGTCGGCCGCCAAGAAGCTCGCGATGACCGGAATGAAGGCGCTGCAGCTCCACCACGTGACCAAGGCGATCACGGCCATCGCCAGGCCACCCAGGGTGCGACGGCGCAACTGCGGGGTGAACAGCTCGGCCAGGCGGGTGTTCTCCGAGGGCGCCCAGCTCTCGGGCTCCTTGATCTTCATCCGGATCAGCAACGCAACGCCCGCGGGCACCAAGCCGGTGATGAACACCACCCGCCATGACAGCGAGGGGTCGGCCGCGATGCTGTCGAGCTGTCGCGTGAACAGATCGTTGACGAAGGTCGCGAGCAACAGACCGATCGGCGCCGAGGTGTACAGCAGCGCACCACCGAGGATCCGCTTGTCCTTGGGCATGGTCTCGGCGACCAGCGACGCGCCGGCTGCCCACTCACCGCCGATGCCGAGGCTCGCAATGAACCGGAACCCCGCGAGCACCCACAGGTTTGGCGCGAAGGCACACGCGGCGGTGCCGATCGCGTAGGTCAGCATCGTGATCAGCATCGTGCGGGTGCGACCGAGCTTGTCGGTCAGCTTGCCGAAGATCACGCCGCCCAGCGCCCAGCCCAGCAACAGCAGGCTCGACAGCGCCGCGGTCCACATCATCGTGTCGGCCTTCGCGGCGGGATCCCCGGGCGCATATCCCAACAGGTCGGGCACGCAGATCGGCGCGACGTAGTTGAACAACAACCCGTCGAACACATCGAAGCCCCAGCCGAGCCACGCGGCAAACAGCACGAGCCATTGATAGCGAGTGAGCCCGAACAATGCGGCCCGGAGTGTCCACGCTTGCCGAGCCGCGCACAACCGACGATGCCATCGACGCAACGATGCCGCCTAAAGACCGCGATTGTGGGCGTGCTGCTGGGTCCCGTACGCCGCTACGGGGGCGTGTACCGCGTCAAGTGGCGGGGGCTCTGGCACGCACGCGCGTCGGGCAAGTGCGTCGACGCGCCGTCCCGAAGGCACCAAGAAATCGGCAGTTCCCAGGATTCCGGACAGAGCCTAGTAGGCGACAAGAACCACGAGCACCGCGGCCACGAAGCCGTAGAGCACGTGGCGAGTCAAACGTTCGCGGGCATCGAGTCGCATGGCGAGCCCGCGCTCATCGGCCCGCACGAAGTGGCGCGCGATCCGTGACTCGAACTCGGCTGCACGCGGTGCATCCCGAGGAGCGATCTCGAACCACGTCTCGTTGCCGTCGTCGCGCACCTGCACCTCGATGCCGGCGCGGCGCAGCAGAAGCTCGACGCCGTGCGCCTCCTCTTCGTCTTCGCACCGCCACGCGTGCTCCGCGGATCCCACAACACATCTCTTAGCGTCCGCAACGCGACCGATGCGGACCAAGATGGTGCTGCTTTCAGGTGGGGTCTGGAGGTCCGGAAGCCGGGCCGCCGCTGTCGCCTCCGCCGCTACCGCCGTCGGTTCCCGGCAGGGTTGTGGCAAAGGTGGTCGAACCATCGGCCTCGGCGTTGGTGGCCACGCCGGTGGTGCTACCGCTGGAGTCCGTGCCGCTGCTGTCGCTCGCGGAGTCGGTCGATCCGGTGGCCTCGCCCATGCCGCCTTGCGGTGAGCCCGAGCTCAACCCTGCGGTGCCGCCGACGGGCGCGGGCTGGTTGCGCTTGGGTTCACCACACGCGAGTCCGAGCCCAATGATGCTCGCGAGGGGATAGCGCCACATGGTCCGGGATCCTAGCGTTGCCCGGCGGCTTTCGCCAATCCCCGACGCTCCTTGGGGTCGATCAGGCGCGCGCGGCATGGCGCTCGACTCGAGCGGCCGATGCCGGGGCCGGTCCGGAGCGCGGCTTCGTGTAGCCTCCAGCGCGTGCCCGCGCCCATCAACCTTCGCAGCGACACGCAGACGTTGCCGACCCCAGCGATGCTCCAGGCCATCGCCACCGCCGATCTGGGCGACGACACCTACGACGAGGATCCTACAGTGCAGCGACTCGAGGCCATGGCGGCCGCGCGCATGGGGATGGCGGCCGCGCTGTTGGTACCCAGTGGTCACATGGGCAACCTCATCGCGCTGATGGTCCACGCCAAGCCTGGCGACGAGGTCGTGCTCGATCGTGACAGCCACATCGCCTACTACGAGGCCGGGTCGATGGCATCGCTCGCGGGGCTGATGCCGATCCCCTTGCTCTCCGTGGCGGGTCGACTCGACCCGGACGAGGTCGCTGGGGCGGTGCGCGAGCGCGACCTCCACTACGCGACCCCACGGCTGCTGTGTCTCGAAAACACCCACAACCGCAGCGGTGGGCGCGTCGTCCCGCTCACGCACCACGCGGCGCTGTGCGAGGTCGCGCGGGCCAAGGGGCTGGCGGTTCACCTCGACGGCGCCCGGATCTTCAATGCCGCGATCGCCCAGGGCTGCGAGGTCGCGGACTACACCCGCGGCGTCGACTCGGTGATGTTCTGCCTGAGCAAGGGGCTGAGCTGTCCGCTTGGCTCGCTGCTGGTCGGCTCGGCGACGTTCATCGCCGAGGCCGATCGCGTACGTCGCCGACTCGGCGGCGGCATGCGCCAGGCCGGGATCATCGCGGCGGCCGGGATCGTCGCGCTGGACTCGATGGTGGATCGACTCGCCGAGGATCACGCCCGCGCCCGACGGCTCGCCCATGGGCTTGCGAGCGTGGACGGACTTGCGATCGATCTCGAGGCCGTGGAGACCAACATGGTGATGGTCGATCACTCGGCGCTACCGTGGACGACGCACGAACTGCTCGCACGTTGGGCCGCGGTCGGTGTGCTCGGCAGTGCGCGAGCGCCCCGACACATCCGGCTCGTGACCCATCGGCATCACGACGACGACGTGATCGATGACGCGGTCTCCCGCATCGCCGGAGCCTGACCCCGTAAGGGGTCTGGCTCCTCCGTGGTGCGCCCTTGCCCGTGCCCTTGCCCGCGCGCGTCACCTCGCGGCACTCGGGGGACTGTTCGTCCAAGTGCTCGCGCTGTGCGGCGAGCCCGGCCTCGTCAAGCTTGGCCACATCGCGATCGACGGCACGAAGGTTCTGCGCAAGCTCGCCGCCGCGGGCTGAGCCCGCTCTCGTCGCGTGACTGCTCTCGCATCGCGGAGCGTCACTCGATCGAGGAACCGCAACAACCGATCCGCAACATCGGGCACGGGCATGGGCACGGGCATGGGATCGGAGGACCAGACCCCTTACGGGGTCAGGCTCCTTCGGGCAGCGGCGCGGTGCGCAGCGCCTCGATCTCGGCCAACATGCCCGCCACCATCGCCTCGGTGAGGGTCTCGCCCTTGGCCAACGTCGCGAGCGTGGGATCGCCCCACACGCCCGACTTGCTGTAGTGGCCGGGCCCGTCGGGGCTGCGGGACAGGCCTTTTTTTGTCTTGGGCGCCCAGTCGCGCACCGCCTTGGTCATGTCGACCGCATGCGGCGCGATGTACAGCATGATCGAGGTCTCGAGCTCATCTGCGTGACTGCCACCGGGTTGCTCGGCGATCTTCGCCTCCACCGGACCCGCGATAGCGGCGATGTCGGTGAAGCGCAGCAAGATGCCCTTTGCGGCGAGCAACTCGGCCGAGGCTCGCAAGGGACCCACCGTCGAAATCCCGGTGTTCAGGACATAGAACCGTCGCGGACCGTAGGCCGCAAGACTCGCCACGATCTCGACCACGACATCGCGCGCGGTGGTTTCGGACAGCGTGGTCGAGCCTGGGTACTCCACGAACGCGGGATAAAAGTGATAGCCCAGGGTCGGCGCGACCACGACGTCGGCAGCCGCGAGCACGCGCTGCTTGAAGTACTCGGCGAGCAACCAATCGTTGTCGAGCCGCAGGTGGGGTCCGTGCTCTTTGGCGGCGGCGCCCAGCGGCAGCACCACGATGGCATCCGTCGTGAGCACGGCCTCGGCCTGCAGCCAGGTCAACTCCGACAGCAGCGTACCGCGAGGCGGATCAGTGGTCGCCGCGGAGGTGGCGGTCGCGGAGCTCACGGTGTGGGTCGGCGGGGGCGCGCCCGGGCCGTCACTTTCGCAGGCCACGACCCACAACAACAGCCCGGCGCGTGGTAGCCATCGCATGCGTTGCGACTCTAGCGCATGCGTTGCGACTCTAGCGCGATCGCGGTGCTCCGGCGCGGTGACGCGGGTGCTACTCTGCCAAGAACGTGGAGCCGCTGCACGCGAACGAGCTGCCCGAGGTCGTGCGGAGCTGGCTGCCGGCCGACCCTTCGCTCGAACTCCCGAGCCAGGGCACGTCTGCGTCGGTCGCTTTTGTCGTCGGCGCGTCGATCGTCGTCAAGCGCATGCGCGGCGCCGTGGATTCGAGCGCGGCCGAGTGGGAGCACCGAGTACTCGTCGAGCTCGCGGGATCGGGCCTGCCGATCCCCACGCCGATCGGCCTTCACGTGCGCGAGCACCAGGGCGAGCGCGAGGCGTGGCTGTGCATGTCGCGGCTGCCGGGCGAGCCGCTGCAACAACGGCTGCGCCGCGAGCACGATCCCGACGCACGGCGCGGCTGGTACGTCGCCGTCGGCGAGCTCGCGGCCCGGATCCACGGCACGCCGATCCCCGACGCGCTGCGACCAACCGGCCCCCTCAAGTGGTTCGAGCGGGTGCTGCGGCGGACACGTCGTGCCACCGAGCGCATGCACGCGCTGGTGACCAGGCTCGCGCGCGACAGCTCGCCCCACGCGCTCGAGACCCTGATCCACGGCGACCTGACGCTCGACAACGTGCTCATCGAGGACGATGTCATCACTGGCGTGATCGACTGGTCCGGCGGGGGCCCTGGCGATCCACGCTACGACGTGACGCTGGCGCTCAGTGCCGACGGCGACACCGCAGTCGAGCCCGGCGCCGCGGCAGCCTTCCTGGGGGGCTACTGCGCAGGGCCGATCTCGAAGGAGCTGCGACGCTTCGTCGAACGGACCTATCGCGTGCGCGCGCCCGGCTGAGGTTTGCGCAACGATCTTCGGCGCACTGTACGCGCTGGCCTTGGCCCCGAAACGCGACGGGGCCGTGGGTTGTCTCCCAGCGTACGCGCCCGTAGACTTGCCCCGCCGATGGCCGACGACGACGCGTCCCCCAAACCGAACGCGGCCAAGGCCGGCAAGGTTGCGCAGGCCGGACAGAGCACCGCCGGGGGTGCGATGCAAGACGCCGCCAGTGGGGCACCCCCCGAAGCGGCGGCTCAGAACGCCGCGGGTGGTGCGGCCGAGGTCGCCGATGCTGCGGGCGGCAACGAGGTCGCCGGTGGGATCCGCACCGCCGTGGCGGCAGCTGGGACCGCGCAGTCGATCGCTTCCGCAGCGCAGTCGGGATCGCCTGC
>CANLQR010000411.1 GCA_947492135.1 Deltaproteobacteria bacterium | reverse complement strand
TGCCACCGAGGGCTGCCCATGCCGCGAGCGCACGCAGCCGCACCTCGAGGCCGCGATACGTCGTCAGCGCCTTGACCAGATCGCGAAGGTCGTCACGGGGCGCGGCGCGGTAGGCGTCGAGCACGACCAGCATGGCACCGGGCGGCACGCCGGCGTCGATGCGCTCACGCAACATCGCAGCGGAGACGGGGCCTGGTTCTGCGAGCAACCCAACGAGGTGTTGGGCGACGCTCTCCACGCTGGTGTCAGGGGTCTGCGCCTGCACCCGCACAGGGCTCAACGCTGCCGCCGCGGTAATCGCAACCAGCCCCACGACGAATCGAAACCTGCGCATGCGTTCCACGCCCCCTCGAGACACCCCATCGGCCCCAAGCGTCCGCGCTTGAGCGCCATGAGCGGGCGGGCGGCCCGCGGGCGGCCCGCGGGCGTCCGAACCGGCCGACGCTCTAGGGGAAGCTGGCGTTGAACCGACGCAGGAACACGTCGCGATCCGTGGCGCTGCCGCTGGAGTAGGCCACGATCGGTTCGTCGGAGGTGCGCAGCGTGATGTCGGGTTCTTCCTGGAAGAAGGTGGTCACCGTGTTCACCCGGAACTCAGCGCCTACCCCGACGCCGGCCTGGTCGTAGCGTTGCGCGTAGACCCCCGTGAGGTTGCCGTCCTGGTTGGCCGACACCCAGGCGACGATGGAGTCCCCGTCCGCGTTGATCCCCACCGCGGGATTGTTCTGGGCCCCGGTGGTGTAGGTGTTCACCGTGAACTCTCCGCCCAGCGGTGCGCCGGCGGTGTCGTAGCGCCGGCCCATGACCGCGGTCGAGCTCCCGTCGACGTTGTCGCTGGTCCACGCGATCACGAACTCGCCGCTCGCGTTCACCGCGATCGACGGCTGGCTCTGATTGCCTAGGGTGGTGACATTGACCAGGGTCTCGGCAATGAGCTCCCCGCCGAGGTTGTCGAAACCGCGCATGTACACATCGATCTGGCTGCTATCCACAGCGTTGGGACCCTGCCACGCGACGACGAAGGACCCAGCTGACGTCCGCCCCACCGAGGGCAGCTGCTGATCACCATCGGTCTCGAAGTTTGCGGTCAGCTGACCCTGCGCCTGTGCAGCAGCGTTGTACCGTCCGCAGAGGACGTTGTACGGGCCCATGGGGACCACGGGCTGGTCCTCGAAGCAGATCACGAACGCTCCCCCATTGTCCGCCGCGACGTCGGGCCGCCGTTGGAGCCCGGCAGAGTTGCTATTGACCTGAAACTGCGCGGTCACGACCGCACCGGTGTTGTCGTAGGTCTTCGCAAACACGCCACCGCTGAGGCCATCGGTCGACTCCCACGTCACGATGAATCCCGCATCATGCACGGCGACCGATGGGTTGGTCTGCGCACCGACCGTCGTCGTATTCACGAGGAACTCGGCACCGATCGCGGCGCCGGTGTCGTCGTACATCTGGGCGTAGATGCCCGAACTGCTGCCATCTTGGGCCGCCGCGTTTATCGGAACGCTCACCCACGCGACCACGTAGTACGAGCCGTCGGGGGCAGCACCGATGGTCGGCGCAAGCTGCGAGTCGAGTTCGTAGGTGTTGACCTGGATCTCTCCGCCGAAATCGCAGGGGTCGGGGCAGCTGCCCTCGCAGTCGATCCCGGCTTCGTCGCCGTTGTCGACGCCGTCGTTGCACAGCGGTGCCTGACAGGTGTTGGCGGTGCACACCAAGCTGACGCAGTCGTCGTCGTCGACGCACTGATCGCCGGTGTCGCAGGTCGATCCGCAGCTCGCCCCGCAATCGACGTCGGTCTCGTCGCCGTTCTCGATGCCGTCGAAACAGTCGGGCACCGAGCACAGGCTCATCTCGCAGACGCCAGGTTCACAGTCACCCGCGTCGATGCAGTCCTGGCCGACGTCACAGGTTGCGCCGCAGGAACCACCACAGTCGAGGTCGGTCTCATCGCCGTTTTCGACGTTGTCGAGACAGTCCGGCACCGAGCATTGCCCGAATTCGCAGACGCCCTGGATGCAGTCCCCGCCATCGAAGCAGTCCTCACCGGTGCCACAGGTCGCACCACACTGGCCGCCGCAGTCCTCGTCGGTCTCGTCGCCGTTGAACTCGGAGTCGCTGCACGTCGGGACCGCGCACACCATGTCCGTGCAGACGCCGCTGACGCAATCACTGCCATCCCCGCAGCCGTCGCCGTCCCCACACGGACCACAGGAACCACCGCAGTCCTCGGCGGTCTCGTTGCCGTTCTGGACGCCGTCGTTGCACCCGGGCGCCTCGCAGTTTCCACCCTCGCACACGCCGCTGAGGCAATCGGAGTTGAACTCGCAGCTGCTGGAATTCGCGCATCCGGGGCAACTCCCGCCGCAATCCTCGTCGGTTTCGTCGCCGTTCTGCACACCGTCGTCGCAGGTTGCGTCCGCGCAGGTGTCGGTGCCGGGCTCGCACACGTGGGACTCGCAGTCCGCGTTGACGTTGCAGTTCGCCCCAGGGCCGCAGTCCGGGCAATCCGCGCCGCCACAGTCGACATCCGACTCGTGCGTGTCCTGAATACGGTTGTCGCAGGCCGAGGGGTCACAGGTGAACTGGTCGCTGCAGAACTCGCCGGGACGGCAGTCGCCGTCCGAGTCGCACTCGTTGTTGTTACCGCACGGCGAGCAGTTGGAACCACAGTCGATGCCGTCTTCGTTGCCGTTCTGGATGCCGTCGAAGCAGGTGGGCATCTGGCACTCACCGCCGCTGCAGGACAGCGACTGGCAGTCCTCGTTGGCGATGCAACCCTGACCCTCGCCGCACTGGTCGCCACAGCTCCCGCCGCAGTCCACATCGGTCTCATCGCCGTTCTGAACCCCGTCAGCGCAATCGGGACCACCGGTGGTGGAGTCGCCGCTCATACTCCCCATCGTCGTCATTCCGGTGGTGGACGGCGACGCCGTGGTGTCGCCGGTGTCCGCACCGCTCAGGGAGTTGATGCCACCATCCGCCGTGGTGTCGGATTCCGCGGCCGGAACGCTTTCGTCCGAACACGCCACGAGCGCGGCGAGTGCGAGAAGCCAGGTCGAACGGGTCTGTTGGGCAAGCGAGGTCATACGGCGCATGGAAATCCCCCCCGGGCGTTCCGGTGTGCTCAATCGCGGGACATTCCCGCGCGACCACGATTACCGATATTTCATCCAACATTCTAGTCTGTGATGTGTGGCGCGATCAGCGGCGGGCGATCAACGTAAATGGCGCTCATTGCGCCATTCGTTTCTTCTCCGCCAGTGGTCGGCTACCTGGAACGCGATGGACGTTTTCGCGCATTTCCGACTTTGGAATGTCTTGCATGTTTGACCACGCCTATTTCATAGTATGAATCGTCGTATCCGGGCGGATCGACCCGTAAATCTCCCGCGCCGCGCGGTCGAACGAAGCCGAGGCCCCGTCTCCATGTACCGCCGCGCACTCCGAACTTGCCTGCTCGTCTCCGTGGGATCGGTGGCGACCGCCTGTGGGAATGACTCGTCGGAGGCAACTGCCGGGGCCACGGACGGGGACTCCGCGAGTGCGTCGAGCTCGGCTTCGCTCCCCGAGGGCAGCCTCACCACCGCTGACACCAGCGGCGCGATGAGTGCGTCGCAAGGCAGCAACTCAGCCGACTCGACCTCGGCCGGCACGGTCACTGCGACCACGGACTCCGCCAGCTCGAGTGCTGGCTCGAGTGCTGGCTCGAGTGCTAGCTCGAGTGCTGGCAACACCGACTCGGCGGGCACCGATTCCGCGGGCACAGGCACGACGGGCACCGATACCCAAGACAGCGCCACCACGGGCGACACCGGCGGACCCGGAGATCCGCCGGTCGATCCGCCGGGAGTCGAGGTCGGGCTCTGCGAGGACCCAGGTGCGCAACAGTGGTGCTACAGCGGCGCGCCGCCGACGTACAACGTCGGCATCTGTCACCCCGGCGTGCAGGAGTGCGTGCAGATCGATCTCGACCTCGGCCAGTGGGGCCCCTGCGACGACGAGCAGCTCCCCGAGCTCGAGGTCTGCGATGGGCTCGACAACGACTGCGACGGCGAGATCGACGAGGATCTGGGTTCGACCAATTGCGGCGAAGGCGTCTGCAACCACGACGAGCCCGACTGCGTAGACGGCGAACCCAACGAGTGCGACCCCGGCGAAGGCGCGATGATGGAGACGTGCAACGGGATCGACGATGACTGCGACGGCGACATCGACGACGGCCTCGGCGATCAGTCCGTCGAGTGCGGCCTCGGCGCATGCGAACACGAGGTCACAGCGTGTGAGGACGGGGATCCGCCCGTCTGCGATCCGCTCGAGGGCGCCTCCGCGGAGGTCTGCGACGGGATCGACAACGACTGTGACGGCGACACCGACGAAGACCTCGATGATCTGAGCTGCGGCGTGGGCCAGTGCGAACACACGATTCCGGCGTGCATCAACGGCATTCCCCAGCTCTGCGATCCGTACGACGGTGCTACCAACGAGGAGTGCGACAGCATCGACAACGACTGTGACGGGCTGACCGACGAGGACCAGGGCGACTGGGTCTGCGGCTTGTTGGACTGCCAGGTAACCGCGCCCGCGTGCATCGGGGGAGTCCCACAAGGGCCCGAGACCTGCGTTCCGCTGCCTGGCGGCGCGGAGATCTGCGGCGACGGCATCGACAACAACTGCGACAACGAGGCGCCGGCCTGTGTCGAGACCTTCCTGGTCGGCACCGACAATGCCATCCGGCCCATCGACATCATCTGGGCCATCGACTCCTCGGGCTCGATGACCAGCGAGATGGCCACGGTCGAGGCCGAGATCAACGAGTTTGCGACCTCGCTGGCGAACTCGGGCAGCTCGACCCGGCTGCACCTGATCGTGGATCGTGGCATCGAAAGCCTCGAGATCTGCGTCGACCCACCGCTCGCCAACGCCGGCTGCCTCGACAACGCACCGGCCTTCTATCAGTACGACACCAACGGCGGCACGAACGGCCAGCCGATGTGCCACAGCAACAACCCGCTGGGCCGAACGATGCAGCAGTCGCCGACGTGGATCCCGCGGCTGCAAGCCGGGTCCCACGTCGCGTTCATCGTCACGACCGACGACAACGGCGACGACTTCGCCTACCTCGAGGGCGCGGCAGAACTCGACGTCGTGGCCGGCCAGCACGCCGAGTGCGTCGACGGATTCATCGCCAACGGCACCACGTCCAATCGCTGCCGCTGGGATGATCCGAACTCGGCCAACAACTACACTTCGCTCGCCGACGACTTCAACGGGTTTCTGGGATTCCGTTCGTTCATGACGAACTTCCTGCCGACACTCGCCCCAGTCGATGACTGGACGTTCTATTCGATCATCGGAGGCACCGGTACGGCCGTCCTGACCGGCGGCGACGATGCCTACGAGTTCAGCTGCAATTCGCGTGCGGCCAACGGCGTCGAGTACGTCAAGCTCTCCGAGTTCACTTCGACCCAGGACAGCATGACCGCGATCTGTGCGGTCGATTGGGATCTGAGCGGGCTGGCCGCGGACATCGTCAGCAATGTGCCCAACGACACCTACGTGCTCGACGGCAGCCCGCCCGGAAGCTGCCTGCTGATCAACCCGGCAACCATCACGGTGTTGGTCAACGGTGTGCCCATGGCTGCTGTGGATTGGATGTATGACGCGGCCAGTTGTACCCTCACCATCCTCGCCAACATCCCCGTTGTCGGTGACAACGTGGTGATCGTCTACGAGAACTTCTAATGACCCGACAATCACGTTTTCACTGCGTTGGTGCCGCATTTCTCGTCCTGCTCGGCTGCGGGAGCGACGATCCCGGGGGGGCTGGGGAGGGCTCATCGGAGACGATGGATGGCATCTTCACGGTGACGAACAACAACGACGACAGTGCCGGGTCCAGCTCTGGCGTCACCACGTTCGACCCCGATTCGACCGGTGAACCCACCCAGCTGAACTGCGACAAAATCGACTTCGTGTTCGTCATCGACAACTCGTCATCGATGGCCGACGAGCAGGAGAACCTGGTGGCCGCGGTGCCGGGCTTCGTCGAGTCGATGCGAACCGCGCTGCCCACGGTGAAGTCGTTTCGTGTCGGCGTGGTCGATAGCGACTCGTATCCGGCGCTCGGCGCCGGGGAAGATCCTCTCGACGGCTGTGTACCCGAAGAGGCCGACTGCACGAGCTGTGACTACACGCTGGGGGCATTTCTCGACAAACCGCTCGCGGCGATCGATCCGGCGAGTACCTGCGGTTTCGCTGGAGGTGGACCGTTCATGGAGGGCGCCTCCGAGACGTTCCCCGAGGAATTCGCATGTGCGGCGATCGTCGGCACGGATGGAAATCCGGTCGAGCAGCAGGTCGGGGCGTTGTTGGCCGCAGTGGATCCGGCCGCAAGCGAGCCGGACGCGTGCAACGAGGCTTTCCTGCGCGACGACGCCTTGCTCGTGTTCCTGATGATCACCGACGAAGAAGATGATCACACCGACATGCCAGCGCCGCAGGGCGGCTCGGCCGGCGAACCGGCCGAGTGGTACGCCGCAGTGCTTGCCGCCAAGAGCGGCAAGGCCAGCAATATCGTGGGTCTGGGACTCATCGGAGGCTCGCCGCGATTCGAGGACTGCGCGGCGCTGTCGGCGAACGGCGAGGGCGCCGAGCAGTCGTCGCGACTCGAGCAGTTTCTCGGGCTGTTCGACACCCACTTCGAGGGCAGCGTCTGCAGCAGCACCTACGGCGCATTTTTCGACGATGCGCTCGTCAAGGTCTCGCAGGGCTGCATGAACTTCATCCCCTGACGCCCGGCGCTCGCGGTCACCCCGGCCAGTTTCTTGGTCGGTGGGGCGAAGCGTTGATAGCGTCGGATGATCATGGACCATCCTGTGCGTCCCGGGGCGCGGAACGCCCATGCGTGTTCATGCGAAGTTCTGGTCGAGATCGCCGGTGCGCCGGAGGTTGCGGCCTTGCTCGCCGTGCATGGCGTCGATGTCGTCCGGCTGGCAGGCACTCGCGCCGCCCATCACGCTCGAATGGCCTCGGAGCCTGGTGACTGGCGCGGTCGACTTCCCAGTGCGGGTGCGACCGAACCCCTGCAGCGCCTGCTGGCGATCGTCCGCTCGGCGGATTGTCACGGCTACCAGCTGCTGGAGGCCGCCGGCGTGCCGTGCCCGGTGTTGCGCCGTCAGGTCGTGGATCGACGCCCCCGGGCCAACACCGTCCGGACCCCGCAAGCCGACCGCGTCCGCGCCTCGGCGATGCGAGCCCCACCCTTGCGAACGCCGCAGCTGCGGGCCGATCCGGCTCGAGTCGCGCGGCCCG
>CANLQR010000410.1 GCA_947492135.1 Deltaproteobacteria bacterium | reverse complement strand
CGACGAGAATCTCGGCAAGATGACCGGCGCGATCAAGCAAAAGCTCGATTCCGAGTCGGATGCGTTGTTCTCGACCGCACGGCTGTGGGATGACGGGATCATCGACCCGCGGGACACCCGACGTGTCATCGCGATGACCCTCGCGACTTGCCGCGAGGGCGACGCCCGTCGTCTGCGCCCCTCCAGTTTCGGAGTTGCCCGTCTGTAGTTGTTTGCCTGCAGTTGTTTGCCTGTAGCTGACCGCCCTTGGGGCTCGCCCTCGTTCGTCGACAGGAGATCCGATCCGCCATGCGCCTCACCGAAGAACACGACCAGCTGCGCACCGCGATGCACAAGTTCATCGAGCGCGAGATCAACCCGCACATGGAGCAGTGGGAGAGCGACGAGATCTTCCCGGCGCATGCGCTGTTCAAGAAGCTCGGCGACGCGGGATTTCTTGGGGTCTCCAAGGCGCCCGAGTACGGCGGCTTGGGGCTGGACTACTCGTACTCCGTGGTGCTCGCGGAGGCGATGGGCACGATTCATGGGGGGGGCGTGCCGATGGCGATCGGCGTGCAGACCGACATGGCGACACCTGCGCTCGCCAAGTTCGGCAGCGACGAACTCAAGCGTGAGTTTCTCGCGCCCTCGATCGCCGGCGACCTGGTCGCGTGCATCGGCGTCAGCGAGCCCCAGGCGGGCTCCGACGTCGCTGGGATCAAGACGACCGCGCGCAAGGACGGCAGCGACTGGGTGATCAACGGTGGCAAGATGTGGATCACCAGCGGCATGCAGGCGGATTGGATGTGCTGCCTGGCCAACACCTCCGAAGGGCCGCCCCACAAGAACAAGAGCTTGATCGTGATCCCGATGGCGACCAAGGGTGTCGAGCGGGCGCGCAAGCTCAAGAAGATCGGGATGAACAGCTCGGATACCGCGCAGATCTTCTTCGACGAGGTCCGGGTTCCGCAGCGCTACACCATCGGCAGTGAGGGCATGGGCTTCATGCTGCAGATGATCCAGTTCCAAGAAGAACGCCTGTGGGGGGCCGCCAATACCCTAGGTGGGCTCGATCAGGCCATGGCGGCGACCCTCGAGTACACCCGAGATCGCAAGGTCTTCGGCAAGAGCGTGCTCGACAACCAGTACGTGCACTTCAAGCTCGCCGAGTGCGCGACCGAGATCGAGTTGCTACGCGCGTTGATCTACACCGCGACCGAGCACTACATCGGTGGCAAGGATGTCACGCGCTGGGCCTCGATGGCGAAGCTCAAGGCTGGTCGACTGGCGCGCGAGGTCGCGGATACCTGCCTGCAGTTCTGGGGTGGGATGGGCTTCATGCACGAGTCCAAGATCTCGCGGTTCTTTCGTGATGGTCGGTTGTGCTCGATCGGCGGAGGCGCCGACGAGATCATGTTGTCCATCATCTGCAAACTCGACGGCACGTTGCCGCGGACCAAGAAGGAATAGGCGATGACTGACGCCAAGGCTGGCAACTTGCAGCTGCCCAACACCACGCAGATCGAGCTTCGCCTCGACCACGGTGTGTTGCACCTGACCCTGGCTCGGCCCGACGCGCGCAATGCGATGAGCCTGCAGATGATCGACGAGATCAGGCAGGTGGTCGCAGCGATTCGCGAGGAAAGGGACGTTCGCGTGCTGGTGTTCCGCGGGGCTGGGGGCAACTTCTGCGCAGGCGGAGACATCAAGGACATGGCGGCGGCGCGGTCGTCGAACTGGACACCGGGCGAGCCCGACCCTGTGGCGGCCACCAATCGTGGCTTCGGCGACTTGATGCTCGAGGTCGATCGTGCACCGCAGGCGGTGGTCGCGATCATCGAGGGCGCGGTGCTCGGTGGCGGCTTCGGACTGGCGTGCGTGGCCGACGTGGCGATCGCCCGCGCCGATGCCAGCTTCGGCCTGCCCGAGACCGGCCTGGGATTTCCTCCCGCACAGATCGCCGCATTCCTCGTGCGTCGAATCGGGCTGAGTCAGGCCCGTCGCCTCGCGGTCACCGGAGGTCGTTTCGACGGGCGCATGGCGCTGGAGATCGGTGTGGTGCACGCGGTGGCCGTCGATGAGGAGGGCATCGCCCGCGAGCTCGAGGCCGTGCTCACGCAGATCCGTCGCTGCGCGCCCGGGGCGATCGCAGCGACCAAGCACATCATGGCGCAGGTAGGGACGATGGCGATCGAGCAGGTGCTCGACGACGCCGCCGACCGATTCGCGGCAGCGGTGCGTGGCCCCGAGGGTGCCGAGGGCACGATGGCGTTCATCAGCAAGCGCAAGCCGGTGTGGGCCCAGGAGGCTCAATGAGCCGGATCGACGTGCTGTTGGTCGCCAACCGCGGTGAGATCGCGGTTCGGGTGATGCGCACGGCCAAGGCCTTGGGCATCGCGACGGTCGCGGTGTACAGCGAGGCCGACGTCGACGCCCCGCACGTGGCCATGGCCGACCGCGCGGTCTGTATCGGGCCGGGGGCGGTTGGCGCGTCGTATCTCGTGCAGGATCGGATCATCGAAGCGGCGTTGCGCACGGGCGCCCAGGCGGTCCATCCCGGGTACGGATTTCTGTCGGAGAACGCCGGGTTCGCCGAGCGATGCGCCGCTGCTGGTCTGGTGTTCGTCGGCCCTGGGGTCGAGGCGATCCGGCTGATGGGCGACAAGGTGCAGGCCAAGCTACGGATGATCGCCGCGGGGGTCCCGACGGCGCCCGGCTACCACGGCAGCACCCACGATGCGGCTCAACTCGCCGCCGAGGCCGAGCGCATCGGCTTTCCGCTGCTGGTGAAGGCATCGTCGGGTGGCGGCGGACGGGGCATGCGGATCGTTCGCAGCGCCGCGGAGCTCGGTGCAGCCGTTGCCAGCGCGAGTGCCGAGGCGGCGTCCGCCTTCGGAAGCGGCGAGGTCTTCCTCGAGAAGCTCGTGGTTGGCGCACGGCACATCGAGATCCAGGTGTTCTGCGATGCCCACGGCGGCGCGATTCATCTCGGCGAGCGCGAGTGCTCGGTGCAGCGGCGCCATCAGAAGATCATCGAGGAGGCGCCTTCGCCGGCGGTCGACGCTGCCCTGCGCGCGACGATGGGCGCGGCTGCGGTCGCGGCAGCCACTGCGATCGGCTATCTCGGTGCCGGCACCGTCGAGTTCTTGCTCGATGACGCCCGCAATTTTTACTTCCTCGAGATGAACACGCGGCTGCAGGTCGAGCATCCGGTGACCGAGTGCGTCACGGGTCAAGACCTGGTGGCCTGGCAGTTGCGCGTGGCCCAGGGCGGGCGATTGCCACTCGCACAGTCGGAGGTCGCGCTCACGGGCTGGGCGATCGAAGCCCGACTCTACGCCGAGGATCCGTATGCGGGTTTCTTGCCGCAAACCGGCGACGTGCTGCGGTGGCGGCCGGCCACCGCGGCGTGCACCCGGGTCGATGGCGGGATTCACGAGGGCCAGGCGGTGTCCCCGTTTTATGACCCCATGCTCGCGAAGCTGATCGGCACGGGGACCACACGGGACGAGGCGATCCGTGCGGTGCGGACCGCCGTGCGCACCAGCGTGGTGTTGGGCGTGACCACCAATCGCAGCTTTCTGATGGAGCTGCTGGGTAGCGAGGCGTTCGCGCGCGCGGAGATCCGCACGGACACGCTGGACGATCGGTTTCGCGACGCGCTGCCACCTCGCCCGTTGCCCTCGCCGCTGGCGTGGGCAGTCGCGGCGCTGGGTCGCTGCGGTGTATTCGAGGCCCCCGCGGCCGTCGACACGCGCGGCGAAGGCTGGCGCAGCAGCGGTGACTACCCGGCCCACGTCGAGCTTCGCTGCGACGAGGCCAAGCGCGCGGTCCAGGTGACGACTCGGGGCTTGGGCCGCGGCTTTGATCGGGGCTCGGCGCGCTATGACGTCGAGGTCCAGGGCGAGGGCGTGCTGGCGCTGAGCCTCCGCCGCGGGCAAGCCGGGGGCCAGATCGCGGTCGAGTCGGACGGCGTGCGGCGATGGTTCGACGTCGTCGTTCGCGACCGCGAGGTGTTCGTCGACGACGACGGCGTTGCTCATGCGTTCGTCGAGCCCGGTCCGGTGCAGCGCGCCGAAGACGACGGCCCTGGGGACGGCAAGGTCCGCACCCCGATGGGCGGTCGCGTCGTCAGCGTCGCGGTCGCGCCAGGCGATGCGGTCGAGCGCGGCCAGACGTTGGCCGTGATCGAGGCGATGAAGATGGAGCACCGGGTGACGGCGACCTGCAGCGGGGTCGTGCAGACGCTCGCGGTGGTCGTCGGAGCCCAGGTTGCGGCCCGGTCGATCGTCGCGACGATCGTCTCCGGCTAGATCTGCGAACCAAACCACTTCCGACACCGACCCCGACACCGACACCGACCGCAGTACGAACGAAAGGCCGAACTCATGGACAAGGCGATCATCACGTGTGCGGTGACCGGTGTGCTCACCGACCCCAAGCAGCATCCGGTGCCGGTCAGCGTCGAAGAGATGGCGCGCTCGTGCAAGGAGGCCTACGACGCCGGCGCGGCGGTCGTCCACTTGCACTTTCGCCGGCAGGAGCCCGGCTTGGGGCACCTGCCGACCTGGGACCCCGAGGTCTGTGCGGCGATCTGCGACGCGGTGCGCAGCGCCTGTCCGGGCATCATCATCAACATGAGCACGGGCGTGATGGGGCCGGACATCGGCGAGCCGGCGGCGGCCATGCGGCGGGTCCGCCCCGAGATTGCTGCGTGCAATGCCGGCACCCTCAACTACCTCAAGACCCGACGTGACGGCTCATGGGCGTGGCCGCCGCTGGTCTTCGACAATCCGGTGGCGAAGGTCCAGGGGTTTCTCGACGTCATGCGGGAGACCGGGACACGTCCCGAGTTCGAGTGCTTCGACACCGGTATCCTGCGATCGGTCGCGCTGTTCGTCGAGAACGGCATGGCCTCGCGGCCGCACTGCAACTTCGTGATGGGCGTCGCTTCGGGTATGGCCGCGGAGCCCGATCTTCTGCCGCTGTTGATCCGGTGGTTGGCGCCGGGCGCTTCGTGGGAGGTCACTGCGATCGGTCGCGCCGAGGTGTGGCCGCTGCATCAGCGTGCCGCCGAGCTTGGCGGGGCGCTGCGCACTGGGCTCGAGGACACCTTTTATCTGCCCGATGGCAGCAAGGCTCGCGGCAACGGCGAGTTGATCGCCGCGATCGCCCAGTGCGCCGAACGAGCGGGTCGCACCGTCGCCAGCCCGACCGAGGCGCGCGCGCTGTTGCATCTGGATTGATCTCTCTCGACCCAGCGACGCTAGCGAGCGAGTTGCGCCCGCGCTCACTGCTCGAAACACAGCACCGAGTAGCCGAACTGCGCGCACTCTTGGGAGCCGCCGCCCAGCGCCCACGCCTCCCAGAAGATGTGGATCGTGGCGAACATCCCTGCGGTGCCCATGGTCGAGGTCCAGTTGGTGCAGTTGGCGGTGTCGCTGCCGACGGCGTGGGCGGCGTAGGATCCTGCCCACGCGATTGCCAGTGAGGTTGGGTTGCCGCTCGCGTCGTACAGCAACGGGGTCGCGAGTGTGGCGCCCAGCGGCGCACCTTCGGTGAACAACGGGATCCCGTCGCTGCGGACCCAGGGCGCGCCATTGGGGTCGAAGCGGTCCGCGGGCGCTTCACCGTTCACGGCCATGAACGCCAGGAAACTCCCATCGGCGCCTGCGGCTTCGGCCTCGGCTTGGCACAATGCGTCGGCCTCGTCACGACCTCCGGTCGGCGGCACATATCCCGCGCTGACGAACGCGAGCCGACCGGGGGTCGGCTCGACCACGAGGTCGTATTGCTGGTCGACGCCCAAGCAGATCAGGCGCGCGAGCGAAGCGCACGGGAGGGTGCCGTAGGCAGTCCACCAGCCCGGGCCGGCGCCCAGATCACCGATCCACGCGAAGCCGTTGGGCTCATCGAGGGTCCAACCGCCACACACGCCGAACTCGTCGACCGAGTTCGCAGTGCCGTCGGCGAACGTACCGGTCCAGGCGAAGTCCGGCGCCACGAACCCGCCGTTTTCGTCCAACACCGGGGGATAGTAGAAGTGTCCGTCTTGGAGCTGCTGCAGGGACGACGCCAGCGGTGCCGCGTCCGGTCGCACCCAGCCTGTCCCATCGCCGAGTCGATCGCGTGCGTCGTCGCCGGGCACGGACAACCACGCGCGGAAGGTCCCGGGCAACCCCGCGGACTCGGCGTGTCCCTGGCAGATCGAATCGGCGCCCGCGAGTCCACCGAGCGCGCCGGCGCTGTAGCGGGCCGAAGTCACGAACGCGAGGTTGGCTTGGGGTTGCGGTGCAGGACCCGTGGTCTCGGAGGTCTCACCGTTGGTGCTGGCGTCAGACGAGGTGCCAGGGTCGGCGCTCGTCGGGTTGGTCGAGGCGGACGAGGTGCTCGAGGTGCTCGAGTCCGGGGCGACGCACATGCCCGCGTCGCACACCAGTCCACCGTCGCACGACCCACCGAGCGTGCAGGCGCACTCGAACTCGCCGACCGCACAAAGTTGGGCGTCAGGGTCGATCACCACGCAGGCACTCGCCGCGATGATGGTGCTCGAGACCGCGACCAATCCGATCGCGGCCGCCACTTTCAATAGCGCATCCAGCAGACGATCGAGCACACCGGCAAGCTAGCACGGTGGGTATGGAGCCACGTCCGTCGAGCGATTTCACCGCGATGACATCGGGGCGTCCGGCCCCGATTCCTGTCGAACCGCCGCCTATACTCGACGGACATTGGCTGAAGCGACCCAAACCTGGAGCCCTGCGCTTGCGCTTGGGAAGGTCACGATCGAAGTGGAACCCGCCGAGGTTCTTGGCCCGCGACCGCGGGTTGCGGACCAGTCTGGGGCGCTGGTGCGGATCGGGCGATATCACGTCCTGAAGTCGATCGGCGAGGGCGGCATGGGCGTGGTGTACTCGGCGTTCGACGAGGAACTCGATCGCCGGATCGCGATCAAAGTCCTGGGTGCCGACGTTGCTGTCGAGTTCCGCGGTCGCGCAAGACTGATGCGCGAGGCCCAGGCGATGGCCAAGCTCTCGCATCCCAACGTCGTGCACGTGTACGAGGTTGGTCAGGTCGACGGCCGGGTGTTCGTTGCGATGGAGTACGTCCGTGGCGTGACGCTCCGCGATTGGCTCGACCAGGGTGGCCATCGCCTGGAGGACAGGGTTGGGATCGTCATCCAGGCCGGCGAGGGGCTCTTTGCCGCCCACGAGCACAACATCATCCACCGCGACTTCAAGCCCGAGAATGTCATGGTGGCCTCCGACGGCCGCGCGCGTGTGCTCGACTTCGGCTTGGCGCGCGGTACCGACGAGCAAGAGTCCGATGAGGCGGTGGGCGGACGA
>CANLQR010000409.1 GCA_947492135.1 Deltaproteobacteria bacterium | reverse complement strand
CGCCGCTCTCGTCACGGCCATCGACGCACGACAGCCGACCGTGGAGCAGCAGTGCGGCGAGCTTGAGGAATCGCACCGAGGACGGATCGCCGACGTGGCGTTCGATCCTCTCGATGGTGAGCGCGCTGGGGTTGGGTGCGATGGGATCGATCGCGCGCAGCCGATTGGCACGCTCGAGGATCTCGGGATCGCGCGTGGTGGAGAAGCCCAGGTTCTTCCACGACACCATGCCACCCTCGAGGTTGCCGACCAGTCGCATCCCGGCCGCTTCGAGGGCCTTGGCGAGCTCACCGCCGCGCTCGCCTCCGCGTGAGATCAGGATCGTCGGGGAGTCGCGGTGCAGGCGACTCGCGAGCGTCATGGCCTGATCACGGGGCACCCAATCGGCCCCAGGAATGTGCCCGAGCGCACCGGTGAGTTCGTCGGCCTCGCGCACGTCGACCAGCCGCACCGAGCGGCCCTGCCGGGCCACGAACTCGGCCGGGAGCAGCGGGACGCCGCTGGGTGATCGAACCGTGGAGGTCACCCAGTTCACGCGGAACAGCCGCTCGCCTTGAGAGATCGTTCCGATGGGTGGGATGAGGAGGTCGTCGTCAGACATCGAAGCGCCATGATAGCGAAACTGGCGCGGACGTCCGGGTCCGCGGTACAAGAGCAGCGGTGCGATCGATCTCGGCGTGGCGCGGGGCGGCGGTTGCGGTTGCGATGGCCGCGGTCCTCACCGGCTGTGCGCGGCGGGGTCCAGGCGTCATCGCGCCTGCAGACAGGCCAGCGGCCGCGCCAGGTGCCGTGCCGACCCCGAGCCTGCGACCGACGCCCGCGGTGATGTCCGACCCGGCGCCCGTCGCTCCCGCCGCGACACCGCCGGCGGTCGCGGTCGTCGCCGAGCCCCGCGCGCCGTCGCCGGCGTCTGCGACCCAGCGCGAGATCCTGCTGGCATCTCCCGAGGATCCCGAGCCCGAGATCCGCGGAGGCATCGTCAAGGCGCTCGAGGACGTCTCGTACATCGTGGGCAACGAGTGGTCGCTCGATGCCTTTCGACCGGCAATCGCCGAGCTCGGGGGCGGCTACGTCGGGGTCGGTCCCGATCAAGCGTATCTGCTCATCGGGTGGCAGCGGCCCGAGTTCGCGTGGCTCATCGACTACGACTCCAAGGTGATGCGCGTACACGCGATGTACCGCGCGGTGTTCGAGTTCGCCGAGACCCGCGCGGAATTTCTCGCCGCGTTCGAGCACGAAGGTGCGGCCCGCGTCAGCAAGCAGCTTGCGGTTCACCCCGACGAGCGTCTGCGACGGCTGTATCGCAACAACCGCGACATGTTTCGGTGGCGGCTTCGTACGGTCGAACGCAAGCTGCGGCGTCGCGGTGTGGCGAGCTGGCTGACCGACGACGCGACCTACACGTTCGTGCGCGACATGGTCTTGGGTGATCGGGTGCGGCCGGTGCGGGTCAACCTCAACGAGGCCGCGGGGATGGCGGGCATCGCCGAGGCCGCCCGAAAACTCGGCGTGTCGATCCGGGTGGTGTACCTGTCCAACGCCGAGGAGTACTGGGACAGCTACGCCGAGCAGTTCGAGCGCAACCTCGGCGCGCTGCCCCACGATGAGCGCTCGCTGGTGTTGCGAACGCGCCTGGTGTGGCACGTCAATCGCGACTACATCTACAACGCCCAGCCGCTCGACACGTTTCTCGCGTGGCTCGCGGCACCGCAGGTCCACACCCTCGAGGACATCGTGGGCCCCAAGCCGCCGGCCGACCGTGACGCGATCAACTTCGTGATGAGCACCCAGGCGCCGCCCTGAGGCGGGCCCCTCGCTCGCCCTGGACAGGCTCGCGCACCGCGCCGTCGCCGGCCCGCTGACCTGCGTATCGCGGGCTGCATCGCATGGTCGCGGGCGCCCAGCGTGCGCCCGTGCTCGGCCCCATCGTCGCGGGTCCGCGGCCACCGCACGCGGTGTCGCGAAGTCGCACGCCTGATCGAACTTTTGCCCCCGTGGCACGGCACGTGCTGTGTCGCGCCGATGGGTCGCGTGACCCGAGCGAGGGAACCGACCATGAAGACCCCTGATCACACGACGTCCCCATGGCACCACGCCGCCACGCTGACACTCGAGCCCGGTCCGCCGGGTTGGGGCGCAGTCGACGTCTGTGTCGTCGGCGCTGGAATCGCGGGGTTGACGACCGCCTACCTGTTGGCGAAGGCGGGGCGTCGCGTGATCCTGTTGGACGAAGGGCGGATCGGTGGCGGCGAGACCAGCCGCACCTCGGCCCATCTGGCCTCCGCCATCGACAATCGCATGACCAAGATGGAGCTCGTGCACGGCGAGGGCGGTGCGAAGCTGGCGGTGGCCTCGCACGCGGCCGCGATCGATCTGATCGAGTCCATCGCGCGTGACGAGCACATCGACTGCGACTTCGCGAGGCTTCCGGCATACCTGCTTGCGAGCAACGACGCCGAGCGTGAAGAACTCGCGCGCGAGGGCGCCGCGGCGCGCAGGGCCGGACTCTCGGCGGAGTTCGTCGAGCGCGGCCCGTTGCCGGGGCTGGCGGGACCGGCGCTGCGGTTCGCCAACCAAGGTCGGTTCGAGCCGATGAAGTACATGGCTGGGCTCGCCGACGCGGCGAGGCTCGAGGGCGTGCGCATGCGCGGCGGTTGCAGGGTCACGGAGGTCCGCGGCGCTCGAGCTCGCGCAGGCGAGTCACCGACGGCGGTGCTCTCGGACGGCGAAATCGTGGAGGCCGAAGCGATCGTGGTCGCGACCAACACGCCGGGCCCCATCGTCGCGTGGTCGGGCGTGTACTTCAAGCAGGCGGCCTATCGGACCTACATGATCGGGATCCACATCCCGCGCGGTGCGATCGCGGACGCGCTGTACTGGGATACCGCCGATCCGTACCACTACGCGCGTGTCGTGGCGGCGTCGGAGGGTGGCGATGACGTCCTTCTCGTCGGCGGCGAGGATCACCGCACCGGGCAGATACCCGCCGATCATGCGCCGTTCGAGGCGCTCGAGCGCTGGGCAAGGGCGAGTTTTCCACCGCTGGGCGACGTTGTCTCGCGATGGTCGGGGCAGGTCCTCGAACCCACCGATGGGCTCGCGTTCATCGGCCGGGTCCCCAGCGTCGGGGACGGCGTGTTCGTGATCACCGGCGACAGCGGTATGGGCCTGACCCACGGCACGTTGGGGGCTCGTCTGGTCGCCGACCTGGTGTTGGGGCACCCCAATCCCTGGCGCGAGCTCTACGACCCGCAACGCAAGCCCATGCACACGCTCGGCGCCTACGCAACGGAGAACCTCAACACCGCCGCGCAGTGGCTCGACCACGTGACATCGGGTGACACGAGGGACGTCGACACCATCGCCCCAGGCTGCGGCGCCATCGTTCGCAAGGGCCTGAGCAAGCTCGCCGTGTACCGCGATGACCGCGGCGAGCTGCACACCTGCTCGGCCGTGTGTCCGCACCTCGGCGCGGTCGTGGAGTGGAACCCCATCGAACGCAGCTGGGATTGCCCCGCGCACGGGAGTCGCTTCGCCGCGACCGGCGAGGCCCTCGCGGGACCGGCCACCACCGATCTGCCGCGGCCCTGACGAGAAGTGCAGGCAACCCGCAGCATTCCGCCTGTCGTCTGCCGGCCGGCTCGCGCGCCTCGGTGCAGGCGAGGGCGAGCGTTGTAGCTCACGGGCGCCGCCCACGGTAGGCTGCGACATCGTTCACTGCGTCCCACCGAAGACCTTCGGCAAGCGTGCGCTCGGTGTCGTCGTGCTCGCGGGGTCGCTCGCATGCAGGTTGGGTCCGCGTGGCGCCGAGGCGGTCGCGCCGACCGACGCCCGGCGAGAAACGCCGCGTGAAACCGATGGCGAAGTGGTGGTGCCCTTTGATCGCGCGTCGACGGACTGCCCCGCGGCGCTCGAGCTCGCCGGAACCTGGCGCTTCACCACCGTCCCGTGGACGCCGGTTGTGGATGCGGCGCTCGATCGCCCGGGCGAGCTCCGTGACTTCCACCTCGTCGTCGAGCGCCAGGGGTGTTCGCTCGCGGTGACCGTCACGCAGCTCGGTACGGCGGCCAAGGCGTTCGGCCAGTCCGAGCGTTCGGCCGCCGCGGTCAAGGTCGACGTCGGAGCTGGCAGACAGGTCGTGGTCGTCGTCGAGCTGACCACGCAGTCCGAAGGCCACGAGATGGCGTTCGTTTTCGAGGTCGACGATGCTCGTCTCGTGGGTTGGTTCGAGCGGCGCGACGGCGTTGGCTGGATCGATGGCGTGCGCGAGGAGCCGGGCAAGCGTTCGACTCGGATCATACCGCGCGGGATCGCGACTCAGCCGTGCCCGGTCCAGTGCCGAACCCTGTGCGTCGACGACCCGATCGAGAACCGGGAAACCTGCATCGCACAGTGCGATGGAGACGCAGATCCGTCGGTGGCCACGCGGGCCTGCCTGCCGGGGCCGGTCGGGTCTGGCCGCTAAGGCGGGCGGACGGTCGAGGGCGAGCTCGAGTAGGGATGCAGTCCGGGCCGGCTTAATCGCCGCGCGCCCCGTCGGCTGCGATCTGGTACCCACGAGTCATGCCACCCGTGAAGCCCGCCCTCGACCCCGGTGATCTTCCCGCGCGATCGACCTCTGCGTATCCCGAGCCGTATCGATCGCGCGTGCTTCCGCGGGACAAGCGGGCGCTCGGCAATCCGCTCGGCCTCACCCACATCGGCATCAACCTGACGACGCTGATGCCCGGCAAGGAGTCGTCGATGCGGCACCACCACACGCTCGAGGACGAGTTCATCTTCGTCGTCGAAGGCGAGGTCTGGCTGCACACCGACGAAGGCGAGCAACGTCTCGGTCCCGGCATGTGCGCCGGCTTCCCCGCCGGGGTCGCGAACGGGCACCACCTCGTCAACCGTGGCGATCATCCTGCGCGCTACCTCGAGATCAGCAACCGCCATCCCGAGGACTCCGCCAGCTATCCCGACGACGATCTCGCGTATCGCAAGGCGCCCGACGGCAAGCCGATCTTCACGCGGAAGGACGGCACCGCGTATTGACCGAGGCTGGTGGTTTCACTCGACCTGGATGGTCACCAGCGGTCCAAACCAGCGAGTCGGTCGACGAACAGTGCGACCCGAATCGGGGCGATGACGTTCCGCCCGACGTGGGACGCACGTGTCGATAGCCGACGCGCACCTCACCGCACCGGACGATCGCGATCGAGCCGCACCGTCTCGCCGATCGCCGGAATCTCGCGCCGCGCCTCCGCAAGCCCGCGCGCTGTCCACTCGGCCCGCAACACCTCGGGCGGCTCGAGCAGGTCTTCGTCCGTCAGCTTGAACGTGCCCCAGTGCATTGCGATGAAGCGACGCGCACCAAGGTCCTCGAACGCGCGCACCGCCTCGATCGGATCGATGTGCTGGGTCCGCATGAACCAGCGCGGCTCATAGGCACCGATCGGCAGCATCGCCGCCTCGATGGCGCCCACGCGTCGACCGATCTCCGCGAATCCATCGAACCAGGCCGTGTCGCCCGAGTGGTACACGCACAGGCCCTCGCGCGCGAAGACATAGCCACCCCACAGCGTCTGGTTCTCGTCGAACAGGCTGCGCCGACTCCAGTGCTGCGACGGCACGAACGTGATGTCGAAGCCCTCGACCTCGCGCTGTTCCCACCACTGCAGCTCGACGACGCGGGGAAATCCGGCGCGCTGAAACCACGGACCGAGACCCATCGGCACCACGTACACCGGCTCCGGACCGATGAGGCGCAGGCTCGGCAGGTCGAGGTGATCGCGGTGGTTGTGCGTGATCGCCACGACGTGGATGCGCGGTAGATCGGCCCGCGCGAGCCCCGGCGGCCCATTGCGTGGCACGACGGCGAGACGCATGGAGAACACGGGATCGACGAGCAGCGATCGGCCGCCGAGCTGAACGAGGTAGCTCGCGTGGCCGATCCACGTGAGCGACGGGTAGGGCGCGCCGCGCAGCGCCGCTCCGTCGTTCGCGACGCGCGGGACCTCGGCGATCGATGGTGCGCGGATCTTGCGACCGTCGTGCAGGCCGAGCTTCCACCGCATCACCGTGCCGAGGCCATGGGGGTTCGTGCTCCCGTCGAGGTTCGTGAAGCGTGCCACGGGGGAAAAGGTAGCCTGGTCAGGTCAGACAACGTAGCATCGCGAGATGGTGCCGATGACCCACGTGATCGTGTCGCAGGGCTCGTTCGACAGCGACGACGCCTACGACCTGATCACCTCCAACCTCACGGTGGTCAACCTGCTGCGCAGCGAGGGCTACGCGGACGCCCTGCTCACGCCGGCGTCGCGCGCGAGCTACTGGGTCGACTTCTATCGCGCGCAGATGGCGAACGGAGGGTTCGCGCAACTGGTCTACAACAGCAAGTGGACGGCGGCGGTGGTCGACGAGATCCGCGCCGGCCTCGTGGCCATGGGGCTCGAGGAGCATCAGGCGCTGTTCGACGAACTGGCCGCGGTGGTCGACCTGCTCGAGCCGGCCGAGCTGGCCGCCTTCCTCGGCAGCGACTTCTTCGGCGCCAACCCGGTGCGCGATCGGCTGACCTCGGGCCGCTATCGCGAGGTCGACAAGCGTCAGCCGCTATTCGAATCGAATCACGCCTACCTCCGTGCGTTGCCCAACCTCAGGGTCCTGTCGATCGACGATATGTTCACCGCGCTCGAAGGCGTCCTGGGTCGAGCGATCGAGCGGTAAGCTCCTCCGCAGAACGCCCGTGCGCCGCCGCCCGGAGCTTGAGGCGGTCCACCGACTCCTTGTCGAGACTGCGCACGATGAGCTGCGCCATGCTAGCGATGCTAGCGTCAGGATCGGGTGAGAGCCAGCCTGTGCCGGCCTCGAGCGCCGACGCCGACGCAGGCCTCTGGGCGGGCGTGGGGCCGCGATCCATGTCGGCCGTTCGGATCGCTCTCCCGTCCGGGCCTACTCGTCCGAGCCGCTCAGGATCTCCGAGACGTCGATCAAGTACATCTGCCGGCCACCCGCGTGTGCCGAGTCGACCGCGACGAGTCGACCGCTGGGTGACGCCCGCGGGTGAAGGTCGCAGCGCTTCGCGCCGCGGTACGCCTGCGGTGCGAAGAACATGCCGAGCGGGTGTTCGCGTTCGGTCGCGGTGTCGAACAGGTAGGGGTGTTGGTGGCCCAGGATGTCGGGATAGGTGTCGCACAGGATCCAACGCCGATCGCCGAGATACGTGCAGTGCCCATCCTCGACCAACGAATCTGGGCCCACGCGCTCGTGGGTGGGCTCGTGATCGCTCAAGAGATAGAACCCGGCACCGAGCCCTGGCACGGTCGCCCATGCGAGGATCGTGTCGGCGTCGCG
>CANLQR010000408.1 GCA_947492135.1 Deltaproteobacteria bacterium | reverse complement strand
GGCCATCGCGAGCAGCTCCGCCGAGCCCGAGATCGCGGCCAGCGGATTGCGGATCTCGTGCGCGACGCTTGCGGCCATGGCACCAAGCGCTGCAAGCCGCTCGCTGCGGCGTACCCGTTCGCCGAGCTCATGCAACTGGGTGACGTCCTGGAAGTTGATGATCGTGCCGACCACCCCTCCCGACGCATCGCGCATCGGCATGCGTGTGAGGCCCACGCGAATCGTGCCGCCGTCGGTGAGCGAATACGTCGAGTCGAGGCGGGCCGAGCGATCGAGCCCAGTCGGTGGCGGAAGATCGGGAAATACCGCCGCCACGGGTCCGCCGATCAGCGCGTCATCGAGGCCGAGAATCTGGCGCGCGGCGGGATTGAAGTAGCGAATGCTGTCATCTCGATCGAGCGTGATGAGCCCGGAACTCAGCGACCGGACGATGTGTTCGTTGAGCGCCTGGAGGTTGCCCACCTGCGACACGCTGGCCTGCAGCTGTACCGCAAGGTATGAGGACAGCAGCGTGACGCCGACGATGGCCGCGAGCGTGCGGCCAATGATGGTCAGCGCGTCTCGCAACGCCAGCGGGGCATAGTGGCCCGTCGCCATGACCGGCTCGATCACCTCGACGATCTGCAGGATGCCGAGCACCGTAAAAACCAGGCAGCAGGCGATGGCCGCGGCGCGAGCCTGGCGTCGGTCGCCCATCGTGGCTGCGCCCAACACCGCCATCGGGTAGAGCATCACCAGACCCGACTCGATTCCGCCCGAGAGCTCCACGCCGACGGCGGCGAGCAGGATGTCGAAGCCGGTCTGGGTCCACGCGAATCGCGACAGCTGCCTGGTACGTGGCAGCCCCCACGCGTAGGCGATCGTCAGTCCATAGCCCACGACCAAGGTGGCCCACACCAGTGACGCACTCGCGCCGCTGTCGTCGGGCTCGCCGGCCACAGCCAGGGCGCCGGCGAGGACGGTAAACGCCGCGAGCAACCCCAGCCGGAACAGCATGAAGTAGGCGATGCGGCGGTGTTGCGCCGATCGTAGACTCGAGGCTGCGGTCTCGGCCGACGCCCGCAAGGGGTCGTCGCCGTGGTCGGTCAGCAGCGCTTGTGCGCTCACTTGATGTTGCCGGCGACCTCGAAGATCGGCATGTACATCGCAATGAGCATGCCGCCGACAATGCCGCCGAGAAAGACCAGCATGATCGGCTCGAGCAGCGCGGTCATCGCGGCGATCGCGGTGTCGACCTCGTCTTCGTAGAAGTCGGCGATCTTCTGCAGCATCTCGTCCATCGCGCCGGTCTGTTCGCCAACCCCGATCATCTGCACGACCATCGGCGGGAACACTCCGGTCTCGAGCAAGGGCGAGGCGATGTCCTTGCCCTCGGCGATCTTCGAGCGCGCGTACATGATGGCGCGGCCAACGACGCGGTTGCCCGCGGTCTTGGCGACGATCTCCAGGCCGTCGAGGATGGCGACGCCCGATGACAACAGGGTCCCCAGGGTGCGGGTGAACCGGGCGACGGCGACCTTGCGCATCACCGGACCGAGCACCGGCATCCGCAGCAGCACGGTATCGAGGGCGTACTTGCCCTTCTCGGTCCGCAACACCGCGATCCCGATGCCGACAAGCGCGATCGTGATGCCGAAGACGGCGAGAATATTGTCCGTGACCCCATGACTGATCGCCAGCACGAAGCGCGTCGGCGCTGGCAGGCTGCCCGCGCCGAGATCCTTGAACATCTTCTCGAACACCGGCAGCACCTTGGTGATCATCACCATGACGACCGCGATGCTGACCACGAGGATGACCGAGGGGTAGACCAGGGCGCCACGGACCTGACGCCGCAACTTCGCCGCCTTCTCGAGGTACGTCGAGAGGCGGCGGAAGATCACATCGAGGATGCCGCCGGCCTCACCCGCGGCCACGAGGTTGCTGAACAGGCCGTCGAAGACCCTGGGATAGGCCTTGAGCGACTCCGAGAGCGACTTGCCGGCCTCGACTTCGGTCTTCACGCCCGCGAGCACCCGGCGGAATCGGTGGTTGTCCGACTGGTTCGCGAGCATGTCCAGGCACTGCACCATCGGCAGGCCCGCGTCGATCATGGTCGAGAACGTCCGCGTGAAGACCACCATGTCTTTGAGCGAAACGCCGCTGCCGATGGTCGGCATCACGAAGGCGGTGGGCTTCTTCTTGATCTTCGTGACCGTCATGCCCTGCGCGAGCAGGCGCTCGGTCAGAGCATTCTGCGTATCGGCGGCGACGGTCCCCGTGCGCATCTCACCAGCCTTGGTTCTCGCCTCCCAGATGAACGTCGGCATGGTCGGTTGCTGCTCGGGGTCCAGGGGTTAGCGGGTACGGCGTGGGGTTGAGCCCAGGCTCTTGCCTTGCTCGATCAGGCCGCGAAGCTCGTTGGGCTCGCTAGAGCGGCGGATGGCGACCTCAGCGTCGACGAGACCACGAACGACCAGGTCGGACAGCGACTGATTGAACGTCTGCATCTCGTGGATGCCTTGGCCGAGCTGCATCTGCGAGTAGATCTGATGCACCTTGGCGTCGCGAATCAGCGCACGGATGCCGTCGGTGGGCACCATGACCTCGACCGCGAGCGCGCGGCCACCATCGGGCCGCGGCAGCAAGGACTGGCACAGCACGCCTTCGAGTACGAAGCTGAGCTGCGAGCGCACCTGTGAGTGGCGATGCCCCGGGAACATGTCGATCACGCGGTTGATCGACTGAACGGCCGAGTTGGTGTGCAGCGTGCCGAACGTGAGGTGGCCGGTCTCCGCGAGGGTGAGCGCCGCCTCCATCGTCTCCTCGTCGCGCATCTCGCCGAGCAAGATGACATCGGGGTCCTGGCGTAGCGCATGCTTGAGTGCTGCGGCGAAACTCTTGGTGTCGGCACCGACCTCACGTTGGTTGACGACGCAGGTGCCGTGCTGATGCAGGTACTCGATCGGATCCTCGATGGTGAGGATGTGACCGCGTAGCTCGTGATTGATCAGGTCGACCATCGAGGCCAAGGTGGTGCTCTTGCCCGAACCCGTGGGCCCGGTGACGAGCACCAGACCGCGCGGCTTGCGGGTCAGGGCCTTGACCACCGGCGGCAGGCCCAGTGACTCGAGCGAGGGGATCGCGTACGGGATCAGGCGGATCGCCGCACAGGTGGCCGACCGCTGCAGGTAGATGTTGGCGCGGAACCGGGCCAGGCCCTTGACGCCAAACGACAGGTCGAGCTCGAGGTCCTCCTCGAACTTGTGTTTCTGCTTGTCGTTGAGGATCGAGTAACAGAGCTGCTTGGTCTCCACAGGGCCCAGCGGCGGTACCTTGAGCGGCACCAGGTCGCCGTCGATGCGCAGCTGGGGCGGAGCGCCCGTGGTGATGTGCAGATCCGTCGCACCGGCCTCGACCATGGCGGTGAGAAGTTGATGGAGATTGACGGTCATGAGGCGCGCGAAAAGAGCGGGGTACAGGTTACCGAACTCGCCGCGCTTTCGCGAATTCCGGCCCCCAGGGCCGTGAAGCCAGCACGCGGTACCTACGTGTCGGACGCGGTCACGCGGAGGATCTCCTCGAGGGTGGTCACCCCCTCTGCGACCTTGTTCAGGCCACTGCGGCGCAGTGTGATCATCCCGAGGCGAATGGCCTCGGTCTTGAGTTCGGCGGTCGAGGACCCCTGCAGGATCAGGTCCTTGAGCGGGTCGGTGACGGCCATGACCTCGTAGAGGGCGACCCTACCTTTGTAGCCGGTGGTGCCACACGTCCGACACCCGCGGCCCCGCTTGGGTGTGAAGGTCTTGACCTCGGTGGCGGTCATCCCGGCATCGATCAGCTGCTGGGCGGCCGCATGGGGATCCTCGCCGACGCAGTCCCGGCAGATCTTACGGGCGAGGCGCTGGGCGACGATCATGTTGACCGACGCGGTCACCAAGAAGGGCTCGACCCCCATGTTGAGCAGGCGGTTGATGGTGGAGGGCGCGTCGTTGGTGTGCAGCGTCGACAGCACGAGGTGGCCGGTGAGCGCGGCTTTCACCGAGATCTCTGCAGTCTCGAAGTCGCGAACCTCGCCGACCATGATGATGTCCGGATCCTGCCGCAGAAAGGCGCGGAGCGCCGCAGCGAAGTTCAGGCCGATGTCGTCGTGCATCTGCACTTGGTTCACGCCGACGAGGTTGTACTCCACGGGATCCTCGGCCGTGGAGATGTTGACCTCGCTGGAGTTCAGCTCCGAGAGCGCCGAGTACAACGTCGTGGTCTTGCCCGACCCGGTCGGGCCAGTCACCAGGCACATGCCGTAGGGGCGATTGATGTTGTCCTTGAACAACTTGAGCGGAGCTGCCTCGAAGCCGAGCTTCGTCATGTCGAGCTCGAGCTTGTCGCGATCGAGCAGACGCATGACGATCTTCTCGCCGAACAGCGTCGGCAACGTCGACACCCGGAAGTCCATCTCGCGGTTCTTGCCGATCTTGAGCTTGATGCGACCGTCCTGCGGGAGCCGGCGCTCGGCGATGTCGAGCGAGGCCATGATCTTGAGGCGACTGGTGATCGCGTTCTTGAGCTTGAGCGGCGGCGCCATCTCTTGGTGCAGCACGCCGTCGACCCGATAGCGCACGCGAAAGGCCTTCTCGTAGGGCTCCAGGTGGATGTCGGAAGCGCCCTTGTTGATGGCGTTGAGCAGGATCAAGTTGCACAGCTTGACCACCGGCGCCTGCTCGGCCTCGGCTTGGCTGTCGAGGGCGTTGAAGTCCTCCTCGCTGCCGTCGGTGTAGTCGATCTCCTCCATGTCGAGATCGCTCATCACGTCGTCGTACGCGCTGAGCTGCTCGGGTTGCTCGTAGTAGCGAACGATGGCCTCCTCGATCGCCGCGTCGGTGGTCACGACAGGCTCGATGTTGAGGCCGGTCAGGAACTTCAGATCGTCGATGGCGTAGATGTTCGACGGATCGGCCATCGCGACGATGAGCGTCGAGCTGGCGCGCTGGACCGGGAGCACCGTGTGCTTGACGGCGACCTCCTTGGGGATCAGCTGGATGACCTCGCGGTCGATCTCGAACTCCGAAAGGCTGATCGAAGGCACGCCGTACTGGCGCGCCATGAATTCGGTCAGTTCCTTCTCGCCGAGGATCCCGAGCTTGGCCAGGCTGTACGCCAGCCGCTTGCCGCTCGAGCGCGTGTCGTGTTGCGCTTGGCGCAGCTGGTCGGCGGAGATGATGCTCTCGCGAACAAGGATTTCACCGATGCGGTCGTTGGCCATGGTCGAACAATCGGGGAAGGAAGGAGCGCCCGTAGGACGAAGGGTCCTGAGCAGGTGAGGGGCCACAAAGCAGCGCGAAGGGAGCGAAAATGGCGTTCGGAGGAGGGACGAAAACCCGAGGGAATGAGACGTGAGCGAAGCCCCAGCGGCAGCGCCGGTCGACGGGTCCCCAGCCGAGGGGCAGTCCGGGAGGCGGTCCCGGGGGGCGCTGCACAGTACCGCAGCTTGGCCCTCGCCGGCCCCATGGGCGTCGGGCCGGGTTTCGGCTATGGTCCGCCGCAAACATGGCTATGCAGAGACCGCGAGGCGAAGGACGCTCCAGTTCGGGTGCATCCGGACCCCGTCGAGGGCGCTCGAGTCCGCCGGTTCGCCGGCGGGTCGACGATACCTCGATTCGCCTGACGTCCCCCGCCGCCCGCGGCGTGCGTAGCGGTCACCCGTGGGTGTTCCGGGACTCGGTGATCCGAGCGCCGGCCGATCTGGCGCCCGGTGCGTGCATGCGCATCGCCGACGAGGACGGTCGGGCGCTGGGCTGGGGCCTCGTCGAGCCCGAGGGTGCCATCGCATTGCGCGTGGTCAGCCGCGACGAGCAGTTCGCGTGGAACCGCAGTGTCGTGCTCGCCCGCGTCGATCGAGCCTTGGCGTTGCGCGAACGCCATCTCGATCAGGCCCTGCGCGGCGCGTACCGGCTCGTTCATGGGGAGGGCGACGGACTCCCCGGCCTTGCCGTCGACCGGCTGGGCGACTACCTGCTGATCTACAAGTACTCCCGCGCCGCAGAGGCGTGGCTCGACACCTTGGTCGAGGTGCTGCAGGAGCGCTTCACACCCGCGGGCATCTATATGCAAGATCGGCTGCGGCCGGTCAGCGCCGAGGACCGCCGGCCGCCGGCGTTCCATCTCGCGGGCAAGGCCGCGCCGCCCGAATTCGAGGTCGAAGAAGATGGTCTGCGGTTTCTCGTCGACGTGACCGCACCGGTTTCGCCGGGGCTGTTTCTCGACCTGCGCGAGGGTCGCAGGATGGTCGAGTCGATCGCCCGCGGACGACGCGTGCTCAACCTGTTCTCGTTCACTGGCGCGTTCGGCATCCGGGCGGTCCGCGGCGGTGCGACAGGCGTGTTCAACGTCGACGCCGCGGCGCGTTCTCATGCGCGCTGCCGGCAGAACCTCGCCGCATCCGGGCTCGACCCGCAGGCGTGCGCGCCGCTCGATGGCGATGTCTTCAAGCACCTCGAACGCTTGCGAACCCGCGGCGAGCGCTTCGACCTGGTGGTGGTGGACCCCCCGCCGTTCTCGCGGGTGGGCAACAAGGTGTTCTCGGCGCTGCGCCACTGGGAGGATCTGACCGCGGCGATCGTCGGCGTGGTGGTGCCCGACGGGCTGATCCTGGCGGTCAGCAACGCCAGCAAGCTGCCCGAGGACGAACTCCTGCAGGGCATCGGGCTGGGTGCGGTCGCCGGACGGCGCGATGCGGTCGTCATCGGCGAGTGCGGCCTGCCGCCGGATTTTCCGGTGCCGCCAGCGTTCTCCGAGGGCCGCTACCTTCGCGCCAAGCTGATCAAGGTCTGAGAAGGTGTCGATCGATCGCCGTCCGCGGGGAGACTCTCGCGCTCGAGTGATTTGAGTCATTGGACGAGAAGTCCGCGTGTACCGATTTCTGGACACGTCTTTCGGGCTTCGGCTGGGCGAGTGGTGTTCGCGTAGCGATGCGTGCAGAAACGATCTTTGGATCACGACAGGACCATCGCCGATGCAGGCCGTCGGCAGAATGCGGCAGACACGACAACGGTCCCGAAGTGGCTTGACGAGTCGGCGTGGAATCAGTAGTGCTGTTCGGATGCGATCACACGCAGTGGGAGTCCAAGGATGGCACGACACACGCTCGGTTCGGTTCGGTTCGGTTCGGTTCGGTTCTTGCTAGCGGCGCCCTGCTGCTGACAGTGCTCGAAGGGTGCGCTCAGGAGCTCCCGGGCGCGGCGATCGACGATGGCAGTTCGCACGAGGAGTCGGCCGCCGCCGAGTCACTCGAAGACCAGACGACGGCGGCGGCAGAGGGGGCGAGTCGGAGTCAGCCTGGCGCCGCGGATGGCACAGAAC
>CANLQR010000407.1 GCA_947492135.1 Deltaproteobacteria bacterium | reverse complement strand
ACCAGCGTGGCGGTGGCGCTGGCGGCCGCGAGCGCCGGCGAATCGATGATCGCGTCGCGCCAGTCGAGCAGGATCGGCCACTGGACCAAGGGCTGCTGGCGGACGATCAGTGCGCGCACCTGCATGCCGTCGGCCCAGGCGCCGCCAGTGGCGACGAGCTTGCTCGCGCACGAACCGACATACGCGGCCGCGATGCAGGCCAGCGCGCCGGCCTCGCCGATGCGCTCGCGGTTCGCTCGGCTGCTGCCACCCGCACCACGGTCCAGCTCGCGCGCCCAAGCCTGTCCCAGGACCCAGCCCAGCAGTGCCGCCCCGGGAAAAAACGCGTTGCGCGAGGGCGAGCCGAAGATCTGGGTCTGCCACTCGCTCAGCACCGCAGCCCACAGCAAGGTCCAGAGTCCCGCTTGGACTGGGCGGCGATCGACCGCGACGTGGGCCAGCCCGATCGCGATCAGAGCAAAGAGGATCCACGCGGCGCCAGGAACCTGCACCAGCGCGCCCGCGAGCGCGCCGCCCTTGCGGTAGTGCGCGAGGTCGCGTGACTGCCAGGCGACCTGCGAACACTCGACCAGCAGCTCCAGCCCTGCCGCGAGACAGAGTCCGATCCGCAGCGTGGTTCGATCGTGGCCGTCCCAGAACGACGCCCACTGCAGCCACGGCCGTGGCCGCGTGCGCTCGACCGAGGTCATGGAGCGTCCTTCCGCTTCGCGGTGCAATGGGCGATCACGCAGTCGGTGAACGCAGGTGTCCCTGGGCTCGCGGCCAGGAACCACGCCCGCGACACGATCGCGACCTGCTCGCCTTGCGGGCGCTCGGAAGGCCCACGCACCAGCCGCTGCTCGAGAGTTTGTTGCTGGTCACGCATCACGTAGTCCAGCGGCTGGTGTTCGCCGCTACAGAAGCGCTTGACCTCTGTGATCATGGGCAGCGTCGGATAGCACTCGAACCTCTCGAACGCATCGATCTCATGCTTGCCGCCAGCAGCGTCGCGCACGACCACGCGCGCGGCGGTGTCGGTGCCGCGACCCTGGTACATGTCGAACACCGAGATCGGAAACGAGTTGCGGATGCCTCGCGCTGCAACCACGTACGCGGCGAAGATCGCCCAGGCGGCCAGCAATGCCGCCGCCCCCCGCCGGCGCGTCCTGGGCTGTGGGTCGGACATGGCCACAGCTCGGCTTTGCCGGTTCGCGAGGGTTCACAGGCAGATCGGGTCGCTGCCGTCCTGCGGGCAGCAATACAGCGGGTAACGCAGGTTGTCGAAGCCAGCGTTGCACACACAGCTCGGTGCATTCGTGACCGGCTCGCAGCAGCCACGCGCCGATCCGCCGCACGAGAATCCCTGACACGGATCGGCCGCACTGACGCAGACGCTCTGCACCGGATCGCAAGTCACACCGCCGTCGCAGGTCCCGTTGACGCACAGCCCGCCGGGGGTGCCTGGCGCCGGAGTTCCGTCTTGTCCGCAACCGCTGGGGCCGTCGTCTGTGCCGGTATCGGGGCCGGTATCGGGGCCAGTATCGAGACCAGTATCGAGGCTGGCGGCGTTGGTCTCGCTCGAAGGCGAATCGACGATCGAACCGCAGGCGCTACACCACGACAAGCCTCCAAGCGCCCACAACAGTCTCGTGGTGGTCCGGGTCGAGATCGTCACCGGCGTAGGTTCGCATGAAAGTCACGCGCCGCGCACGGGCTTTGGCGCTGTGGGGCGCGGTGTGCCCGCCGCAAGTCAATGCGCCTGCAAGAGGTCTACCGAGGCTGCGTTGGCGTCCTTGGTCGCCCGCTGCCAGGCCTCGTTGGCCTCGATCGGCGCCTTCGGGGCGTTGGCGGGGCCTCGGTAGTGGCGCAACTCGTTGCGCAGCTTTGCGATCCCAGAGCCCTGGCGGGCGAGCTTGTCCGCGTTTGGGTTGTCCTGGGCATTGTCGTGGTTGAGCCGACCGTCGAGCTCGCGTTCGTTGTACAGCAGCAAGGCGTCGGCGGCGTCGAGGTCGCCGGCCTTGGTCATCGTGATGGCTTCGATGGTTGCCGCCGCAGCTCGGGCTCCGACCGCACCGAATTCGACGTCGGGGGATCGCATTGCCAGCAAGCCGGCGTCACTGCTCACCGGCATCGCCACGAAGGCTCGACGCTCGATTCGCCCACTGCCGTTCGCGCGATCGTCGAACGTCACGATCGCATCGAGCAGCTCGAGCGTTCGATCGGCCTTGGGAGCGTCGACGGCGATCTCGACGAAGATTTCCTGGGCTTCGCCTTCGGCAAGCTCAGCCAGCACGACGGCATACTGGTGCTGGCCGGACATGTTCGGCGTGCTGCCGACGACTCGCGAGATCGTGACGCCCGGTCCGGTCGAGAGCTGGAGGTGGACGTTGCCTGCGATCTGGCGCTGGGCGCCAAACAGCTCGGCAGCGAAGGTCTCGGTCAAACACCCACTGTCCTCGACGTGGTGAAATCGCCCGCCGGAGAGCCGCGCGATGTCGCCCAGCAGCACCTCGTCGTAGTCGAGACCGACGCCCAGCGTCGTGATCGCGAACCCGGCTCGGCGCGCGCTGTCGACCAGGCCGGGGACCGCACTGGCGTCGTTGGGGATGCCGTCACCGACGATGACGATGCGGTCGAGATCGCCGACGGTCGGCGCGTCGTCGAGCTGCTGTAGCAGCGTGGACAGTCCGGTGGAGAGGTCGGTGGTGCCTTCGGCAACGATCGCGTCGATGCGCGCGTGCACGGCCTCGAGATCGGCGTCATCGAGCGTCGTCGGGGCCAGGACGATCTGCGCCCGCGAGTCGAACGTGACCAGCGTGAGTCGATCGCTCGGGCGAAGCTCGTCCACCAGTGCGTGCACGGCGGCGCGCGCCTGCTCGATGGGCTCGCCGGCCATCGAGCCCGAGGTGTCGAGCAACAGGCCGAGGTTGAGGCCCACGTCGGCCGCCTCGGCTCGAGTCGCGGCCTCGAGGCGCAGGCGCACGACGAGCTGCGCGGGAACACCTGCGACCAATGCCGCGCGATCGGGCGTTGCCGACAGGCGCACGAGGTCGGGGTCGATCGGGGCCTCGCCACGGCCACCGACGACGGATAGCAGCACCGCGAGAAGCACCGGGGCCAGCAAGCGGCGCGGGCGAGGGGTGGGTTTGAACAGGCGCATGGTGGTCGGGTGCAAACGCCACCGCCAACGGTTCGGTCTGGCGGTGGCGGGTTTTCCCTTCGTCGGTGACGAGCCCGTTACAAAGCCCCGTCCGCCGAGCGCCTGTGCGACCATCTCTGGGCGGCAGCGGGACGCGGGCGAACGATGGCCATCCGATCTACAGCCCTCGCGTGGGCCACCACGCTCGCGATGACCAGCGCTGCGGGGTGCGGCGGCGTCACGGTGCTCGCGAACACCGAGGATTCCGGTGCGCAGCTCACCGCAACCTCGGGTGTCCCAGGTGAGTCGAGCGCCGGATCCGTTGGATCGGACCCAACGAGCACGGGCGCGACGAACACCGGCGCGACGACGACCGACGCGACGACGACCGACGCGACGAGTACAGGCGCGACGACTGCCGATACGACGAGTACATCCGCGGCGACCAACGATACGACCAGCACAGCCGCGACGACGATCGATGCGACGAGTACCGACGCAACGGACACGGGTGCGCCGAACACCGACTCGACCAGCACGGGTGCCACGGGCACGACCGACGCGGCCTCGAGCTCATCGACCGAGGGCCCCGATGAGAATCTACCGTTCGTCGACATCACGGTTGCGGCCGGACTCGACCACGACCAAGGCATACCGGCCCCAGCGCTGCACTGCCTGCTCGACGCGGTCAATCCGCCGATCGCGGGTCTGGTCTGTTCACCCGAGCGCATCGCGGGTGGCGCTGCGGTCGCCGATGTCGATCTCGACGGTCGGCTCGATGTGTTCATCACGCGGCCGTACGCCCAGGACCTGCTGTACCACAACGAAGGCGATGGGACGTTTGTCGACATCGCCGCCGACGTCGGGCTGATCGGCACCATGGGCACGTCCGGTGCTGCGTTCGGCGACATCGACAACGACGGCGATCAGGATCTCTATGTCACGACGGTGGGCGCGATGCGGCACCAGCTGTTCATCCAGGAAGACGGTCTGTTCACCGAGCAAGGTGACGAGCGCAACGCCGTGATCGTCAGCGAGTTCCAGCACGCGGGCTCGACGCCGGCGTTCGCCGACTACGACCTCGACGGTGATCTCGACGTCTATGTCGGCGAGTGGCGGATCCACGCGATGGGTGTGCAGCCGTCCCACGCGCGACTGTTGCGAAACCTCGGGCCCGAGCAGCCCGGATACTTCGAGGATGTCACGATCGAGGCTGGCATCGCGGTCGACGACCTGTGGGTCGACGCGGGGGCAAATATCGCGGGGACCTTCGTGCTATCGGTCGGCTGGAACGACCTCGATGCCGATGGCTATCCCGATCTGCTGCTGGCCAGCGACTTTGCGACGTCGCGACTCTTCTGGAACTCGGGCGACGGCACGTTCCTCGACACCACTGTCGCTTCGGGCGTGGGTACCGACGAGAACGGCATGGGCTCGACGACGGCCGACTATGATCACGACGGCGACTTCGATTGGTTCGTGACGTCGATCACCAGCCCGTCCAAGACCGGCAGCCGGCTGTATCGCAATGACGGTGGGCGATTGTTCACCGACGTTACCGACGCCGCGGGTGTCCGCGACGCCGGATGGGGGTGGGGTACGGCGTTCTTCGATCACGACCTCGATAGCGACGAAGATCTCGTCGCGACCAACGGCTGGTACGCGACTGCGAATCTCGCGGACGCCATGGTCGCGTGGACCAACTACGACGGTGCCTACGTCGCCGAGCAGGACGCGCTGGGATTGGCCGACACCGGCCAGGGCCGCGCACTGGTCGCGTTCGATGCCGATGACGACGGCGATCTCGAGGTGCTGGTCGTGAACAACCGCGACCAGGTGCGATTGTTTCGCAACGATACGCCCAGGCAGGGCCGGCACTGGCTGCGCGTACGCACGCCGGGCTCGGGATCCAACCGCGATGGCCTCGGCGCGGTCGTCCGCGTCGAGACAGCGGGCGTCGACCAAACCCACCAGCAGAGTCACGAAATCGGCGGACCCAGTCACTTCCTGGGCCACGGCGCACGCGAGGCCCACTTCGGACTCGGCGACTCGACGACCGCGAGCGTTCGGGTCGACTGGCCGGCGACCGGGGCGTTCGTCCAGCTCGACGAGGTCGACGCCGACCAGGTGCTGGTCGTGCCCGAGCCCTGAGGCTGAGCGACTGCTGCTCCGGTGGTTTCGCTCGTGGCCGGCGAACGCGGCTCGGTGAGGCGATCCTCGGCGCACACCATGGTACGTTCACGCGGCCATGGACACGCTCGCCTCGGCCGCCGAACGCCTCCAAAGCGTGATCACCACCGCGGGTCGCGGACTCGTCGGCCGCGAGGTGGCGGTGCAGCTGGTGATGCTCGCGGCCGTGGCTCGCGAGCACGCGTTGCTGGTGGGGCCGCCGGGCACCGCCAAGAGTGAGGCGGTACGGCGGGTCGCGCGGGGCCTGGGAGGGCGCTACTTCGAGTACCTGATCGGGCGCTTCACCGAGCCCGCTGAAATCTTCGGCCCGGTGGATCTCAAGCGCCTGCGTGAAGGCGTCGTCGAGACCCAAACCGCGGGGATGCTGCCCGAGGCCGACGTCGCCTTCCTCGACGAGGTGTTCCTCGGGTCGACGGCGATCCTGAACACGCTGCTCGGCGTGCTCAACGAGCGCACCTTCCGGCGTGGCCACACCGCGCTGTTGTGCCCCTTGCGGGTGTGTGTCGGCGCCACCAATGCTCTGCCCGAGGATCCGCTGCTGGCGGCGTTCGCGGATCGCTTCTTGATCCACGTGTTCCTCGAGCCGACCGCCGATCCGCAGCTCGAGTCGCTGCTGGAGGCGGGTTGGGGCCTGCGTCCGGTCGACGGCGGGGACGCGCAGACGCTCGCTGCGCTCGACACCGCGATCGCAGCGGTCGCAAAGGTCGACGTGACGGCGGTGCGCCCGCATCTCGCCGAAGCCATCCGGACCCTGCGCAACGCCGGGATCGGCATGTCGGATCGGCGCATCGTGAAGTTGCAACGGCTCGTGGCTGCCGCAGCCGTGCTCGACGGACGTAGCGCGGCCACCGGCGCCGATCTTTGGCCGCTGGTGTTCACGATCGTGCGACCGGCCGACCAAGACCGGGCCCGCGACCTGCTGCGCTCGACCCTCGAGGCCAGCCGCAATGCCGCGGTCGGTGCGGCCGCCGAGCATGCCTCGCTGGGTCCGGTCGCCCGAGCCCAGCGACTCGAGCGCGCCGCAGCCGAGCTGCTCGAAGACACTCCCGAAGACGCGATCGAACGCCGACGCTGGCGACTCAAGCTCGAAGCCGTCGCTCGCGAGCTCGACGCGGCGTTCGGCCAGACCGCGCTGCCCGAGACCCTCGCCGCGACCCGCACACGCATCGTCGCGAAGCTCGCGGAGGTTCCGCTTGAGCCCTCACGCGCCTGAGTTCGAGCGCGTTGCCGTGGACGGCCCGCTGCGGATCGACGGGGCGCTGGCCTGCGACGCCGTGGTGCCGCGGCTGTTGCAGCGATTGCTGAGCGCCGACGACACGACCCTCGCGGTGCTCCGGGCAGTGGTCGCGCCCCGCCTCGTGATCGTCCTCGGACCCGCCGAGGCGCTGCCGTGGGTCGATGGCGTGCGGTACCTGTGTCGAGCGCCCGACGAGCCCAACCTGTTGCTGCCCACCGACACGCGCATGCGCATGGACGCAGCCATGGTGCTACGCGCCTTCGTGCTGCACGCCGATCGACCACGGCCCCCGCTGGTGTTGATTCCCGAGGCTCGCGAGTTCGTCTCGGTCGCCGCCGCTCGACCGATCGAGCGGGAGCGAGTGCGGCTGTGGATCGAGGGCGGCCATGGTTGAGCTTGCGCCGGCGCTGCGATCGTTCGCGCACCAGCTCGCCGTGTTCGCCGACGTGGTGCCGGACGGCCTGGGCCCGTGGCTGTTGCCACTCCAGCGGGTGATCGGTCCCATGCGTATCCCGCAGACCGCAAGCCTGGGGGATCCCGATGGCGTCGCGGGGTTGTCCAGGCGCGGACCCTATGAGCGACTGCTGGCCAGCGAGTGGCTGTTCGCGCTCGAGGAGCCCGACGAGTTCATTCGCCGCGCGGTGATGCACGAACACATGTTCCTCGCGCCGCAGTATCGCGAGCCGAGCGGCTCGACGACCAGTGTCGTGTTGTTCGACACCGGTCCGCTGGCGCTCGGGGCTCCGCGGCTGGCTCAACTCGCATTGTTGATCGTGCTCGCCCGGCGCGCGGCGAC
>CANLQR010000406.1 GCA_947492135.1 Deltaproteobacteria bacterium | reverse complement strand
GTGCGTGCGTCTCCAGATCCAGTCGCGCGCCCCGGCGAGCACCGACGGGCTGCGCTCCTGTGCCGGCAACTACAGATCCGGCGCGCGATGCCCTCGCCGCCCACCGGGGCCGCACCGCTCGGCCCCGCGCGAGCGCCGAGAACGCGGACTATCTCAACTACGGACCCCATTTTGTTTGGCCTATCCGCCGCGATCGCCACCGGTACACGGCAGACAGCAATCGACCGCGGCGGTCTTGCCCGGTTCGACCTTCACCGTGAGGGTGTGCCATCCATCGATCGTGGCCACGTGCTCGGCGACCAACGCGAGCGCACCGGCGTGCTCAAGGCCGGTGCGCGCCGGCCGATGTCGTGCCCATGTCCCTTGTGTCCGGTCCCAGCTCTGCGCCCGCAGCACGCACCTACGAGGGCGCGATGTTGCGCAAGGTGAAGGAGCAGACCGAGATGGAAGGCGCCGCAATGATGGAGTTGGTCGAGTCGGCGGCGTCGGCGGGCCACCCCGAGGGTACGGCAACGATCATCGATGACGTCGCGTGATGGCGGCGGAGTGTTCTAGTCGACCTCCGGTACTGGGGTGCGGTCGTCGAGTAAGGATATTGCGCCTCACGCTCGGATGGCATCGATCCGCTGCAGCGGGAAAGCAGGCATCAAGGTGTCGAAGGTCTGGAAGTCGCGATGGCGCTCGATCACGAAGCCTGCGGCCTCGATGATCGGCAGCGGGCGGCGGTTCATGTTGCAGCCCTGCTTGTTCGCGAAGCGCCACACCGGGTTCGCGGCGTGCATGAGCAGACCGCCCAGCGGGGCCTGGCTGCGCACGTGCTCGAGCGCGCGCAGACGACCGCCGGGGCGAAGCACCCGGTGGACTTCGCGGATCACCTGTTCGACCGACGGGACGCTGCACAGCACGAGGCTCACCAGTACGGCGTCGAACTCACCGGCGTCGAAGTCGAGGCGCATCGCGTTGCCGTCGACGACCCGGATGCTGGCGAAGTCGCGGGCCCGCGCCTGCGCGCGCTCGCGGAAGGCGGGGTCCGGCTCGATCGCATCGACGACGGCCGCAGGGTCGTAATAGGGAAACATCGCCCCGGTGCCGCAGCCGATCTCGAGAACCCGCCCGACCAGGCCCGCGGCGAGGTCTCGGCGATACACGGCGAACCCTTGCTCGTCGATTCGCGCGTTCAACCACTCGGAGAACTCGCCCTTGCCGAGCTGCCTCTGTTTGGCGCCCAGCTCGGGTGCGTTGCGCAGGAAATGTGCGAGCTCCCGCAGCACGTCGATGCCTCCGTGGGGACGAAGCGTAGCGCACGTCGCTCGAGGTCGCGACCCGAGCAATGGGACCCGAGTGTACGTGCGGCGCGCGGATACTGCTCGTGACCTCCGCGCGGGGTCAGGGCGCCGCTGGGTTCCAGATCCGCACCGGCGTCGCGACCCAGCCATCGTCGTGCGTGATCGCGTCCTGACTGGAGCTGCCCCAGCCCCAGATCGATCCGGCGTCGTCGACCGCAAACACGGCTCCGCCCATGCCCGCCGCGATCGAGCGCACCTTCGGGAGCGCCGTCATCACCGCGGGTTCGGTGCGCTGATTTCCCCACTGCGTGGTCGGACCCCAGCGCCACAGCTGGCCGTCGGAGCGGATCGCATAGCCGGCGTTGGTGGTGACGAACTCGCGGACGTCGTCGAGGCCTGCGACGGAGCACGGGTGCAGCGGCGCGACGTAGTTGTCGGGGCGCATGCCCGGGGAGGTCGGCATCTCGTGCAGCTCGCAGGTCAAGTGAGCGCGCTCGTCGAGGGTGCAGCCGCAGTCGCCGCTGCGGGTCGGCCTCGGTTCTGCGATGTGCGTGCCGGTGTCGACGCACGCGAACCCACCGGCGCCGAGCGACGCGCAGCAGCGGCGGGAATCGCCGAAAATACCGGTAGCGCCGACGATGCCATCCAACCGGGTCGGCACCGCGGGTGCGCTCGCGTCGGCGCTGCCACCCCACACCCAGACCTCGCCGACCTGGGTCCGCGCGCATGTCATCGTCGGGGTCGAGGCGACCTCGAGCACGCCCGAGATGCCTTCGACCGCTCGCGGCGACGCGACCCAATCGATCCCCACCGTGCCGAGCGCGCCGTTGCAGTTGAAGGCGAAACGCCCCGAGTCGGACACGTCGAACGCGCCCACGCGTCGCAGCGGTGCACGACCTTCCAGTCGCACCTCGTCGCCAACGCGGATCGTCCCGCCGCGCACGATCGTCGCATACGCCCCGACGATCGGCATGCGCTTGGTGAGCAGCGCAAACAGCTGCGTGTTGTACGACGCAGCCGTGCGCAGGATCTCCGGGTCCGCCGCCAGCCCTGCTTGCGCAACCGTCGTCATCACGCAGCGCGGGCACGGTGTTCGCGGGCGACATCACCCGCGACGAGTACGACCGCCTCCACGCGGCGGCGCATCCGGGCTGCAAGTAGGCGCGACTCTCGGCTCGGCTCGGCTCGGCTCGGCGTCGCGCTCGCGCCGCACGCCACCATCGCGCCGATCACGGGAATCGCCATCCACACCGCGCTTGCTCGCGAGGCTCGCGTCAGTCCGGCCCGGCGGCTCGTGCTACGCTTTCCAGGCGTGACACAGGCGGCCAAGCAATACTACAGCTACGCGGAGTATCTCGCGCTCGAGGTGATCAGCCCGGTGCGCCACGAGTATTTCGACGGTCAGGTCTGGGCAATGGCGGGCGGTTCACCCGACCACGCTGCGATCGCGGTCAACATCTCGACGCTGCTCAGCACCTCGCTGCGAGGTCGACCCTGCCGAGTCTTCGGCGCCGACCTGCGGATCCGCGTGCTCGCGACGGGCCTCGGCACCTATCCCGACGTCAGCGTCGTGTGCGGAACACTGGAGCTCGACCCTGAAGACGCGCGGGGCCACACGGTCACGAATCCCAAGCTAGTGATCGAGGTGCTCAGCCCCTCGACCGAGGACTACGATCGCGGCGAGAAGCTCTCCAACTACAAGCAGATCGCAGGGCTGGACGAGATCGTACTGGTGGCCCACGACGAGCGTCGCCTGGAGATCTGGCGCCGCGAGGGCCGCATCTGGACCCTCGACGTCGTTCGCGGCGACCAGCACGCGAAGCTCGGGAGCGTGGCGTGTACGCTCCCGCTCTCCGAGGTGTATCGCGACCCACTCGCGGGCTGAGCGAGGCGCCCTCGAGGTCCGCGATGGAGGATCTCGATCCCGACGACAACGCGACGTGCCTCTGATCGCGAACGACGCTGCTTTGCGGCCAGCTCGCGCCGCATCCCGCGGCGCCGCATCCGAGGGTCAAGCTCCTCAACCGGGCCGTGAAGCGCAACCGCGAGCGCTTCCCACCAGACTTCATGTTCCAGCCCACGCGCCTCACGGAACCCGTCCAGCGCAGTCTGGGCTTCGCCGCGCTGCAGCTGGACCCCGCGATGTTGTGCAGCGTCGGACGAACTCAGTGCGACGGACACGAGCACGAGCTCGGAGATGCAGGACCAAGAACCACTCCGCGGTGGCGTCGAGAAGGGGCCGCTCATCATCGGCTCGAGCATCGCCGCGTCGCGACTCGACGCGGGCGGCGTTCCGACGGGCGAGGTCTTCACTGGGCAAATCGCGAGCGATGCCGGCGAGTTCGACCTCGGCGACGTCCCATCTGGACTCTATCGCCTGCAGGCCGACGGCTTCCACTTCGACGAGGTTCGCGCAGCCCTGGGCACCGCACCGATCACGCTGCGCGCCGTCGCCGAGGTCGGCGGCGACGCGATCCATGTCAACGTGCTCACCGAGCTGACGCAGGCGCGCGTCCTCGAGCTGCTCGAGGACGACGTGGCGTTCATCGCTGCTCGGACACAGGCCGAAGCGGAGCTCGTCTCCTCATTGCCGATCGGCGCGCCCGGACTCCTGCTCGAAGATCCTGCTGAGAGTGTCTCGATGCTCGTGGGCGACGCTCCCGGGTCGCGGTATCTTCTCGCCGTCAGCGCGTTGCTTGCGAATGACGCGTTGATCGCGGCGGGTGATGGGCCGGCTGTGGATGCAGCGCTGCAGCAGCGCATGAATTCGCTGGGGGCAGATCTCGCCGACGATGGTCTGCTCGATCCGTCCGCAGTCTGCCCGGCGCGTACCGCCGGCGGAGTCGCCTCACGTGTCGACGGACGCGGCCGAGCAGCGCGTCACGGTGCCCTTCGTGCCGTCGACGATGACCTCCTCGCCGTCGACGAACTCGGTCGTCGCGCAGTGGGTTCCGACGACCGCCGGGAGTCGGTGCTCGCGCGCGACGATCGAGGTGTGGGTCAACACGCTGCCATAGTCGGCGACCAGGGCGCCCGCGCGGTGGAACACCATCATCCACGCCGCCGAGGTCGAGGGGCACACGAGAACCTCGCCAGAGCGCAGCAGATGGAGTTGGGCGGCCGAGGTGATGACGCGGACGCGGCCGCGGTAGGTCCCGGCAGACGCCGCGATCCCACGGATGATGCCGCCGCTCTGGGCCTGTGGTTTCGTCACCTCCTGTGACATGACAAAGAGCAGCGCTTCGTTGACGCGGCGTCCGGCCCTCGGCAGACCCCGCAGGCTCGGCGGCGCGGCCGGGGCGGGGCCGTAGTGCGCCGGGCCCGGATTGCTGCGCACCCACGCCAGCTCGCGGCGGTGGCGCCCGACGAGTGGGCGAGCGTCTGCGCCGCGCGCGAGGAGGTCCTCGATCTGGTCGACGCCGAGCATCATCGCGTCCTCGACCTCGCGCGCCAGGCCACGAGCGACCAGGCGACGTCCTGCCTCGATGCCCGCGCGGCGCACGAGCCCGATCACCAGCTGATCGGTCAAGATGACGTTGTCCTCGCGGATCGGGTAGACGAGTTCCGCGTAGGCCAGCGCGTCGTCGAAGCGCTTGCGATCGGCGGCCAAGCGCAGTCCGGTGCGTGCCTCCGCGAGGACTCGCTGCCGCTCGGGCTCGAGATCGGGCAAGCCGCCGTCGCGGATCAACCCGGCGAGCGAGCTCGCGACGAGGTCGGGGCGCTCGCTGAGGTTCGGGGCGCTGCAGTCGGGCCCGAACGTCCGCAGGCCCCAGAACGCGAGGTACTCGACGACGAGCCCATGGATCTCCGGATCCACGTCGAGCAGTCGCTCGACGACGTGCATGCCTCCAGCGTCGATGACCTCGCAGGTTGCCGGACGGTGGCGCGCGAGGTCGGCGATCTTCGCGAGCTGGTGCACCGGAGCCGCCGACGCACTCGACAGGCCCTGGAGCAGCCCGGCGGCCTTGGCGACGTCCCAGCCCAGCAGCTCATCGCACGCACGGCACAGCTCGTGCGTCCCGATGGCGTGGGGGAACATCAGCTCGAAGTGGAGCCGCATGCTCGTCGCGACGAACTCCCCCAGCTCGCGGACGTGGGCGAAGAACGCGTCGTCGGACAGCGCTGCGAGATCGATGCCGGCGCGCCGTCGGACCTCGGCCCGCTGCGCACCGGCGAGCTCGGCGTTCCAGCGTCGGGGCAGTTCCTCGAAGTAGCCGGCGCGGAAGAGTTCTTCGGCCCGCCGCATCTTGCGGCGAAACGAGGGCAACACCCGCGCGACGACGCCGATCACCCACCACGGCGGCGCTTTCGCTCCACCATCGTCCGGGTCGATGTGAAGATAGAACTCGTGGCCGATGATGCGAGTCTCGAACTTGTCGGGGACGAGGCCGACATTCGGCAGCAAGTTGGCCATGCTCGTCGTGTGTAGGTGTGTGCTCGCAGCGAACGCGCACACGGGCTCGGGGAAGTGCGCGGCGTCCTTCTCCCAGGTGCCCTTGGGGATCTCGATCTCGGGGGCGATGGGCAACGCCGTGATGGCACGGGCCTGGAGGACGAAGATCTTCCCGCCGGCCCGCGCCGACTCGACGTCCTGCGGGACGCCGCGGAGCGCCTCGATTCGGCGCGCGAGCGAGGCGACGGTCTCGGCAGTCTCGCGGTCGATCGCGCCGTAGGGCTGCTCGCCCGCGACGGCGCCTTGGGGACCCACGCGCCACAGATCGCCATCGACTTCGCCTGCGACGAGTCGGTCGGCGACACCGTCGATCGCGTTGATGACGACGACCGAGTGGTCGCCACACAGTGGGTCGGCCGAGAATGCGACCCCTGCTGCATCCGCGGGGACCATGCGCTGGACCAGCACCGCCATCCCGAGCGCGGGGGTGTTGGCAGCACCGGCGTAGAGCGCGACATGGGCGGCGCCGGCCGAGGCAACGCATCGTAGGGCAGCATCGGCGACCGCAGGCCCCGCGACGTCGAGCACGGTCTCGTACTGGCCGGCGAAGGAGGCATCGTCGAGATCCTCGGCCACACCGGAGGAGCGGACGGCGAAGGGGCCGTCGCCGAGCGTCTCGAGGGCGCGTGCGAGCTCGAGCGGATCGGGGGTGACGCCGACGGGAATCACGAAGCCGGGGGGGACCTCGAACCCAAGTCGGAGCAGCTCGGCGAGCGAAGCCGCCTTGTGGCCGCACGTGGTCGCGTCACCGGCTTGCTCGAGGGGAACGAGCGTCGTGATGGATGGGAGCACGCCTCCTGTCCTTGCTGCTTGGGTCATCGGCTTCCTCGACTTCGTTTCTCTCGGCTACGGGCGTCGTTGCGCCGCGCGAGATCCTCGACCACGAGGTCGAGCGCGCGCGATATCCCCTCGACCGCGGCATCGGCGGGGACGCCGAGCTGCACGCACAGGTGGAACCAGAGGTTGCTGCTGGCCAGCCCGCGTACAACCGCCGCCCCGGCCAGCTGCTCGCGCGGTCGCAATGCAGGGAAACGCTCGCGCACCTTCGCCTGCATGAACGCCCAGCGCTGTCGCTTGCCGCGGGTGTTGTGGCGCAGCGCGACGCTCATGATGAACTCGGCGCTCGCTTGGTCGCGCAGCCGCTCGAGCGCCCGGATCATGCCGCCGGCTTGCTCGCTCGCCGCGTCCAAGCTGGGGTCGGGTGGCCGCCCGGGGGTCCCGGTTGCCTCGGTCAGGCTCGCGGCGTCCACAGACTCCGCCAAGGCCTCGAGCAGATCTTCGCGCGAGGCGAAGTGGCGGTACACCGTGCGGTGCGAGACCCCGGCCCGCTGGGCCACGGTGGCGACGCTGAAGGCGTGGATCCCATCCTCGAGGACGACACGGACGAGAGCGTCGAGGATGCGCTCTCGCGTCGCCTGCTTCGCCTCGTCCCGTACGGGGCTCGTGTACCCCGTCGTTGCCACGTTCTTCTTCGCCATACTGACGTCATAATGTATGACACCCGCGCCGTGTCGTCCATCGACGCGGTGACGATTCGCGCCCCGTCCGGGCTGAAGCTGGCGAACAGCACTTTGTCGGTGTGGCCCTCGAGCAGCGCTCGCAGTAGTCGCTT
>CANLQR010000405.1 GCA_947492135.1 Deltaproteobacteria bacterium | reverse complement strand
GCACTTCTGGCCACGGGAACGGCTCGTCGCGCGCCTCGCTCCACGAGCGCAGGTCAATGCCCTCGATGAACTCCATCGCGACATAAACCCCGCCAGTCCACATGCCGACCGCGTAGACCGGCACGATGCACGGATGAGAGACGCGAGCGATCGCCGACAGCGACTCGACCAGTCCTGCCTGCCGCTTGGTCTGGGGGTCGTCGAGCGCGAAAGGGATCAGCCGGAGTGCGACCTTGCGATCACGTTCCCCGTCATACGCCGCATAGATCGGTCCGAGCAGGTCGTCAGCATGGCGCGAGATGAGCACGTGCCCGGCGATGGTCGTGCCGCGGACCAGATCGTAGAGGTCCAGGGCATCGGGCAGCTCGAAGGTCACATCGTCGGGGCTGCCCAAGATGGTCTCGAACTCGGCCGGGGGTCGCAGCACCAGAGCGCCGCCGCTGACACCGCGCACCTCAGTCCGCGGCGCGTCGGCTTCGATCCGCGGGGCTGCGCGTCGAGTTCCGGGCGCGTCGGTCTCACGCGGCGCGTCGGTCTCACGCGGCGCGTCGGCCTCACTCGGCGCGTTGGTCTCGCTCGGCGGCGCCTCGGCCTCGCTCGAGCCCCCACCTGCAGCCTCGGGCCCCGCAACCGGATTGCCGTCCAACGGGTCGATGCCATCGGCGCGGTCGTCGTCGCCTTGATCCCTCACCGCGAGGACTATACCGCCGGGCGCGGAAAGCCGCAGCCCAGGGCGCGTCGGCAGGTCAAGGCACGGCTTCGACCTGAACCCGCGCGTCGTTGAACGTCGCGCCACCACCGAGGTCGGCCAGAGCGTCCGAGCACAGGGCATTGGCGGTCGCGCCGTTCTGGGTCCGGTGCGACCACAGTCCCTTGGGCAGACAGACCACCCCCGGCCGCAGGTCGTCGTCCAGTACGACCGAGCAGTGGACCTCGCCGAGTTCGTTGAAGACGCGAATTCGCCCGCCGTCGACCAGACCTCGCGAGGCAGCATCGCTGGGGTTCATGTGCAGCGCGGCCGGACGACGATCGAGCTGACCGAACGTCGAGCTCACCTGGCGCGCAAGCGCGGGGGACACCAGCACCAGCGGATGCCGCGGCGTACCGGGATCGTCCTGATAGCGATACAGGTTGCCGCCAGCTTCGGCGTCGAGGGCTTCGGGAAACAGGTTGATCTTTTGGTCTGGCGTGCGCGCGAAGACGTCCACGAACTGGACTCGCCCTGCAGGGACCTGCGTCAGGTCGTCGGCCATCAACGCCGCCGCGGCGCCTGGCGGCCAAGCGCTGTGGTCGACGATCGCCGCCACCAAGGCGTCGCTGGAGGTCGGATCGTCGGGGCGCGCGAGTCCGAGTCGTTCGCACAGCTGGGCGAATACGGTGTAATTCGGTCGCGACTGACCGAACGGTGCGACCACCGGACGCGACCGTTGAACCGTCATCGCACCATAGCTACTGCGCAACTCGTCGTGCTCGAGGAATGTCGTCGCAGGCAACACCACGTCGGCAAAGCGTGCGGTGTCGGTCATCACCTGGTCGAACACGATCGTGAATAGGTCGGTTCGCGCGAGCCCGCGTCGCACCGCGTTTTGATCGGGAAGCGTCGCCAGCGGATTGCAGTTGTAGACGAACAGCCCGAAGACGCCGCCGGCTCGGCCCACGGCGAGCGCGCGGCCAACCTGGTTCATGTTGATCTCGCGGGTCGGGGGCTCGCTCTGGGCGATCGAGGCCTCGCCGTCGAGTGCGAGGGCTCGGCCGTTGCTCATCGTGTAGCCACCGCCCAGGACCCCGAACTTCCCGGCGACCGCCGGCAGCGCAAGGATCGCCGCGATCGCCGAACCGCCGTTGCGGTTGCGCTCAGGCCCCCAGCCGCAGCGGATCGCCGCGGGCGAGGCCTCGGCATAGAGCTGGGCCACGCGCTCGAGGTCGCCGATGTCGACCTCGGCGACTGCCGCCGCGCGATCGAGCGTCCAGGCCTGGGCGCGCTCGCGAAAGGCCTCGACCCCGGTGGCGTGGCGCTCGAGAAACTCGAGATCCGCGTGGCCATGGTCGAACAGCCACCGTGCGAGGGCCAAGGCGACCACGAGGTCGGTCCCCGGACGGAGCGCCAGATGGACGTCGGCGTGGCGAGCCAGCGGCGTGCGCCGGGGATCGATGACGATCAGTTTTGCGCCGCGGGCCCGCGCCCGCTGCAGCGGTGGCACCAGATGGATCCCTGATGCCGAAGGATTGCAGCCCCACAACACCGTGAGCGCGCTGTGCTCATAGTCCGCGAGCGCGATGCCGGGCATCTTGCCGTACAGGCCCATGGCCGCGCTGCCGCTGGGCGCCGCACACACCGTGCGCGCAAGTCGGCTGGCACCGAGTCGGCGAAACATCCGAGCATCGACGCCGTCCTGGGTGAGCGCCCCGTTGCTGCCGCCATAGCACAGCGGAACAATCGCCTCGCCTCCGTGGCGCTTCGCGATGTCACGGAGCCGAGTCGCGACCAAGTCGAGTGCGACGTCCCACGAAACCTTGGCGAAGTCGCCGCTGCCCTTGGCGCCCGTGCGCACCAGGGGGTCGCTCAGGCGTTCGTCGCACTGCGCGTGGCGTGCAAAGTTGCGGACCTTGCTGCAGATGAACCCCGCGGTCAGCGGATTGCGGTGGTCACCGTCGATGCTGACGATCCGATCGCCTTCGACCGACACCGCGAGGCTACATGCGTCGGGGCAGTCGAGCGGACACGCGCTGGGGCGAATCTCTAGCACTTGACGCCCGAGTAGCACTGGACGCCCGAGCGTGTCATTGGCGGGCAGCGGCACGGAGCGTCAGAACCTCGAAGCCGTTGGCCGTGACCAGCACGGTGTGCTCGGCCTGAGCCGAGAGGCGGCCGTCGCGAGTGATCGCCGTCCAGCCGTCGTCGAGGACCTCGCAGTGCGCCGTGCCCTCGTTGATCATCGGCTCGATCGTGAAGGTCATCCCCTCGCGCATGCGCATGCCGGTGCCCCGACGTCCGACGTGGGATACCTGCGGCGCGGTGTGGAACTCGCGACCGATGCCGTGGCCGCAGAAGGCCTCGACCACGCCGTAGCGGTGCTGCCGGTTGGCGTACTCGACGATCGCCGCGCCGATGTCGCCGATGCGCTTGTCGGGCCCGACCTCCTCGATGCCCAGCCACAACGAGCGTCGCGTGACGTCGATGAGCTTGCGCGCGGCGTCGTCGACCTCGCCCACGTAGAACATCTCGGAGGTGTCGCCGTGGTAGCCGTCGACGATGGTCGTGATGTCGATATTGATGATGTCGCCGTCGAGCAGCGCGCGCGCCTCGGGGATGCCGTGACAGACGACCTCGTTGATCGAGGTGCAGATCGACTTGGGGAAGCCCTTGTAGTTCAGCGGCGCAGGGTAGGCGCCATTGCGCACGATGAACTCGTGACAGATTCGATCGAGCTCCAGCGTGGTCACGCCAGGGCGCACGTGGGTCTCGATCATGTCGAGAACGTCGGCCGCCAGCCGGCAGGTGCGCCGCATCTTCTCGATCTCGGGCTTGGACTTGATGTCGATGGCCACGGTGGATATGCGCGCAAGGCGCGTTCGGGCGGGATTCTAACAGGTCCGTTCGGATCGGCGCGGTGGCACCCTCGCGTTGGCTGTGACAGGCTCCCGGCCGCGATGTCGGACGGTGCGGCGGGGCCCGCGGAGTACACAGCTGCGGGCATGTTCGATGAACTCGCCCGGCGCAGCTTCGTGATCGTGAGCGGCAAGGGCGGCGTCGGACGCACGACCGTCGCTGCGTTGTGTGGTCTCGCGCTCGCCGAGCGCGGTCGTCGGGTGCTGGTCGCGACGACCGGTCACGATGATCGGCTCGCGTGGATGCTCGGCGGCGAAGCACTCACCGACCAGCCGGTGCGGATCGACCGCGGTCTGTTCATCCAGCGCTTGTCGGCGCCGGCTTGTGTCCGCGAGTACGGCGCGCTGGTGCTGCATAGCTCGCGGCTTTCGACGGCAGTGTTCGACAACCGCGTGGTGTCGCGGCTCATGCGAGCGATTCCCGGCCTCGATGATTTCTCGCTGGTCGGCAAGGCCTGGCACGATGCGTTCCGCGGTGGCGACTACGACACCGTGATCTTCGATGGTCCGGCCACCGGACACTTGCTGTATGCGCTCGGAGTGCCGCGCGCGATCCGTGAGACGATTGCCCCAGGCCCGCTGACACGCGAGGCCGAGCTGATGTGTCAGCACTTCGAGGATCGCTCGCGTACGGCGGCGCTGCTGGTGGGCTTGCCCGAGCGGTGGCCGCTGACGGAACTCGATGAGCTCGGTCTGGCCCTCGAAGAGCAAGTCGGCATCGGCGTCGCTGCGGTGGTGGTCAATGGTCTGTGGCCCACGGATGTGCCGGTGCTCGAGCAGATCGACCCCGATGGGCCGGTGGGCGAGGTTGCCGAGGCGCTGGCGCAGGTGTGCAATACCGGGCGACGTCACGACGCGGAGCTCGCGGCCTGGGCTCGGGCCCAGGGGACTGGGCGACGCACGACGCTGACGCTGCCGTGGCGATTTGAAGGCGTTGGTGATCGCCAAGCGTTGCTCGAGTTGCTCGCGGCGGCGCAGTGCCTGACCACCAGCCGCGAAGGCACGGCGGGCTACGCAGTCACCGGGGGCGGCGCATGAGGTTCGAGCTCGAGCAGCACCTGACCGGCATCGACCGTGTCGCCGGCCGCAACCGCGACGCGTACGACCCGGCTCGCGACCGTGGCCCGGACCTCGTTTTCCATCTTCATCGCTTCGACGATGACCAGCGCCGCACCTGCGGCAAGCTCATCACCCTGGGCGACCATGACGCGGACGATGCGACCCGGCATCGGCGAGACGATCGTGCGACCGTCGCCGCCGCGGTGGCCCGAGCTGCCGACGAGGTCGGCGAGCGCGGCCTGCTGCGCGGTCATCACACCGACGGCGTGGACGATCCCGTCCACGACAGCGAGCTCGGGTGCAGGCCCCGGTGCGATGGTGACCACCACGTGGGCGGCGGCTCCTGGGCGACGGATGGCGACGCGGTCGGCCGCGCCGTGCACGACCTCGTAGGCCTCACCATCCACTTCGACGCGGCCATCGCGATCGATCTCGACCTGATGATCTCGTTCGCCGACGCGCACGCGAAATCGCTGAACCGCGGTCACGCTGGTGAAGCTACGCCATGACGATGACTCCGTCCACGCCCCCGTCGGGGTCCACGCCCTCGGGTGGAGCGGTGGTCGACCTGGCGCCGACGCGCCGCGTGGAACTCGTGGTGGGCCCGGGTGGTGTCGGCAAGACGACGGTTGCGGCGGCACTGGCACTGCGTGCCGCGGTCGCCGGCCGCAGGACCGTGGTTGTGACGATCGATCCCTCGCGACGGCTCGCGCAGGCGCTCGGCGTCGATGGCGACAAGCCGGCCGGCACCATCGTGCAGGTCGAGCACGCCGGCGCGATCCTCGACTGCCTCGTGCTCGACACCCAGCGCACGTTCGACACCATCGTGCGTACCCATTCGCCCTCGGCTCAGGCCGGAGAGGCGATGCTGGCCAACCCGATCTACCGCGCGATGGTGCGCTACCTCGGTGGCGCGCTCGAGTACGCTGCGATCGCGCAGGTCCATATGCTGGCCGCGGCCGGACAGCACGACTTGATCGTGTTGGACACCCCGCCGACCGCGAACGCGATCGAGTTTCTCGAGGCGCCCGCGCAGATCTCCGAGGTCGCCAACAACCCCGCTGCCAAGTTCCTCTCCCAGTCGGGCGGCATCGGCATGCGGTTTCTGGGTCTGGGTAGCGGCTTGATGCTCAAGGCGCTCGAGGCGATCGGTGGCGGCGCGTTCATCGGCGACCTCGGCCGCTTCTTGGGCGACTTTGGCCAGGTGCTCGGCGAGTTTCAGCGGCGGGCCGGGGCGCTCGCCGGTCTGCTCACCTCGCCCAGCACTGGGGTCGTATTGACGACCTCGGCGACGGATTTCAGCGTGCGCGAGGCCTTGGCGTTTCTCGCCGTGCTGGCCCAGCGAGGGCTGCGGATCGACGCGGTGGTGCTCAATCGCTTCGACAGCCAGGTCCCGCGGTGGCCCGGTGATGCCGCGGTCGAGGCCGCGCTCGGCGCGGCTGCCACACGCGAGGGGATGACGGTCGACGTGAAGGCCATCGCGCTGCGCATGGCCCAGCTCCGCGGGGCAGTCGAGCGCCAGGCGAACTCGGCCCAGCGCGGGGCGACCGAGCTGCGCGCGCGCTGGCCAACGACGCCGGTGTGCACTGTGGCGCGGATGGATCCGCCACCCACCAGCGTTGATGAGCTCTACGCGCTCGCCTCTGCGCTGTGGCCCACGGTCCGTCGCTGACCCCCGCCGCGGGCGAATGCGCGCAGTTCGGGCGTCAATCGCCGCGATAGTACGAATTTTCCGTCACAGACCGTACGATCAACCGTCGAGTTCAGAGCTTCCACGTGCGCGCAGCCCCGAGCTGCGCAGAAAGTAGCCTATCTCATGCGCATCACGACTCCATGGTTGGCGGGCACCGCCTTGTTGTTCCTTACAGTGGCCGGCTGCCCCGCGAGGCCGAGGACACCGGGACCAGCGAGGGCACTGGCAGCGAAACGACGTCGGCCATGACGATGACGTCGGACTCGACCACCGTCACCACGACCGTCTCCACGTCGGCGTCGACCAGCGACTCGACGACGGTGAACCCCACCGATCCCGACACGACCGACGCGACGACGACCTCGGAGTCCACCGACACCGGTACGACCGCGACCTCGGATACCGGGACGACCGACCCTGACACCAGCGGTGGGAGCGACAGTGGCACCACCGGCGCGGTGGCCTGCGAACCCATGAACGACCCATGCTTCGACTGCATCGTAGTCGACAACTGTTGCGCCGAGTTCACAGCCTGCGTCGCGGACAAGCCGTGTGCCTGCATGCTGACCTGCATCAACGAAGGCGGCGTCCCCATCGAATGCGCTGGCAGCTGCGAGGTGCAGGCCGTGCCGCCCGCGCTCGAGCCGTTCTTCGGGTGCGCCCAACAAGCGGGCTGCGACAAGCTCTGCGCTTGACGCAGCGCCGGTCGCCGGGAGCGTGCGCCCTCGACGGCTCACGCTCCGACTTCGTCGACCCAGGCCTGTAGCACCGACTCCACGTGGTCGAGCTCTTCGCGGGTGCCGACGCCGAACCGCACGCATCCGGCCATTTGCGGCAGGTGTCCGACGTCCTTGATCAGGATCCCGTTGTCCGCGAGCGACTTGACCAGCGCTGAGGCTTGCGCGCGCCCAGACAGCCGCATGACCACGAAGTTCGCCCAGGACTCGAACACGCGAACCCCCGGGAGCTTGGCCAGCATTGCCGCCAGGCGCTCGCGATTGTCGATCGCGCGG
>CANLQR010000404.1 GCA_947492135.1 Deltaproteobacteria bacterium | reverse complement strand
ACCCCGCCAAGGCGGCACCTATGTGGGTGGGAGGTTTCCCCGCTCGGCGCGCTTGGCCTCGTTCCACAGGGCGTCGAGGCCCTCGAGTCCCACCGACGAAGGCTCGAGGCCTTGGGCGCCGAGTCTGCGCAAGACGTGGCCGAATCGGCGCTCGAACTTGGCGTTGGTCCGCGCGAGGGCGGCCTCGGCATCGAGCCCGAGCTTGCCCGCGATCCTCACCAGGACAAACAGCACGTCTCCGAGCTCGTCGGCGATCGCCTGCTGATCTCCGCTCGCTCGCGCCTCGGTGAACTCGCCGAGCTCCTCGTCGAGCTTGGCGAGGGCGCCGCCGACATCGGGCCAGTCGAACCCGTGCGCGGCTGCCTTCTCCTGGAGACGCGCGGCGCGGTGCAAACTCGGCAAGCTCGCGGGCACCCCGAGGTCCTCGGGCGCACGCTCGTTGCGGGCGCGCTTGCCCAGCTCCCACCGTCTCGCGATCTCCTCGGAACTCAGTGACTCGGGGTTGGGCCCGAAGACGTGAGGATGGCGCACAATCATCTTGGCGCGGATCCCGGCGATGACATCGTCGAGGTCAAACACCCCCTCGCGTTCCCGCAAAGCCGCGTGGAAGACGATCTGAAACAAGAGATCGCCAAGTTCCCCGACGTGGCGCTCGGGATCGTGCATCGCCTCGAGTACCTCGTGGGCTTCCTCGAGCAGATAGGGGCGCAAGGTCTCGAGGGTCTGAGCGCGGTCCCACGCACATCCTCGTTCGCTCAGCAGTCGGTCCACCAGATCGCGCAGGCCCGGCAATCCGTCGCGCAGGCCCTCGACCTGTGGGCCCGCGGCGTGGCGCCCCGCGGCGGCGGCCGCCGCCACGTCACTCGGATTCGGCTTCGCGGCCCGAACTTCGGCGCTCGCCGTGTTTTCGTCGGCGTCGTCGCGTGCTACTGTCATTCTCGGCCTGCCATTACCACAGTCTGGCCGTTGGCCCCCGTGCCCGACAACGTCAAGCTCACCTTCGAAGACCAAGCGCCTCTCCAGCTCGTGCTCGATGCCGTGGCCAGGCCCAACGGGCAAGCGGCGCTGCTCGAGCGCGAAACCGGCGTCACGCTGCACGTCCGTGGCCACGAGGTGACGCTCCAAGGCGACACTGACGGGATCGTGGAGCGCCTGCTGCGCCAACTGTACGCGCTTGCGCAGGCAGGCCAGCCGATGGAGCCGGCCGACGTCGTTCGCGCGCTGGACATCCTGCGTCACAACCCGCGAGCGGAGCTGCGCGACGTCTTCGAGGACACGATCCTCGAGCGGCCGATCGATGGCAAAGGCATCGTGCCGCGGAGCCTGATGCAGAAGCGCTATGTGGCCTGCATTCGCCGCAACGACCTCACGTTTGGTGTCGGTCCAGCCGGCACAGGGAAGACCTTCTTGGCCATGGCGGTGGCTGTGCGGATGCTGGTCGACAAGCAGGTTCGCCGCATCATCGTCTCCCGACCGGCGATCGAGGCGGGTGAACGACTCGGTTTCCTGCCCGGGACGCTGGAGGAGAAGATCAGCCCGTACTTGCGTCCGCTGTACGACGCGCTGCACGACATGGTCCCCGCCGAGAAGGTCCTGCGCATGCTCGAGCGCGAGACCCTCGAGATCGCGCCACTCGCGTATATGCGCGGCCGGACGCTGAACGACGCGTTCGTCATCCTCGACGAGGCGCAGAACACCACGCGCGAGCAGATGAAGATGTTCTTGACCCGGATGGGCACGAACTCGCGGGTCGTCGTCACCGGCGATCCTTCACAAATCGACCTCCCCGGGGGCCAGCGCAGTGGTCTGGTCCACGCGCTGCGGCTGCTTCAGGGCGTCGAGAACATCGCGATCGTGCCGTTTGGAGTCGAGGATGTGATGCGGCATCCGCTGGTCCAGGTCATCGTCACGGCGTACGACCGCGATTCCCGCCGACGGGCTGAGGCGCGGGACCGCGCGGAACCCTCGACCCCTGCGGGGACTGCGGGAGCCGATTCGGAGGCGATTCTTGCCGGATCGGGCGCCGCCGGCTATGCCGGGTCCATGGCTGCTCGCTCGCTGCCGCTCCTCGAACCTCTCCCCCGTGCCTCGACTCGCGACAGCGTGCTCGAGGTGATGGAGCGGGAGCTCTCCCGCTCCATGTTGGGGCTCCAGGTACCGGGCAGTCCCAAGCCCTACTTCATGCAGTACACGCTGCGGCGCACCCACGCGTTGCGGCTCAAGGCGGCATACGGCTCGCTGGTCAGGGCCCGCGAGAGCACCCAGTCGCAGATCTACGCCGAGGTCCGCGTCGGCAGCCACAAGTTCGACAACGTGATGGACGGTGGCCTCGAGGTGCGTGCGGAGGAGCGCGAGAGTTCGGACTGGGTCGACGCGCCCGACGACCTCGACCTCGCCGCCCTGCAGGTCTCGCTGTGGAAGCTCAGCCAGCTGAAGTTCGACGAGGCCCAGCAGGACTACTACGACCACCGCAAGGCCTTGGTCAGCGAGTACCTCCGCGACGAGGTCGATGCCTTCAGCCGCGAGACGCCTCTGGTCCACCGAGAAGAGCTACGTAGCGACCCATTCCCGCGGGTTGCCTGGGAAGGCATGCTGCGCGATCTCTCGCGCCGTTTTCTCCAGCACCCAGAGCTGCATGACCCGGCGATCACCCTGTCCGCGGAGCGCGTGCATCGCTGGCTCGCGACCTCCGAGGGCACGCGCGTGGTCACCGAGGACACGTTTGTCGAGCTCTCGATCGGAGGCTGGATCCTGACGGATGACGGGGTCTACACCGAGTCCTCGCGCGAGCTGTACCTGCGCGCGGTCGACGAGGTACCCAGCCGCGCTGGGCTCGAGCGCTTGCTCGACGACGTGATCGCCGAACTCGGCGAGCTGCAAAAAGCCGAGACCCCAGGGTCGTTCATCGGACCCGCGCTGCTCGCGGGCCAGGCCGCGAGCACGTTGTTCCACGAGGCGTTGGGGCACCGCCTCGAGGGCGAGCGGCTGGTCGCGCGCGGCGAGACGCGCACGTTTGCGCAGAAGGTCGGGCAGCGGATCCTGCCGCCGGGTCTCGACGTCTACGACGACCCGACGGTCACGCGCTTGGGCGACCGATCCGTGTGGGGAGCGTACCGCGTCGACGACCAAGGCGTTCCCGCGAGACGGGCGCTGCTGGTCGAGGACGGGGTGCTACGTGGGTTCTTGCAGGGCCGCAACCCGACCGCGGTGTCCTCGAAGAGCAACGGCCACGGGCGCCATGACGGCCTGCAGCCGCCGACGGCAAGGATGGCCAACTTCGTGGTCGAGCCCCGGGCCGGCACCGCCCTGCCGTGGTCCGAGCTCGAGGCCAAGCTGATTGAGCTGGCCAAGTCGCAGGGCCGCCGGCAAGCCCTCATCATCTTTCGTGTGCGGGCGGGGGAGACCCAAACCCAGGCCTACGACTTCCAGGTGTTCAAAGGGGAGCCGGCCGAGGTCTGGTTGCTCGATGTGGACACCGGCACTCGGCGACGGGTGCGGGACATCGAGTTGATCGGCACCCCGTTGTCGGCGTTGCAGCGGATCGTCGCGTTCGGTGGCGAGCCCGACCTCGACCAGGGGTACTGCTACGCCGAGAGTGGGTCGATCCCGGTCAGCGGGATCGCGCCGGCCATCCTGCTTTCGGAGGTCGAAATGCAGCAAGGCAGCAGCACGGGCTTTCATGAGCCGCTGCTGCCGCCTCCGTTCGCGGACGACGGTTCGCACGGGCGGACCAGTGCGCTGCGGCGGCGTGGCCGTCGACGCCGCGAAGCCCGGTAAAAGCGGCCCAAAGTTGCCCGCGATCAGCCCCAGCGGCCCATGATCGCTCGGGCGTGCCGATGCCCGCGACGCGACAGCCGAAGGAATGCCCGACGATCGCCAGCCACCCGCAGAACCGATGACCTGGTCCGCGCTTCGGGACGCCGGCGCAGCGGTTCAGCTCGCGGTTCAGATGCTGGCCGGACCGCTGGCGCCGTGGAACGATCCGCCCCCGGACCCCGCGCGGCTTCGCGATGTCTTCGCCACGCTCGAGCGCTCCACGCGACGCGTCAATGCCTTGATCGCTGCCCTCCAGCCGGCCGCGGTGCCGATGGCGTCGCGGCCCAGCATCGCGCTGGGGGAGCCCATTTGCGATCGCAGCGCCGCAGGCTTCGCCGAGCCAACCGCGGCAGTGCTGCGGACCGAGCCCCCCGACGTGAATCCACCGGGGACGGGTGTGGCCACAGCGATGCTCGCGCCGATGCTCGCGCCTCGGACTGCGTCTCACGGGGAGCCATCCCAAGGCCGCGGCCACGCCTCGACGCGAGTGCCTGGGGGCACTCGGCGGGGCGTTGCACCCCCGCGGGCGCCCAGCGCGGAAAAGGCGGAACCATGCGCTCACGTCCGCGCGCTTCTCCGCGAGGTCGAGATCGAGTTGCTCACGGGCCCGGGTAGTCCCCGGGTGTCGATCCATGCGGCCGACGATCTGTTTGCAGCGGGCGATGCCACAGTGCTTGGTGCCGCCATCGTCGGTCTGCTCGTGGACGCCGCTGCGATGGGCCCCGCCGACGCCGTGGTCGAGGTGCGCGCGTTCGCGGATCTCGCCGACGCTTTGGGCGACGACATGGACATCGTGTTCGAGATCCGGCCCGATCCTCGGGTCCCAGGCGGACGCGATTTTCGGCCCACGACCTCCGGCCTCCCGGAGGGCATACGCCTGGAGGTCCACGGCCAAGGCCGCCGTCCCCGTGCGTGCATCCGTGTCGCCGCGACGCGCCCTGCCCGTATACTCGCCGCGTGAGCGGGCGTCTTCTGGCCGACTGGGCTCACGTGCGGGCTCATGTCCTTGGCCGCGCGGGCACCTGGGGACGAGTCGAAGTGCTCGCTGACGGCAGCCTATCCATCACCCACAAGCGCGCCCACGTGGTGGTGATCGACGCGTGCACCTCCTGGCCACCCGAGAACTACGACGTGCTGCTCGCCGTGGCGCCGACCGACGAACTCTCCGTCGCGCTGGCCCGACTTCGCACGCCGCGCGTCCATGTGCTGCCGCTACCGGCCAGCACGCTGATGATCGAGCGCACCGTCGGCGAAGCCCTGCGCGCCGCCGCGGACTACGATCAGGCGCGCAAGGCCGACCGCCTGATCACGCTCGGCACTGCACTCAACGCCGAACGTGACCCCGGCCGACTGCTCGCGATGATCCTGGAACTCGCCCGCGAGTTCACCCACGCCGATGCCGGGACGATCTATCTGGTCGAGGGCGACCGCGAGCGCTTGGTATTCAAGGTCTCGCACAACGATTCGGTCACTGCCGACCTGTCGGAATTTTCGTTTCCTGTGACCCCGCATTCCATCGTCGGCAGCGCGGTGCTGCGCGCCAAGACGGTCCGAGTGGACGACCTGTACGCGGATCACGAACCCGGGGCGACGATGCCGCCGTGGAACCACGACCGCAGCTTCGACCAGCGTTTCGGCTATCAGACCCGATCGATGCTGACCGTGCCGATGATCACCCCGGATGGACGGGTGCTCGGTGTGATGCAGCTGATCAACGCCTGCCGTGATCGGGCGCCGCTTCGCACCCCCGAGGACTTCGCACTCCGCGTCGAAGCGTTTTCGAACGAGGACGAAACCGTCTGCAACGCTTTGGCGGCCCAGGGCGCCGTCGCGCTGGAGAACGCCCGGCTGTACGCCGAGATTCAGGCGCTGTTCGAGGGCTTCGTGCGCGCCAGCGTGCATGCGATCGAGCAGCGAGATCCCACCACGAGCGGCCACAGTCAGCGGGTCGCCGACCTCACCGTGGCCCTCGCCAAGGCGGCTGACGGTGCACCCTCGGGTCCCTTCCGCGACGTCTCGTACAGTCCCGAGCAGCTGCGCGAGATCGAGTATGCCGGGCTGCTGCACGACTTCGGCAAGGTCGGTGTCCGCGAGCAGGTGCTCATCAAGGCCAAGAAGCTGTTTCCCCACCAGCTGGAGCTTCTTCATGCCCGGTTTGCGCATATGCGAACCGCCCTGCGGGTGCGCCTGCTCGAGCGCCAGCTCGAGTGCATTCGCGACGGCCGAGACGACGCCGACATCCGAGCTGCCCACGCGATCGAGCTCGCCGAGCTCGAGGATGCCGTGGCAACGGTCTTGGCCGCCAACGAGCCGTCACTGCTTCCCCAGGCCGTGAGCTCCAAGCTCGCCGAGCTCGCTCACCTGTCGTTCGCTGATGACGAGGGCGTGCTGGTCAAGCCGATCGCGCACGATGACCTGCTGGCGCTCACCGTCCGACGGGGAAGCCTGACCGCGGCCGAGCGCACCGAGATCCAGCAGCACGTCACCCACACCTACAACTTCTTGGTACGGATCCCCTGGGGGCGTGCCCTCGCGGCCGTGCCCGAGATCGCCGGCAAGCACCACGAGTATCTCGATGGCTCGGGCTATCCCGGCCGCGTGATGGCGACAGCGATCCCTCTGCAGGCGCGAATGATGACGGTCGCCGATATCTATGACGCGCTGACCGCATCGGACCGGCCCTACAAGCGCGCGGTGCCCATGCCGCAGGCCCTCGAGATTCTGCGTGGTGAGGCCAGTACAGGCAAGATCGATGCGGAGATCCTCGACCTTTTCATTGGCGCGCGGGTGTACGAGTGTCTCGAGGGGGCCGCAGCCACGAGGACGCGATGATCGTGCGAATTCAGGTCGACCGCGACGTTGCGCCTGCGGTTGGGCGCGAGACCCTACGCCGGCTTGGCGAGATCGTCACCCGCGCGGGCCGACGCTTGGGACTGACCAGCACAGTGTTGCGTTCGCTCGGCCTGCGCATCGTCGGGGACGCGGCGATGATCGAGCTCCATCGTCGTCACCTCGGTCACGCGCGACCGACCGATGTACTGTCGTTTCCCGCCGGCGACGACGCTCCGTTCGGTGCGGGCGACGTCGCGATCGACTGGGACCAGGTGCAGCGCCAGGCGGTCGACGCGAGCCCGGCGGGCTGGTGCGACGAAGCGGCCCAGCTCGTGGTTCACGCCATGGCACATCTGGTCGGTCACGATCACGGCCGGCGGCCCGATGCCCGGCGAATGTTCCGCGCCGAACGGCGGGCCGCCCGGAGTGCCGCAGTCGCGGTGCCCGTGCGGCCGTATGCGCCCGCCGCGTCGTCGGTGAGCCGTGGGGGTGCACCATGAACCCGGTGATCGTCGTGCACGGCGGGGCCGGCCTCATCGCGGCCGAGAACCTCGAGGCTGCTCGCGCCGGAGTGGCCCACGCCGTGGAATGCGGGCGGCGCGTGCTCGTTGCGGGCGGCGACGCGATCGAGGCCGTGGTCGCCGCCGTGCGGGCGATGGAGGACAACGCCGTGTTCAACGCCGGCCACGGTGCGTGTCTGAGTGCCAACGGACGCGTCGAGGTCGACGCCGGCA
>CANLQR010000403.1 GCA_947492135.1 Deltaproteobacteria bacterium | reverse complement strand
GGGGGCTGCTGGTGGTGCTCGCCGTGCTCGCAGGATTTCCGTGTGCCCGGCCGCGATCAGGCGCCCACATCGGCCAGGCCGCGCTCGGTGGCCTGGCCTTGGTCGTGACGTGGTGGAGCTAACAAGGGTGACCGACTGATGGATCTGCGCGACGCCATCCTGCGCCGTTCGACGACCAACGGCGCGTTCGCCCCCGAACCCGTCAGCCTCGAACATCAGCACCGCCTGGTCGAGGCGGCGGCTCGAGCCCCGAGCCACTTCAATTCGCAACCATGGCGGTTCGTACTCATCACCGCGCCCGACATCCGCGACGCGGTGGCCAAGATCGCCGGTCGCACGATGGAAGGCCTGATGGCCGGCGGCAAGTTCTTCACCCGCTACCGCCGCTACTTTCGGTTCTCGGCCAAGGAGATGGAGGAGCGACGCGACGGCATCTTCATCGATCACTTGCCCGGGCCACTCAAGCCGTTCGTGCGCCACGTGTTCAGCGAGACCGGGCAGAAGGTCGTGAACACGCTTGGCGTGCCCAAGAGCCTGGGCCGCGACAACGAGCGCCTGGTGGCCGGGAGTCCGCTACTGCTGGGCGTGATGCTCACGCGCGAGGAGTACCGGCCGGGAGAGCTGAGCGGTCTGTACAGCCTGCTTGGTCTGGGGATGGCGATCGAGAACATCTGGCTGACCACGGTCGATCTCGGGATGGGCATCCAGTTCATCTCGACGCCGATGGAGTTCCCCGAGGCGTGGGCCGAGATCTCGACCCTGCTGCACGTGCCGCCCGAGCTCGAATTGATCGCGATGTACCGGCTCGGCTACCTGCCGCCCGAGCGCTTGCGACCCAAGATCGACTGGAGCAGCGCCCACCGCAAGCGGCTGTCGCAGTATGTCTTTCGCGATCGCTGTGACCGGCCCGAGCCCGACCACGCCGACGATGTGCCCAGCGAGAAGGTCCCGTGAGTGCATCGCTCGCCACGGTTGCGTCCATCGCCACGGCTCCGGCGCAGTATCCGATCGATCTCGTGCAGTCCCAAGCGTTCGCTCGCCGCTGCTTCGCGACGATGCCCGCCCTCGAACGCTTGTTGCCGGCGTTCGAACACACCGGAATCGACGAGCGCCAGATCGTGCGCCCCCTCGAGTGGTATGCCCAGGAGCGCGGTTTCGCCGAGAAGAACGCGCTGTGGGAGGAGTCGGCGTTTGCGCTGGCTTGCGTGGCGGCCCGTCGGGCGCTCGCGGGTTTCCCGGCCGGCCGCCACGAACTCGGGGCGGTGGTGTTCGTGTCGAGCACGGGGATCGCGACGCCGAGTCTCGATGCTCGCATGGTCGCGGCGCTCGATCTGCCGCGGACGATCGCTCGGGTACCGCTGTGGGGGTTGGGCTGCGCGGGCGGAGCGGCAGGGCTGGCCCGCGCGGCAGCGCTGTGCCGCGGGTTGCAGCGCCCGGTGCTGGTGGTTGCAGTCGAGATCTGCAGCGCGACGTTCATGGCCGGTGATCGCAGCCGTGCCAACTTGATCGCCAGTGCCTTGTTCGGCGACGGGGCGGCCGCGGCGGTGCTCGTCCCGGGGGGCTCGGGTCCGACGATTCTCGGCGGCCACTCGCAGTTGCTCGACGGCACCGAGGATGTCATGGGCTGGGACGTGCGCGACGATGGTCTGGCGGTTCGTTTTCTGCGCAGCATCCCGACGATCGTGCGCGAGGTGATCCCAGGGTTCGTGGACCAAAGCTGCGCGCAGGTCGGCCTCACACCGGCGTCGATCGTGCACTGGGCGCTGCATCCCGGAGGCGCCAAGGTGCTCGAGGCCTACGCCGCGGCGCTCGGCTTGCCAGCGGCCCGGCTCGCGCCGGCGCACGCCGTGCTGCGCGAGCACGGCAACATGTCGAGCCCAACCGCGTTGTTCGTGCTCGAACGGATCTTGCGAGACACACCGGCGCCCGAGCGCGGTGGCCATGGCCTCGTGGTGGGCCTCGGACCGGGTTTTTCGGCCGAGGCCGTGGTCTTCGCGTGGTCCCGATGATCGCCGCGGACGCGCTGGTGATCGCGACGTTCGTGGCGATCACGGTCCAACGCGGTCTCGAGCTACGAGTGGCGCGCCGCAACGCTGCGATCGCGGCCGACCGCGGCGCCAGGGAGTTCGGAGCCGGCCACTATCCGGCGTTCTTCTTGTTGCACGGCTCGTGGATGCTCGGTTGGCTCGTCGAAGCGTTCGTGCGAGGCCCGCAAGTGTCGCCGCAGTGGCCGTGGTGGCTGGCGGGCTTCGTCGCGGCCGGCCTGCTGCGCTACTGGGCGATCACGAGCCTCGGCAGCCGGTGGAATACCCGGATCCTGGTCGTGCCCGGTGATGCACCGCTGCGTCGCGGGCCCTATCGTTGGCTGGCGCATCCCAACTACCTCGCGGTCGTGCTCGAGTTGTCGTGCGTGCCGCTGTTGTTCGGCGCGTGGACGACTGCCGCGGTGTGCAGTGGGCTCAACGCGGTGTTGTTGCTCGCGGTGCGGATTCCCGCTGAGCGCACCGCGTTGCGGTGGGCCGCCGCGCAGGCCCGGGCCGTCACCGACGCGGGCGCCAGCCAAGCACCATCAACGCCGGCAACACCCACAGATCGGCCACCCAAGCGACCACGATGACGGTGGCGCCGAGGCTGCCGAGCAGACGCAGCGGCGGAAACGACGACAGCCCGAACAAGGCCAGGCCCGCGGCGAGGGCCACGGAGGTCACCGTGCACGGCACCCCGGCCTTGGCCATCGCGACCGTCAGCGCCGCGTCGCGCTCGACGCCGGCTGCGAACGCCTCGCGCGCCCGCACGATGATGTGGATCGTGTCGTCGACCGCAATCCCCAACGCGAGCGCGAGCACGACACCGCCGAGCGGATCGAAGTGCCCCTGAACCACGCCGACGGCAGCGTAGCCGATGGCCAGCGGTAGGAGATTGGGGAGCACGCTGATCAACGCGAGCCGAAGGCTGGCCAGGGCGATGCCCAGTGCACAGGTGATCACGAGCAACGCGGTCAGTAGCGAGCTCCGCAGCTGGGTCGCGATGCGATTGACACCGTGGTAGGCCAGCGCGGTGGTGCCGGTCGAGCGCACCTCGACGTCGAACTGCTCGCGGGCGCCCGCGACGAGCTCCTGCTCGAGTTGGGCGAACGCGCGACCCCCTAGATCCGGCACGCGGATGCTCACCCGGGCGATCTGGGCGTCATCATCGAGCACAGCGCTGCGCAGCCCAAGTTCGTCCAACAATCGCCAGGCGCGTCGCTGGGTCTCGACGTCGGTGCTCGGCGCAGCGCCGCTGGCTGCCAGCAGGGTGGCAGGACCCAGCACGACGCGAACGCTTGGTTGGGTCGCCGCCCACCGCTCGAACTCGGCCAGCGTGCGCACGGCTTGGGGCTGGTCCCAGTGCCCCGCTGCGCCTTCGAGCTCGAGCTCGACGGACAACACGCCGCCGAGCTGCGCGTCGATCGTGGCACTGGTCTGCGCGACTGGATGATCACTGTCGAGGAGGTCGGAAAGCCGGTTGTCGACCGGCACGCTGCTGGACCACCACACCGCGACAGCGCCGACGGCCAGCGCGATGACCAGGACGAGCCCGGCCCGGGTGCGCGCGGGCCCGGTCCACCGCGCGAGGCGATCGCCAGCACGGTCGCGGTTCGAGGCCGGCCCCAGGTCGCGCACCCGTGAAAGCAACAACGGGCCGAGCACGAGAAAGACCAGCCACGCCAGCATCACGCCCACGGCGGCCCAGAGTCCGAAGCTGCGCAGCATCGGCATGTCTGAGCCGAGCAACGAGGCAAACCCGGCCGCCGTCGTGACGCTCGTCAACAGACAGGCCAAGCCGCTGCGCGCACAGGCGTCGACGATGATCTGTGCAGGTGGAGTCTCGGCCTCGGCATCGCGAGCGAGCTCGCCTGTGCGAGCGACCAGGTGGATGCCATCGGTGACCGCGATGATCGGCAGCAGCAGCAGATATCCCTGGCTGAGCAAGCCCAGCGGTTCACCGAACCATCCCATCAGGCCCAAGGTCATCGCCGCTGGTACCGCCGCGAGCACCAGTGGGACGAAGACCTGGTAGGCGCGCCGAAATGCCAGCGCCAGCAGAGCCACGAGCATCAACACGCAAGCGGGCACGAGCACCACCTGGTCACTGACCGTCGCCGCTGCAAACGCGGCGCGCACGGCCGGCAGGCCGCCGATGGACCAGCGTAGCCCTGCCGCGTCCTGATGCGCGCGCACGATCTCGTCGATCTCGCGCAAGGCTCGGGTGGTTTGCGGAAGGTCGTCCGAACTGAACGCCAGTTCCACTGTGACGGCGGTCCACCGATCGGTGGCCGACAGCAGCAGTGGTACCAGTGGAGCTTGGTGAAGCCAGCCGCGTGCGGCTTGCGAACCGCCGGCGACCGCCGCCGACGCCGGGTGGTCGGTGACCGCGTCGACCCTGGCAACGGCGGGCGAGTCACGCAGGGCATCGGCGAGCGAACGGACAGCATCCAGTCGTGCGGCCGTGAGTACGTCGCTGCCGTCGGCGGCCCAGGCCACCACGATCGCGGTCGCGTCATCGTGGCCCCAACGGGCCGTGTAGGCGTCCAGTGCCGCGGTCGCGGCGTCGCCATCTCCATCTCCATAGAACGCCCGCGACGATAGCTCGACACGCAGTCGCGACAGACCCACGCACGAAAGCAGCATGACCGCGGCGAACACCGCAGCGCAGCTGCCCCGATGGCGCAATACGAACGTCGCGAGCCGGCCGAACATTCGTCGACGCGAGTGTACGGCGGTTTTCGGGCCGCGCGACTTCACTCGCGAAGGGTCGCGGCCCAGCCCACGAGCATGTCGATCTGCTCGACCGACAGCCGCTCACGCGGGGGCATCTGGCCCGCCGCGACCACGCGGCCGATCGCGGTGCGGTGGGCGAACAGCGCAGCGTCGTCCTCCAGCGCGAGCGGAGCGAGGCCGTGGGCATGACACGTCAGGCACGCAGCCTCGAGGAGCGCGCGAACCTCCGCGGGGATCGGACCCGCGTCGGACGACGGAACCATGGTGCCGATGGGCTTGTCCGCGTTGCCCTTGGGCATGTCGTCGAGCGTCATCGGCTCGAGGCTGTAGAGGGTCGTCAACGGCACGTCGCTGGTGTACGAGTGGCAAACCACGCAGTTACCGACGTCGCTGGGCCATGGCGGCATCAGCTCGAATTTACCTTTGTAGCGCTCGAGATTGCGCAGGCGCTCGGCGGCGACGTAGGCGATCTGTTGCTTGGCGCGGGTCACGGGCGCGCGAACCTCGACGAGTTCGCGATAGATCGGCCGGGCTTGCTCGAGCTGACCGAGGGTGACGTGGCCCTCGGCGAGCTCGAACATGAAGTTCTCGTAGGTGTTGGGGCACTGTTCGGGGTCGCGGGCGCCAGCGCGCAACTCGTCCCATCGCTCTCGCAGGCGCGTGAAATAGTGGACGGCCGTCTCGACGCGCTCGCGCTTGCCACCGGGGATGTTGCCCGCGAAGAAAAACGCGAAGTTGCCCGCGACTGCCCACAGCTCGAGATCGTCCGGATTCGCGCGGGTCCGCTCGCGCAGGTGGTCCTCGAGATCGTGGACGGCGGCGAAGGCCGCGAGCATGCGCCCGGCGTCGCGCAGCTCGAGGATGTGCCCGAGCTGCGAGAACGCATACCCGACGAACTGCGCGGAGTTCAGCTCGGGTACTGCGAGCTCTCCGAGATATGCGCGGTAGGCCGCCACCTGTTCCGACGCCTTGCTCGCGTCGCGCTCGACCGCACGCAGGTTGTAGAAGCGGCCCAGCGCCCGGGCGAGCTCGCGATCGTCGGGGCGCAGTCGCAGCGCGGCCTCGAGGTCGCGCTCGGCACGATCGCGCAGCGAGAGCACACCCGAGAGGGTGAACTGCATGTGGGCGAGGCCCGAGGCCCGCAGTGCTGCGCCGTCCTGGGGGTTCGCGTCGGCGGTGTCTGCGAGCGCGGCGAGGTAGTGCGCCTGCGCGTCGGTCAGCTGCAGATCGCGGCGAAGCGCGGGGTTTGGGGCGCGAACCTGTACGCTCGCATGGGTGCAGGCAAGCGTCGCGCACAGCGCGAGCAAGGCACGCCGGGAACCTCGGAACTCCGGAGCATCGGGCATCGTCGCCGTCGCGACTCTAGCACGCCGCCCGACCGCTGCAGGCGCAACGCGAACGGGAGGGCTGCCTGTGCGGGGCTGCAGACATGGGCTCGATCGCGTTTGCGTGTTGAGACACCGGGGGCTCCACCGATGAAGTGATGAAACCCGGGAATTCGATCCCGCCACCCCGAACTCAGCGCTGTGGCGTCCCAGCAGCCGGCTGGGCCACGCGACGCCGAACGACCGCACGCCGCAGGAGCTTGCTGAGCTCGACGATGGTGACCGGAACGAAGCCCAGCGCGAACAAGGCCGCAAGCATGGCGGGGTCCAGTGCTGCGAGCGAGAACCACGCGCGCAGCGGACCGACGGCGTGCAACGTGAGCTGTAGCGCGACCGAGACCGCCACGACGCCCACGAGCAGCATGTTGCGCGACCAACCAACCTCCCACAACAGCTTGTCGGGGTGCCGTGATGCGAACGCCCGCAGCAAGACGCCAAAGACCAAGCTCGAGAACGCCAAGGTTCGCGCAAGCGTGACGTCGCCGTGGTGCAGGCCCCACGCGAACGCAGCCAGTCCGACCGCCGCGTGGAGCGTCGCGACCCACGCGATATGCGTCCATGCGGCCCGCCCAAGCAGCGCCGACTTGGGATCTCGGGGTTTGCGGAGCATGACGTCCTCGTCTGCGGGATCGATCGCCAAGGCGATGCCCGGCAGCGGCTCGCACATGATGTTGAGCCACAGCAGGTGCAGGGGCAGCAGCGGCAGCGGCCAACCGGCGATCGCCGCGACCAGCATCATGATGAGTCCCGCGGCGTTGCCCGAGAGCAGATAGATCACGGTCTTGCGGATGTTGTCGTAGACGATGCGTCCCTCGCGGATCGCCGTCACCACGCCGCCGAGATCGTCATCGGTGAGGACCATGTCGGCGGCTTCTCGCGTGACCTCCGTGGCGCCTTTGCCCATCGCGATGCCGATGTCGGCCTCGCGGATCGACGGCGCATCGTTGACGCCGTCTCCGGTCATCGCGACGATCTCGCCGCGGTCGCGCAGGCTCTTGACGATCGCGGTCTTGTCGGCAGCGGTCTTGCGCGCGTACACCCGCCGCGAATTCTCGTCGTCACCATCGACGATGCCGAGCTCGGCTCCGATCGCTGCGGCCGTCAGTGCATGATCGCCGGTGATCATCACGACCCGCACACCGGCCGACTGGGCCGCGCGAACCGCCGCGCGCGCCTCGGCTCGCGGCGCATCGGCGAGGCCAACCAGGCCGACCAGCTCGAGGTCGACCTCGTCCTCAC
>CANLQR010000402.1 GCA_947492135.1 Deltaproteobacteria bacterium | reverse complement strand
GCCGCCGGGACTCACCGATCCGATCATGGTCGGTTGGCATGTCCACGACCACTGGCGAGGGGTCGCGCCCGGCGGTGTGCGCCGGGTACCCGTGCCGCCGGACGTGCCGTCGCGGGCCTACGCCAAGCTCGAAGAGGCGCTCGACTGGTCGGGGCTCTCGCTGCACGACGGCGACGTCGTGGTGGAGATCGGCTCGGCCCCTGGTGGCGCTGCGATGGCGCTGCTCCAGCGCGGGGCCAACGTCATCGGCATCGACCCCGCGCGCATGGATCCGCGGGTGCTCGGTTGGCGTGGACCAAGCGGCAGCTTCCGCCACATCGGCATTCACGCCGAGCGCGTGCGTACTCGCGATCTGCCGACGCAGGTGGACTGGCTCGTCCTGGATGCCAACGTGGCACCACACCGTGCGCTGGTGGGGCTCAAGCACTTGATGGCGCTGCGCGGAAATTCGATCCGTGGACTGCTGCTGACGCTCAAGCTCAACGATGCCGGGGTCGTCGAGGATCTGCCGATGCTGTTCGACCAGATCCGCGAGCTTTCTGGCGCCGTGTCGCTGCGGGCAACCCAGCTTCCCAGCGCCCACCAAGAAGTCGTCGTGTGGGCCCAGTGCCCGCCGCGGTGAGCCGGGCAGCGACGGCGCGAGGACCCCAAGCGGCGCCTTGCCGACCTTGCGGCAGCACGCAAAGCGGCCAACACCACCGCCAATGCCAACCGAGTTGGCGCCGGCTCGGGTCTTTACCGTCGCTGTCGCGGTGGTTTTGAGGTTGCGCGACCCACCCTTGGGCTTTCGGCACCAGGGCTGCGGCGCTACCCTTGCCGCCGATGCTCCAAGCGCTGACGAGCCTGGCCTCACGACTGTGGCAACCGTGGATCGCGATCGCGGTGCTTGCCGTTGGACTGCTGGTGATGCTCGTCACCAGCGCGGTGCAGCTGCGCGGTATGGCTGCGGCCGCCCGCGGCTTGCTGCACCGCGACGGTCGCTCGCAAGCGTGGGGTCTGCTCGCCGTCGGTTGCGGCGCGGGCGGCCTGGGTGCCGGCGCACTCGCGGTGCAGTGGGGCGGACGCGGGGCTGTCGTGTGGATGTGGATCGCCATGCTGCTCGCGATGGGTTGGCGCTTTGCCGAGGGGGTGCTGCGCGCCTCGATGAGCCCGGCGCCCGACCAGGCCGCACAGCCGGCGAAGGCCGGCGCCGTGGCGCGGGTGTGGTCGTTCGCGACGATCGCCGCAGCGCTCGCGACCGCCGGCATCTTCGGCGGACAGCAAACCGGCGAGTTGCTCGAGCACACCTGGAACATCCCTGCGCTGCAGGCCGCGATCGGGTTTGGTGTCGCGGCAGCGATCGCTGTCACCGTGCCCGCGGCGCGCCGCATCATCCTGATGGCGGTACCCGTCGCGCTGGTCGCCTGGTTGATCGTCGCGCTGATGCTGATGTTCGCGGACGACCTCGTGCTGTCACTCGCCCTGGGCGACGCGTACAACGAGGCCTTTGGCGTGCGCCCGGTGTTGACCGGCGCCGTGATCGGAGGCGTTTCGCACGCCCTGGCCGAAGGCGTGCTGGCGGCGAGCCTGTCGGGGGCCATCGGGCAAGGCGCAGTGCAACCACGCTCCGCCCGCGCGGCCATGCTTGCGCCGCTGTGCAGCATCGGCCTGGTGGCATCGCTGGGTGCACTGGTCGTCACCACCGAGCCGGCCCTCGTGAGCTTGAGCAGCGCGAGTCCCGTACCGCTCGAACTTCACCACTCTCGCGGCCTGCGCCCCAGCCAGCAAGTCGGACAGACGGTGGTGCTGCCCAGCGACAGCCCGTTGGTCGCCGGTGAGACCTACGGCTTCATGGTCCGCAGCAATCCGCGCGGGATGGCCTTTGGGCCCAGGCTCGACGCCGAGAAGAACGCGGTGATCCTCCCCGCGTGGCAGGTCACCGAGAACACCACCGAGGTGGTCTTTCGCATGCGCGAGAAGGACCCGCTCGCGAAGATCGCGAGCTGGGACATCCACGTTCCGTGCACCCGCGAGGTGTTCCCCGGCGGCAACGGCGGGCCCCCGGTGTTGGTGCTCAAGCCGGTCAATCCCGATCTGGAGCTGAAGAAGCTCATCGCGTACTACGAACTCAATCCGCAGCCCTACGTGCCGACCGCGGACTTCCACTTCGTCGGCAAGGTCGCCCGCGCCCAGAGCCCCGACGAGACCCTCGGCGATCACCTCGCGATGTATGAAGCCGAGGGCGCCGACCGCCTGTTCAATCCCAAGCTCCACGAGTTCTTTCGCGCCGGGTACCGCGGCCCCTATGCCGAGACCGAAGAACAACGACCACCCTGGGGCCTGATCGCGCCGGCTGGATTCGACCACGAACTCGGCGAGGTCCTCGACCTTCGCATGGTGGCTTCTCCACGCGGCGAGCCCTTCGTGCGGCTCAACCGCACCGGTGGGGTCGAAGCGCCGCCGTGGGATCTGCTGACGAGCGTTCGTGAGCTGGTGGTGCAGCACGTCACCGACCCCGAGCTCGACATCGTCATTCCGGTGACCGCCAAGCTCGACGGATTTCGCCTGCGGTTCACCGCCAAGGACGAAGCCTGGGCGGACTTTCGCAAGCTCGCCAAGATGCCCGAGTACCGGCCGACACCGTTCGTGCGGGTGCGCGACGTCGACTTCGTGGGCGAGGTCCACAACGACGCGCGACTCGCCCCCGAACACGCGGGGCGCCGCACGATCGTGCCGCATCACCTGCTCGCCGAGCCTCAGGGACCCTACGGTGAGGTCCTGCCGTACAAGCCCCACCCCATCGAACTCGTCGTCGCGGGCATGCAGGGGCCGGTCGTTGCGCGCGACGGTGCGGCACGCATCGCAGGACGGCTGGCCGAGGGTGGCCCGCGGTGGGCAGGGCACCTGACTGCACTCGCGATGCTCGTGCTCGGAGTCGGCGGCATCGTCGGCTCCAGCGGCGCGCTCGGACAGGACGCCTCGTCGAGGCGGACGATCGGGCTGGCGATCGCGGCCGCGGCTAGCTTGGGTGGAGCGGCTCCGTGGTTGGTCGCACAATCGACCGCGGCGGTCATGAGCGCGCTGGCCATCTTGGCTGCAGCGGCGTTTGTGCTCGCGAATCTCGGGCGGATCCGGCAGGCGTCGAAGACGCCCGACCCGGAGTGATTCGGGGGCTGCGGATTCCTCGAGTCCGCTACAGGCTGTCCTCGCAGTCCGAGATCGCCGCGATGTGGGCTTCGCAAGCGTTGCCAGGGACGTTCTCGCGATGCTCGAGGTACGCCTCGCAACTCACCGCGCCAAGGCACCCATACAGGCCGCGATACAGTGGCACGCAACGATCCGGTACTGGGTCGGCAATGTCCGCGGCACACGCGTCTACGCATTCGTCCACGCTCGAAAACGGGGTGTCCGCCTCGCAGCCAACGAGATTCGAACAGTACGGCCGGCACAGCGTCTCCCCCGGCAGCCACTGCAGATCGATCTCGATGCTCTGCGTGATAACGTCGCACCCGTCGCTCTCCACCTCGAACTCGCCGACGTAGGGCTCCAGTCCAGGACCGACGAAATCCAGGCGGAGTACGCCGGCGTCCTGCGAAGTCACCAACAGCACGATTTTTGCGCACGAAACCACGCCAGGTGGCGGCGCCTCGAGAGCGCCGTACGTACACTCATGAGGTCCGTACGTGCGCCCGTCGAACTGATAGGAATACGATCCCTGGGCGACCGGCAGATCTGGCGTGGACCGAGGCGCCACTAAGAGCGCAAGGCCAGACCCAATCGGACAGTTAGCTTCGCATGCAGAACCCAGCAGCGCCCACAGACCGGTTGCCGCGACGGCCAGCGCCGCGCTGGATTCGACGTGGCGCCACTTCCGGGCCTCGACGATGCGGCACATGCTAGTAGCAGTCATGCGAATGGCCATCCGTTGCGTAGTCTCCGATCCAGTCGCACAATGAATCGAAGTTTCCCGACCTGATTCTGCTGTCTTTGGTCCAGTTGCTGGACTCTGCAGCAAGCACACCGACGACCTGCCGGTTTCCTCCATTGTAGTGATAGTGGGCAGAGCCGCTTTGGCCCTTTTGCGCGTCACACTTATGCCAGATCTCGCTGGCCCACACCTGTTGCAGGGTGCAGGACTGCGCATACAGGTAGTCCCAACACAACCCGCTCCCTTCGGGAGACGCGCTGCACGACCCACTGCTGCCTGGATAGCCCGCGGTCCATCCTGTGGTCTCGTTCAAGTTCACGTGCTTCTTTGCCACCAGTCCCTGCCAGCCAAGCGTCAGTTCTTGGTCCCAGAGCACAAGCAGTGCGTAGTCGTACCTGATATCCCCCTCATTGTCCCAGCCCTCGGGCAGCACGTAGTACTTCACCGTCTCCACTCCGTTCGGCTCAGAGCCGAAACCGTCCAACCCCGGAACCACATCCGCGCGCATCAGTGCGTGCGCGCCCCGGTCCCACACGCAGTGCGCAGCGGTGAGTACATGGCGCGGACCGATAAAGACGCCCGAGCAACGGGACGGGCCGCTGGAATCCTTCGGATAGAGTCCCACCATCGTCCGCCAAGGAAACGTGGTCGTCGTCGGGCGCAGCGTGCGGCCGTCCCCAGGAAAAACGGTACATGCGAAACCAGACTCTGGATCGCATGCTTCGTCGGAAGGATCGATTGGGCCCAGGGGTGACTGCGCGATGGACTGCGGTCCACCGTCCGCGGTCTCATCGAGGCCAAGACCCTGAGTCCCTGTGAGTAGCATCGAGGCGGCGATCCCGACGCTGCGGTCCATCGGCGCCGCCGGACTGAGTGCTAGCTTCCGGTACATCGCACGGTCAGAATCGCGGATTACTATGGCCCGGTGTTTTGCTACGATCGAAGGCGGGTCCAACGGGTCGGAACTGTCAACAGGGACACCGGTGTCGGGCGTGATCGGGAACGTCGGTGGAAGCCCGGTCGACTGAGCGGCGATGCCGAGGTAGGTCCACTGCGTGGAATTACCAAAGTTCGGTTCCGCCGCGACCCGAGGAGTAGGCGGTTCAGAATCGGAAGTCCCGCTAGTCGAGGAGTCCGCCGCATCGCCGACATCTTGGCACGCGACCGTCAGTAGCGAGAGACCCAGCAACGAGACGAGACGAGACTCATGTTTTTCCTTGCATCCTGCATGTGGAATTCACTGTAGCTGAATGGAACGCGTTGGACAACACGAAACACGATCCTAGCCCGCGTCTCCCATAAAGTGCGTCGAGCGCCCAACGAACTTGTGTCCCCAAGGGACGGACTGCGGGGTTGGCCGAACAGCTCCTGTCCCCCGCACAACCTACGGCTCGGCAAGCAACTCGTCGATCTCCTCAGCGATCGTCGCACCGCTCACCCGTCCTTGATGCACCTGCCGCAACCTGCCCTCCCGGTCGAAGATCGCCGTGTGCGGGATCGGTCCCACCCCGAAGCTCCTGGCCATTGGCCCGTCATCGACGGCGAACCCAAAGCCGAGCTGCTTGGCTTCGCGATAGCGCTTCGACATCGCCTTGGCCTGTGCCGGCGTGACCCCACCACCTTCACGATTCACCGCGACGATGCGGACCTTGGCCTCGTCGTAGGCTTCGAACATCGGCCCGAGCTCGTCGAGTTCGTCGCGGCAGTACGGGCACCACGTCGCCCAGAACGTCACGACGTGCACGCGGCCAGAAAGGTCGGCGTTGGCGAAGGTGCCGCCATCGACGAGGGGAACCGCAAACTGGGGGACGTCGCGACCCGGCGCCAGCGGACCCATGCGGCCGAAGCTCGCGGCGCCGACGACAGCATCGCGAATCGCCGAGGTCGCGATCAGCCCGACGAACACCACACCGGCGATCGTGGCAGCGCGCATCATCGGGCCTCCCGATGCAGCGCCGGGACGGCCGGCCTCACGTAGAACGCCAGCGCGAGCGCGGCTGCGCCCGCGATGACATCAGGCACCCACGACGGCGAGGCGATCCACAGCCCCAGGCTTTCGCTCAGACGCAGCACTGCACCGATAGCGATCATCGGTGCAAGGCAAGTGCCCGCGCGATACGCCCGTTCGCGGCCGAGCGTCAGCTCGACCACGAACGTCGCCACGAACGGCGGCAGCACGGCGAAGGCGATCTCGGCCGCACCACCGATGAACGCGTCGAAACTACGCAGCGCGCTGATCCGCGCGACGACCTGGAACAGGTCGTACACGTGCACGGCGAGCAACCATCCCAGCAACGCCCAGGTGCCATCGCGTCGGCCGTCGTCCTCGCCCAGCGTCGCCACCGTGCGTCGGGGCGCCACCAGCATCCCACCGTGACGCTCCAGCCACCGACGAAAGCCCGCGCCCGACGCCTCGCCGGTCACTTGCGCTGTTCCATCTTGCGCCGCGCGGCGGTCGCCAATGCGGAGGGAATGTTCTTCGAGAACGCCACCCGCTTGATGTCGTGCGCGTGCAGACGGCCCATGAAGCCCATGGCCAGCGCCATCGGGGTCTTGGGGTTGAGCACCAGGTTCAGCTGCACCGAGTACAGCTTGGTCCACTCGCGGCGCTTGGCGATGTACGAGATGATGTCGCGCGCCAGGGTTCGGTTCGCCGAGTAGCCGATGATCTCGTTGTCGTTGATCTTGGGCGACTTGATCGCGCTCATGCACACGGCTTTGTTGCTATCGCGGATCAGCACGAAGCGCTCGAAGTTGGTCCCCAACAACGCCAAGCGGATCTTCTCCATCGGCCGCAGCTTGGAGATCAAGAAGAACCGGCCCTGGCCGCCGGTGGCCTGCTCGGCGGCAGCCGCGGCCGCGGCCTGGAGCCCCTCGGGAATGGGGTCACCCTCGGCGTCCTCGAACGGCAGCGACAAGCTGTCGTTGGCGGCTTGACCAAACAAGCCCTCGAGATCGAGCTCGCCCGAGCTGTCGGCGAAGACCCCATCGAGGTCGAGTTCCTCGCCCGATCCTGACGCCTGGTACTTGTCGATGACCTTGGCGTGGGTGTCGGCGACACCAGCACTCGCAGCACGCTTGAACACCTCGTCGCGCTCGGGGTCGGCGGTGGATTCGACCAGCGCCGCGCGGATCTCATCCATGTTCGGGAGCCGGAGGTCGATGTTCTCGCGGACCGCAAGCTCGAGCATGCGGTGGATCACGCTCATGCGGCAGCTCGGATTCTGATACAGCGACTCGACGATCGCCGGGCAACGCATCCAGCGCTCCTGGTTGTCGGACAGCGTGTCGCAGACCGACTCGGGACACACCCGCGCGATCCCAGCGAGGGTCTCGTCGGTGACCTGACGATGACGCACCACCCGCTCGAGCGCGTCGACGTTGCGCGACAGCTTGCGACCGATGAAGTCCAGAACACCCGCGGGCAGCGCTTGATCATCGAGCGCGCCGTTGAGCAGTGAGGGCGGCAACCCCTCGAC